>JBDNGP010000046.1:0-54326 GCA_041689265.1 Verrucomicrobiota bacterium
CAGCAGCGCCGCCTGGTAAGGGATTATGAAAAGACCGAATCCAGCGCCACCGGCTGGATTCAGCTCGCCATGATCGGCGTTCTGCTCCGCCGACTGGCCTGAAATCCGGGCTCCACCGATTTTTCGGACAGGCTCTAAGACCCACAATGTTCAAACTCGTTCCACTAAAATACGTTAACCTTCGGGTTTCCAGAAAAGTTGCGGCGATTCTTTCGCGGAGGACAACGATATCAAAGCCCTTTGTTTCGATCGTTTCCCTGTTCGCGCCTATTCACGAAATTCGCGTAAACTCCGGAACCAGTCACCCGTCCGTTTGCGATCAGGTTTGATTTTCCGGTCGACGATGGTCACAGTGCCCGCCTCACCATGAACCGCAGACATTTCATCAACCGGACCGGCGTGTCAGCCGCAGTTGTCACCTTGGCGGCGTATCCATTCTCACTCCTCGCACAGCAACAAACGAAGTCCCACATGAAGCTCGATCTCACCTTCCCCAAACTCGGCATGAAGTGCGACCAGACCCTCGCCGTCGAGCTGGCCTCACGGAACGGTTTTCAATCCGTGGGCGGCGACACCGGACAGATCGCGGCCATGAACGTTTCGCAACTCGATGCGTTGAATGAGCTGCGCGCGGGAAAGAATCTCGTCTGGGGAACCTGCGGGCTGACGGTCGATTTTCGGCGCGACGACAAGACGTTTGAGGACGGGCTTCGTCAGCTTCAGGAGATCTGCCCGAAGGTCAACCGGCTGGGTATCCCGCGAATGACCACATGGATATCACCGTCGAGCGACGCGTTGACGTACCGTCAGAATTTTCAGCTTCACGTAGAACGGCTCAAACGTATTGATACGATTCTGGCGCAACACGACATCCGGCTCGGGCTGGAATACGTCGGCACGCAGCTGCTCCGGTTCAATCGCAAACACCCCTTCATCCACACGTCCGCCGAAATGGTCGAACTGATCAACGAGACTGGCGGAACGCATCTTGGATTGATCCTCGACTCGTGGCACTGGTGGACGTCCGGTGAAAGTGTCGACGATCTCAAAGCGATCAAGAAGTCGCAGATTGTCAGCGTCGAAATCAACGACGCACCCGAAGGAATCGAACGTGAGCAACAGAAGGACAACCAACGCGGAATGCCGGCGACCACCGGCGTGCTGCCACTCAAAGATTTCCTGACCGCCGTCGCCGAAACCGGATTCGACGGCCCGCTTCTGGTGGAACCGTTTTACGCACCGCTCAGAAACATGCCGCCTGCCGAGGCCGCCGTAGAGGTTGCGAAATCGTTGAAAGCGGCGGTCGCCCTGATCTCATGAAACAATTTCTCCACCAATTGATCTGTTGCCTCGGCGTCATCGTCGTCGCGGGTTGCCAGCACAATTCTCACGTCGCTCCGCCGGTCGCAATCCGCGTGATGACCTACAACATTCATCACGGTCGTGGGCTGGATGAGCGCGTCGATCTGGATCGGATCGCGAAACTGATTCGCGACCAGAACGTCGATCTGGTGGCGCTTCAGGAAGTGGACAAGGGAACCGAGCGCACCGGCGGAATCGACATCGCAGCGGATCTGGCCGGGCTGACAGGAATGCATTTTGTGTTCGAGAAGAACATCGATTTCCAGGGCGGCGCATACGGAAATGCGATCCTTTCCCGGCAGCCGATCCTCAGCTCGACCAACCTTCACTACCAGATGCTCCGCCCAGGTGAACAACGCGGACTGCTTTCCGCCGACATCGAAATTGGCGGACGCTTGATCACGTTTGCCGCGACGCATCTCGACTACCGGCCCGACCCCGCTGAGCGAATCAACAACATGGGCGAGATTGAGGAGTTCGTTTCCGCGTCGGGCAAAAATCCGGTCATCATCGCGGGCGATTTTAACGATCAGCCGGGCGGCGCGGTTTATTCTAGAATGACAGGAACATTCATCGATGCGTGGGTGGAAGGTGGGAGCGGAGACGGATTCACCTACTCAAGCGAAGTCCCGACCAAGCGGATCGACTACGTTTATCTGTTTCCGAAAATGTCCTGGAGTGTGAAAAGTGCGGACGTGCTTTCAAGCGACGCCTCGGATCATCTGCCGCTCGTCATCGAGGCGACGCTGTCGAACTAGTTCGCACGGCGAATTCGGTAGTAGCGATGGTCGGGCGCGGGAGCAGCATCGATCAGCTCCATGTTGCTGCCGGACGCGGTGTTGGTCACGATCGGCGTCCAGATTCCGCCGAGGTCGTGAGCGTAATCCAAGGCGTATTTCGCGCCGGGATTGGAGGAGAAATTCAACCGGACCTGTCCGCCCGCGAGACCACTCTGCGACAGCGGCGAGATGACTGGCTCGAATGTGTCCTGATTGGCGGTCACCCGCAGTGTGGCGATCCGCAGACGCGGTTCACCGTTCATTTGTGTAAACTCGCCGCCCACGTGAACCCGACCGGGGGCGTCGGTATCCACCGACCAGACCAACGCATTCGCGCCGGACCCGGGATTGAAGACGGTGTCCACCGAACCGGTGGAAGTCAGCTTGGCGATCCGGCTGCGGCTGGTCGCGCCAACGGCGGTGAAATCGCCGCCGATCACGACGCCGTTGTCCGATGAAACGGCGACCAGACCACGCACAAAATCATTTGGCCCGTTCGCAGTCGAAAACGTGGGGTCATACGAACCGGTCGAATTGAGCCGGCCGACGTATCGGGCGGACTGGCCGTCCAGGACGGTGAACTGACCGCCGAGGAGAATCTTGCCGTCCGGCTGAACCGCCACCGCGCGTACGGGAGAATTCGCCCCGACCAACTGGCCGAAGGAGGAATCCCAGTTTCCATTCGCCAGCAACCGACCGTAGTACTGCCCGAAATTCCCGCTGACCTGGGTGAAGTCGCCGCCGATCACGATCTTGCCGTTCGCATCGACCGCGACCGAGCGTACCGCGCTGTTTGGGCCGGGGCTCGAGTTGAACGAATTGTCGAGCGCCCCATTCAGTCCCAGCCGGGCGATGTAATTCTTAGGGGTTCCCGCGTAGTTCTTGAAGAACCCGCCGATCACGATCTTTTGATTCGCGTCGATGGCGATTCCACGAACCCAATCGTCGGGGCCGACGCCCGGATCAAATGATTCGTCCAACGATCCGTTCTCGTGCAGCAGTGCAATATTGTAGCGAGTGACGCCGTTGACCGCCTTGAAATCCCCACCCAACACGACCCGTCCATCCGCGAGGAGATCCACCGCGAGAACCGAACCATCGACCCCTATTCCGGGATCAAATGTCGGATCAAACGTGCCGTCCGGATTCAGCTGGGCGATGCCCGCCTGCCGCCTGCCGTGGACTTGGGAGAAGACCCCGCCCACCAGGAGTTTTCCATTGGGGCGCACCTTCACCGAATACACGATGTCGTTCAAATCCCCGGAGTTGTCCGCGTACGGGACGAGGCCGCCGGGCCGGTCGTCGTCGAGAATCTTGACGACGACGGACGACGGCTGCACCAGGACCACGCCTGCGGAGGGATTGGATAATTGCAGACGGAACGTTTCGTCCGATTCAGGCACGAAGTCGTTGAGGATGGTGATGTTCGCGGGCTTCAGTTTCTCACCGGGCAGGAAAGTGATCTGTCCGGACGCAGCGACGAAATCCTGGCCGCCGAAAGCGGTGATGTTCACCAACGCATAGTCGAGCGTCGCGGTGGTGTTTGTCTGCCCGCTGCGCACCACCATGACACTCGCCTGACCGACGTTCTCAAAAACACTCATCGAGCTGGTCTGCGCGAAGAAGCTGCTTTCGTCATCCTCGATCACGATCATCGCGGTTTCAGGCGTGCCCAGCGCAGAGTTTCCCAGCGGTCTGGGGATGGAGAGGCGGACGGTGAAGGTTTCCGGCAATTCGTGCAAAGAATCGTTGATCAGGTTCACGGAGAACGACTTTTCCGTCTCGCCCACAGCAAACGCCAGCGTGCCGTTCGTGGCGACGTAGTCCTGTCCGGCCTTCGCCGAGTCGTCCGCGGTCGCATACTGGATGGACATGCCACTAATCGAGGAACCCACGCGTTTGACCGTCACCAACACACTGCCGCCCGCCTCGTTACCGGTGAATTGAACATCGGCAAACGAGTAACGCCGCGCGACGGTCAGGTATTTTGAAACCACATTCGCGGACGTGTAACGAATCGTCGCCGCGTTATCGGTCGCGAACAGGGAATTGGACGAGACCCCCGTGGGTGTGCCGTTGTAGGAAATGTCCGGGTTGGAAAAATACGGGATGCGCACGCCCGGCGGATACGTCATCACCGTCGCGTAGGTGACCCCTTGAGCGGTAAACCGCTGGCCATAGGAATAGGGGAACGCGCGGTAGGTGTTGTCGGCATTGTTGCGGTCGTGGGCACAACCCAGGTTGTGCCCGATCTCATGCGGGAACACATAGTTGCCGACGGCATAGGCGCGGCGCACGACGCTGAAGGCGCTGGAGTCCCGATTTCCAGGGTCGCTCAAATTATACAAGATCCACGCGATACCGGCGATCGTGCCGCTGTCCTCACGTTCCGTGATCATCGATACGAGATCCGCCTTGTAATCGGCGTAACGCAGAGTCTCCAGGTCCGGGATGCTTCCGTCCGAAAGATTGTAGAGATCCGATTCGATGTTCCCCGTCTCCGTATAGTTCGCCTGTACGACATTGACGAGGTTCAACTGCATGTTAATCCCGCTGGTGCTGAAGCAGAGGTTCGACTCCTCGATCGCGAGCTGGGCCAGCGTTTCGATCCCGTCCTTCCCTCCCGCACCGGCCTTTGATAATTCGGTATAGACGACCAGGATGTCCACAATCGTGGGAGCCTCATCCTGCAGCCCGGGCAGGCCGTCGAGTGACGGTGTCGGCGTCGGTTCCGACGCAACCGGCAAACCGCCCGGCTCCGCGGGGGGCCCGACACTATCGCTGCCGTTGTTGTTATTGTTATTGTTGTTGCCAGCCGGAGCCACGAATTGGTCCGGCAGCAGATCCACACCGCAACGAGCCATCTTCGACGGGTCCAGTTCGACGATCTGATGAATCCCGTTCCCGACGTACTGGATCTTGAACGCGCCTTCGCCGGGGATGTTCACCACACCCGCCATCACGCCATTCTGGGTGACAAACAGGCCGGTGCTCAATGGATCATCCCCGATCTGACCGCGAAAGGCATATCCTCCGAACTCCGTGCGGCGCTGTTCATCGACCGTCAGTTTCAATTCGCGATCCGGAAAGAGATTCACGTTCATCTCGGGCGCCACCCGCCGCCCGTCGGTTCGAGACTGCGGCACGGCGGGAGCCAGTCTCACCAACCGGCTCCGTTTCTCCGCCGCCTCCGGAGCGGGCAGCGAGTTCAGCGACGGAATCGCCGACACGGCTTCGAACATGGCGGGTTCGGCCGCGAATATTTGAGAGTCAAACCCCAGTGCGATTACAAACAGCAAACTGGCTCGGGTGAGCAGGACTTTCCACTGAGGCATCATAATAGTCAGGCAATGATTGATTGACGCTGAGACTAGCCCGCAACCCTCCAAACCTCAAGCGACAGTCTGAGACAGATTGAAAGCGGCTCCAAATGTGAATCCCGAGCGCCGGATAAATTCCGCCACCCAGTCACCAAACCTTCGGCGGCGCTCTGTTTTTGTATCTGGAATTCCATCAGGTTGAAATCCCTAGCATCTCGTTTCCACAAATCTTCATCAACGTCAGCAGAAGACTACATTCCGCTCAACTTGTCCACTGTGCGTCTGAGCGCACAGGCGAGCTGGGCTTCAAGAACAGCCGGACTGATCTCTGCGCGGGCAGCCCCTGTCCGTGACGGTGAGGCCTGGCAAAACGGAGCGCCTCGTCGTTGGTGGAACCGCTGTGACCGGGGACCGGTCGCGGCCCGGAACGTTTACATGATCACAGCCATCGGAAATTCGATATTTGCGGCTGACGCCGGTCCAGCTTTCACCCATTCTCTCGCGGTGCTGGATTCATTCAAACACGTCCATTTTATCGGGATCTGCGGAACGGCGATGGCAGCAGTCGCTGCGGCCATGAAATCACGCGGCCACACGGTGACGGGTTCGGATCGGAACGTGTATCCGCCAATGTCGACGTTTCTCGAGGAACAGGGAATCCAAGTGCGCGTGGGATACGACGAGAGTCACGTGGCGGAAGCGCCCGACCTGGTCGTTGTCGGCAACGCAGTGTCGCGTGGCAATCCCGAGGTCGAGTCGGTGCTGAATCGCAAGCTCCGCTACTGTTCGCTGCCTGAGCTGCTAAAGGAGGGTTTCATTCGCGGGAAGCGGGCGCTCGTGGTTTGCGGCACACACGGCAAGACGACCACGACGGCGCTTCTCGCCTGGGTGTTCGAGCACAATCAATTGAACCCAAACTATCTGATCGGCGGTATCGCAAACAACTTCGGGCGCGGCGCGCGGTTCACGGACAGCGAATGGTTCATCATCGAGGGCGACGAATACGACACCGCGTTTTTCGACAAGCGCAGCAAGTTCGTCCACTACCTCCCAGAGGTCGCGATCATCAACAATCTGGAATTTGATCACGCGGATATTTTTGCGGACCTGCCGGCGATCCAGACTTCGTTCCGGAGGCTGATCAACATCGTGCCGGGAAACGGACTGCTGCTCGTGAACGGCGACGACGCGAACATCGCGCCGTTGCTCGACGTGAAACACTGCCCGGTGAAACGGTTCGGCACCGGTCCGGGAAACGACGTGCGCTGCGAAGCATCGGCGTTTGACGAAAGCGGTTCGTCCTTCACGCTGGGTGCGTTCCGGTTTCGCATTCCGATGATCGGGGAGCTGAATGTGCGTAACGCGATGGCCGTCATCGCATGTGCGCGTCATGCGGGACTGACCGACGAACAGATTCAATCGGCATTCGACACGTTCAAGGGAATCCGGCGACGGCAGGAAGTTTCCGGGGAAGTCCGGGGCATCACAGTGATCGACGATTTTGGTCATCATCCAACGGCGATCCGCGAGACGTTGAAGGCGTTGAGGCACCGGTACGCGGGGCGCAGATTGTGGGCGTTGTTCGAACCGCGTTCCAACACGACGCGCAGAAAAGTGTTTCAAAACGATCTGGTCTCCGCACTAACTGAGGCCGATCACATCGTGGTGGCGCAGGTCGCACGGCTGGACCAGCTGTCCGAAGGAGAACGGCTGGATCCAGCTAGGCTGATGGCCGACATCGCAGCCGCCGGACGAGCCTCCGCCTATCTCGAAGACGTCGAGCAGATCGTGCGGCACGTAGTTTCGGAAGCGGCCGCCGGGGATGTGGTCTGCGTGTTCAGCAACGGCGGCTTTGACGGGATTCACAAAAAGCTGCTCGCGCGGCTCAGCCTGGAAACGTTGCCGGCATAGGGCGCGCGGGACGAGAGCCCGTCGGGAGGTCGCGGCCGGCGGTGAGACAGCAAGCCGGGTAGAAAATCATTTCAATTAAACGTCTCGCGATGATGAAACCAAAGAACAGATGGGGCCGGCTTCAGCCGGTGTTCTGGGCGCTGTCCCTCGCATTCGCCACCGCAGCGCAATGTCAGGGCATCACCAATCGGATGGGGGAACTCATCGTCGCCCGGGAGCTTCCGGATGTCGGGGAGCCAAGCTTGTTCGACCATTACGAGCCGCAGTTCTGGGATATCCAGGACGGCCTGCCCTTCAACCGCGTGTCCGCGATCTTCATCGACCATCAGGACTATCTCTGGCTGGGCTCGTTTTTCGGCATCACCCGCTTCAACGGCGAGGATTTCGTCGCGTTTGACCCCAACAACCGGCAGGCGTTTCGGTCCGATACGGTGACCGCAATCCTCCCGGATGACGATTCACACTTCTGGGTCTCAACGCAAAAGGGGCTCTATCGGAGCAACAGCCGGGACTTTGTGGAAATCCCGCTGCCGCCGCCCTATGACGATATATCCGGGATGGCCAAGGCTACAAACGGAGAGCTGTGGCTGGCCACACTGGGAGGGCTGGTCCGCCACACCGACGGACAAACCACCATGTACGGCCGGACGAACGGCCTCAAGCGGTCGATGCTGCAATCCATCCGCGTGTACGGTGGCGACCAGCTGCTTGTTTTCAGCCCTCCTTATTCGCAGTTGTTCAACCCCGCCCTGGAGCGATTCGGTGAACTGCCCTGGGGCCTGCAGACGGCCGAACCGCTGAAGGCCTCGTGGCGCGGACTGGAGGGACCCGATTCCCGCGGTTACGTGTGGTATCAGAACAACGACGGCGTCCACCGGTTCCTTCCAGGCGAACCGGCGGAACTGGTCGAGCCCAGCCATCCCGATGGGTATCCAGCGATCCGTCTGCTCGCGCTGGATGACGCCGGTGACATCTGGGTGAGCCACACCGACGGTGTCCTTACCCGCTATTCCGGCGGCCTCAAACAGTCGATCAACCTGAACAGCCGCTACGGAGTCACGCTGGTGGACACGTTCCTGAAACACAACGATGATTACTGGCTCGGATCCGAGGAGGGCTTGGTGCTGCTCAAGAAGCGGACGGTGGACAATTACTCGTCGCTCAACGGCCTGCCAGACCACTTCGTGGCCTGCATCACGCAGTTGACCAAGGATAAATTCCTCATCGGAACCGGCCGGGGCTCCGCCATTTTGAACCGGTCGAATCAGGAAGTTACGGTCATTCAGATCAACACGGATGATCAGCGCATCCGCAGTGTCTGCGCGGCCCCCGACGGCGGTTTCTGGATTTCCAACGAACATCATGGCCCGCTGCTCATCGACACCAACTTTGTCGTCCACCTGTCCCCGGCCCACTCCTTGTGGAGCGGCCCGCTCGAGGGAGGGTCAGAGCGAATTTCCGAGATGATTTATGATTCCAAAGGATTCTTTTGGATCGGTAGCACGATGGGGGCGACACGAATCGATCCCTCCGGTGATTTCGTCCACTACGATTCACAGTCCATCCCCCCGCTCCCCATGTCGAACATCTGCGTGATCTATGAACACTCCGACGGATCCATCTGGATGGGAAGCGAAGGAGGCGGCCTGGCCATCCTGAAAGATGGTGCGTTCAAACATTTTACCACAGCCAACGGTCTGAGCGGCGACGAGGTATTCGCCCTGACCCGCGATCCCGACGGCAAAACCGTCTGGGTTGGCACCGACAACGGCGTGACACGCCTTCGCAATGGAGTCATCCGTTCGATCGGCGACAGCCGGGGAATTCCCGCCGGCACCATCAACCAGATCCTGATCGACCGTTACCGGAATCTGTGGATGACCTCGCTCCAGGGCGTCCACCGGATTTCCGTGAGCGAACTCAATGCCGCACTCGAAGATGAAACCGTTACGGTAGCGATGATGACCGTTGATTCCTCGGATGGAATGTTGAACGCCGAAACGAACGGCGAACACCAACCCGCCGGCATCATCGATCACGAGGGGAATCTGTGGATCCCGACGATCAAGGCCGCCTCCACCTTTGATCCCGGCCTGTTCCAGAATATTCCGCAGCCCATCCCGCCGATCATCGAGCGCATTACGCTCGACCGGAAGACGATCTACGACAACACCACCAACGACCCCTCCTTCCTCCGGGGCAAACTGGTCCTCCGCCCCGATCAGGGTGACCTCCTGGAGATCGAGCTTTCCGCACCGTCCGTGAGTCTCACTGACACGGCCCATTATCAGGTAAAACTGGGGGGGGATGACAATTCCGAATGGCTGGACGTGAAGGCGCCAAGAGCGCTCTACACCACGCTCAAACCCGGCAGCTACGCCTTCCAGGCCCGCGTCGCCACCGCCAAGAACAAGTGGAGTGAATCCGTGACCCCGCTCAGAATCGAGCGTCCTCCCTATTATTATCAGACGTGGGGGTTCTACCTGTTCGTCGGCCTCTCCGCCATCGGGACGGGCCTGCTCCTGCACAGCCGACGGATGCGGGTGGTCAATAAAATCCAGCACCTTGAGCATAAAACGGCGTTGATCTCCGAACGTGAACGTATCGCCCGGGACATGCATGATGATCTGGGAAGTCGGCTCACCCACATCTCATTGATCGCCGAAATTTCCGAACAGGAGGACCGGAGCCTGACCAAGGAACAGACCCACGAACTGAATATCGCCGTGCGTCAGGCCGCCCGCGCAGTCGAGGAAATCGTCTGGGCCGCCAAACCCGACAACGACAACTCGGACAACACCATTGATTTCCTGATCCAATACGCGGAGCACCTCCTGTCCGCCGCCCAGATCGCCTGCCATAACAACTCCGGAGAACACTTGTCGCAGGCCTATCTTTCCCCCGAACACCGGCACGCCGTATTCCTGGTCTTCAAGGAAGCCATCAACAATGTCATCAAACACTCCAACGCCACCGAGGTGAAACTGTCCATCTCGAACGGCGGTGAAAAATTCACGGTTCGCATCTCGGACAACGGCGATGGGTTTGATTCCCAACAGGTTCCTCAAGGCGGCGGCAACGGTCTGAAGAACATGGTGGCCCGAATGACCGGCATTGACGGTGTCTGCTCGGTGCGGAGCACGGTGAACGACGGCACAGTAGTTAAAATTATTTTCCATGCTTCCAATAAAAACGAGACCGGGTTACGTAGAAATAGGGTTGCCAGATAGTCTGGTTTTGTGGATAGATTGGTGAGGAAACAGGAAGTAATCAGGGACCAAATCATGTTTACCAGAGTTTCAATTGTGGATGACGACGCGGGTATTCGAAAGAATCTCTCGAAGCTGATTGACGTTTCCGGAGAGTTCCGATGCGTGAGCATGCACTCTTCCGGAAACGACGCAGTGAAGGAAATCCCCGAGATCAAGCCCGAAGTCGTGCTCATGGACATTAACCTCGGGGCGATGGACGGCATCGAATGCGTCGCCCGCATCAAGTCCGGCAATCCGAACATGCAGTTTGTCATGCTCACGGTCTACGAGGAAACGGAGAAGATCTTCGCCGCGCTGGAGGCGGGAGCCACCGGATATCTGCTGAAGCGTTGCTCCACGGATGAACTCTTCGAAGGCATCCGGCAGGTGACCCGCGGAGAGTCCCCGATGAGCGGCCCGATCGCCCGGAAAGTCGTTCAGTTCTTCCAGAGAAAACAGGCCAATTCAAAACTCATCAGCCAGCTCACTCCCAAGGAGCACGAAGTGCTCGACCACATGGCGAAGGGATTTCGTTATCGGGAGATCGCCGACAAGATGGAGATTGGAACCGAAACGGTCCGCACTCACATCCGGAGTATCTACCACAAACTCCAGGTCAACACCAAGACTGAGGCAGTACTGGCGTTGCTCGGAAAGGTGTGAGGCGCGCCGTGGCCCGGACCCGCCCGGCCGAACAGAGAAACCGACCGGACAATTCTCAGAACGTCACGAAGATGCTGCCGGCCGCTTCACCCTGCCACATCACGGATCCCGACCATTCAACCAGACAGGATCCGTCGGCGCAGAGAAACCCGGTATCGCCGTTGATCAACGTACCGAATCCACGGAGGTCGAGACGCACGCCAAAGTGTTTCGTGATGTAGTAATTCATGCCGACCGCCAGCCCGAAGCCGAATTTCAGGTCATTTTCATAACCGGTCGGCTGCATGTAGGTGGCACCCACGTAGGCTCCGACAAACGGGCGGAACTTGTCGTCATAAAGTTCCTGAATCGCTCCCACCATGATCTGATCCACGTCGACATCAACGCTCGGGTTCAGGAGGGAGTCGGTGAGCTGGGCAGTGGTCCCCTGATGGCTGTAAAGCAGCGCAAACTTCAATCCGGAGTCCATCGGATCGAAATCGAGCTCCAGGCCGTAGCTCAAGCTGTCATCGATCAGGATCTCGGCGCCGGTGGAAGAGCTTTGAAGCGAGCCGCCAAACCGATATCCGGCAAACGGTGAGATCGTCCATCGCTGCGCCAACACGGGTTGAACACCAACGAGGAGGAGGCCGAGGACGAGAAGCATTCGGGATTTCATGTGCGACGAAATAGCATCAGCGGAGCTTTGTTTGAAGCAAAATTTGAAACCCATCTCAATCCACAACATGCCCGCCGATCACCTTGTTCTCCGTAGAACTCAGCGCCACGCTGTGGAGCACCTCGCTGTAACCGGGGAAGGCCACGGCATAGTCGAACCCCTTACCGACGCCGGCCGCGCCATAGTTTCCCCGCTTGTCCAACGCAACGAAATTGATCGCCAGATCGATCCCCTTCGGATCTTTCCGGGCAATCCTTAGAATGGTCTCGATGCAGGCCTCAGTCGGGCTCGCACCCAGACGCATGTATTCGACGATCTGGTAGGTGGCGCAGTAGCGCATCACGTTTTCACCCACACCCGTTGCCCCGGCCGCGCCGACTTCATTGTCCACGTAGAGTCCGCTGCCGATGATCGGCGAATCCCCCACCCGGCCGGGCAGCTTCCAGGCGAGCCCGCTGGTGGAACACCCGCCGTAGAGATTCCCGTCCGGCATCAGAAGGAGCATCGCGATGGTGTCATGCCCCGTCTCACCGTCTTTTTTTTGCTTCCATTCTTCCCAGCTTTTTTTCGAACTCTCAGTCAAAAGATCGGCCTCGTGAAATCCCTCGCTGAGCGCAAACTGCTTTGCGCCCTCGCCGACGACCAGCACGTGGGGTGTTTTTTCCATGACCTTTCGCGCAACGGCGATCGGGTGCTCGATGCCTTCGATCGCCGCGACTCCGCCCGCCTGATGGCCGGGGCCGGACATGATGCATGAATCAAGCTGCAAAACACCGTTCGCATTTGGCAGGCCTCCGGCGCCAACGGAGCTGTTCATCAGGTCCGACTCGGCGACGCCGATCCCGTCGACAATGGCGTCGAGCCCGCCGCCGCCGGACTGAACGATGGATAGCGCCTTGTCGTTGGCCAGTTTTCCAAACGGCCAGGTGGAAACGACGAGGGGACGCTGTTCGGTGGAAAGAGATTTCACAGTATATGGTTTTCCTGTCCGGCAACCCGCGACGAGGGCAAGCGCCGACAGCGAAGACCCGGTGATAAAGTTGCGTCGAGTTATCATGAATGGCTAATTCTGATCCGGAACGGGTTCGTTGAACAGAACACAAAGCGCGGGCGGGATTCGCGAACAGAACGGAACGGCTACTTTTTCATCCGAAAGCCCTTTGGAAGCGGGCTGTCGGACTGATCACCCGCCAACGCAGCGGAGTTCGAAGAATCTTCCTCGGCGTAGTCCTCCTCCTGTTCGTCGTTGTTGCCGTCATCCTGACTGGCCTCCCACAGATCCAGCTCACTCTGGAATCCGGGATCGATCTGGATCAACCGCTTGCGGGCCTTGTTCGCCGCCGCCGTCTGACCGTATTCCCGGTGAATCCGGGAGAGCAGCTCGATACCCAGTTTCGGCTTGTCGATCTTTCCGAAATACAGGTTCACCAGATGAATTGCCGACCAGGCCCAGCGTTCTTTCGGCAGTTTCTGCTTCAGCAACTCTTCGTACTCGAGAGCGGCCGCCAGATAATTCCCAAGGTCTTTTTCGTAAATTTCGGCGATGCGGACCATGACATGAACTTCGCGCGGGTTCTTGTTCAGATAACTGCGCATCATCCGAACGGCCTCAAGATGCTGGCCGCTGGCCCAGACTTCCTCGGCGTCGTCGTAGGCGGCGCTGTGAACGCCTTCGCCCTCCTCATTGTGAAGGAGCTTGTGGGTGCTTCGTCCGAAGAAAGACGAAATATCGTGCGCTGCCAGAGCACCAAATCCAAGGATAAGACCGAACAGCGCAACAATGTAGAGGCCGATGCCCGACGCATCGGCTGAGCCCGCCCGGTCAATTGAACGCTTGGTCATGAGTTCCAGCGGGTCCCTCCGTGAACTCGCCCCTGCAACCACGCCATTGTTCTCTTTGGCTTCCACCGTGGGGCCATCCTCGACAGGTTCCCCGGTGCCCTGGAAGGTTTCCGGTTCTGATCCGATGCCAGATGTCGGACTCGATTCAGCGGCCGGAATTGTCGGAGTCGGTTCGGGACTGTAGATCTCCGCCATCGCGTACGGATCCGAATTCACCTCCGTGGACATCAGCGTGGAATACTTGTCCAAGAACCTCTTGCCACAAAACAAGATAAGCCCGAGCAGCACCACATACAGCGCGATCTTGGTCACGTTGATATTCATCGTCCGGGCGGAAAATAGTCGTTCCGCACCAACCAACGAAAGCCTTTTCTGTCATACTTCCGTCAACCGGACGCAATAACGTTATATTTAGCAAGGTGACCGGGCGAGGACACCGCAGAACATCCCCCTGAACAATCAGTCTGAAACCGCCGGACCAAATTTCATCTCGATCATGATCGAGAACTTGGAAAGAACCACGGGGCACGACGCGTCCGAAAACAGGGTCAGGTCTTGTCCCCAACCGGCGACTTAGGCCATTGACAGATCGCGCTCCAGAGCCGAATGAATAGCCTTTCTGATGAGCTTGTTGACACCTGTTTTTTTTCAGTTTTGGTTCTGTCTCCTGCTGGTGATTTCACTTTTGGAAACAGCCGCCACCACGAGCTTGGCGGCCGATTCCGGCGTGGGGTTGGTCACGAGGCAACCGACGGACAAGACAGCTTCGATCGGCGGTTTAGCCACCTTCGCGCCGATCATTTCCACATCTCTTCCGACGACGTATCAGTGGCTGCTCCACGGCGCACGGATCCCGGATGAGACCAACCTGAACCTGACGATTCTAAACTGCCAGCGAACGGATTCCGGCTGGTACGTCCTCCAAGTCGACAACGACGCGGGCCGGATTAATACCAACCCGGCCTACCTCACCGTGCGCGGAATTCCGGCCGGAACCATCCAGTTCCGCAACGGCGGATTCTCCGCAGCGAGGATCAATTCCTCGTCCGGAAGCGGCGTGGCCGGAACGTCCATCGAGCTGTTTGCGGGCACCGAACCGGACCGGGTCAAATCGACCGGCGCCATCGCCTCCGTCAACAACGGTTACTTTGTCGGGAATACAATCCAGTTTCCGTCCGTGGCGCCCTTGCAGATTGTATTCGTCCAAGCGCGGCTCGGGGACGGACGCATATCCAATCTGTTTCCGATCCAAAGCGGAAACGGCGTCGTCGGTGGCACCCTGGAAAACCTGCGTTTTCCCACCGCCAACTGGCCAGCACCCGTGTTTCTAGCGGAGCCTCAGGACGTCGAACTGAATCTGGGCGAGCCCCTGACTCTCAGCGTAACCATTCGCGGTTACACAAACATCCGGGTGTTCTGGATCAAGGACGGGGCGCAGGTTTCGCTGCACGAAGAAACGCTTTCTTTGAGCTCGCAGACGACGGTGGAGGGAACCGCGACGTTCACAATCCCGGCAGTGACTCTGGAGGACGCTGGAAACTACAAGGCCATCCTCAACGTCGGCGATGGGTTCACCTACGCGGTGTCGGCCGAAGCCAATGTCCGTGCGGTCATTCCTGCCGCTGGCCGCCTCGACACAATCAAACTGATCGACGGCGTACTTCAGATCACCGGCACCGGTCGCGCGAACCGGGTGTACACCCTCCAATCCAAGACCCCGGCGACATCCTGGATGTCGGGCTCGTCCGCATCGAGTTCGACCGGGCTGTTTACGTTTCCATTTCTCAATCCTCCCGCAGAACCTACCTGGTTTCGCCTGCGAAGTTCGAACTGACGCCGAACCGCACTTGATACCCGTGGCACTACCGATGCTTGGTGGCGGGCAAAATGAAGAAAATTGTCTATTGCCTCGGTTTGATCGCGTTGCTGGTGGGAATTATCTCAGGAGTTCGTGCGTTCACGGTTTTTCAGGCGAACGCGCGGTCAAAGGAGTTCAACAAGGATGTGAACAGTCTTTTTCTCGCACTCCAAAAATACAAGGAGCGCACAGGTAACTACCCGCGTGGCAGCAACGCCGAAATCGCCAAAGACCTGAATGGGGAGAATGACAAGAACCTCATCATCATGGTCGGCCGTGACATTACGAAAAACACCAAGGGTGAATTCGTCGATCCATGGGAGACTCCGCTGCGAATCTACTTCAGTGAAAACGGCGTGCTGGTCAGATCAGCCGGGCCGAACCGCAGTTTTGATGACACGACTGTCGTGGAATTTGACGACATCCTCCGGGCGAACTGATCGTTCGGAAGCGATTCCGGAAAATCACCATGGGGCTGGCAACCGGTCAGTTCTCGAACCGAAAAACGGTCTCGCCTTCCTTGCTGTAGCCCAGATTCTCCCGGGCCAGACGTTCGGCGCTTCTCGGGTCATTCTCGTAACTCGTCAGCTTCCTCCTGCTGCTGCTGATCTCGCCCTTGAGCAGCGACATCTTCGCCTCCTGATCGGCGATCTCGCGGCGCAGCGACTGGTTCTCCTTGATCAGGGGAAAATACCATCCGAAAACGCCGACGACGCAGATCAGAACAATGACCAAAATCGCCACGCGGGACAGAAAGTCCGTCAGTCGATTGTCAGTGCGCATGCGGCGGGACTATGAAGTATTTTTTATATTTGTGAAGTAGAGAATCACCTCATGAAATCTGTCCAGTTCGCCAGGAGTCCGTGGGGATCGAACACCAGCCGCAGATAGGTGTCTGAGCTTCTGTTGAACACCTCGGCGGTCGCCAAATAACCGGGGTAGGCCCCGTATCGGCCGTACGGCGCTCCGTAGTAACCGAAAACGGGTGCCGATCCGTAGTATCGGCCGCGGTCTATCATCCATTCGGCAACGGTCCCGCCGTCGGAAAGCTTCGCCATCTTATCCGGCGGCCCGAGGTCGATCACGGACTGGTCATACGAGTAAACACCAACCCGAGAATTCCAATCAACGCGGGGCGTCGTGGCGCACCCGGTCGACAAAACACCGACAACCAGAACCGCACACCACGGCATCATCGAACGCAATATAGTTACCATGGCCAGAAGGTAGATTAGTCCGCCCTAAATTCAAGAGGTTGAACGAGTTTGCTATTTTATTGTCTTCCAACTGACGACCACTAGACTCGCGCGCCCCATGCTCAAGGCATTGCAACTCATATTCGAACCATCGACCGCCTGGGCGTCGATCATTCAGGCAAAACGAAGTATCTGGCAAATCGCCTTTCTCTACCTGATTCCCACAATCCTGATCGTCTGCGCCCTGGAATCATGGGGACTCCATTCACTCGGGAACCTGCCGTCCATGACCGGTTTTGTCGAGCGGGCCGCCCAACCGGTCGAGCCCGCCACCATCATCCGTTATCAGACGGTCCAGGTGATCCTTATGGTGGCCTGCGTGTTCCTCCTCTCGCTGTTGCTCCGCGTTCTCATGCGGACCCTGCACTGCAAAGCGACTTACACAGAAGTCTTCACGGCCGTCACCTACAGCTTCGCCCCGGTGTTTCTGATGATCGCAGTCAACGGACTACCGGCGATCAATCCCTGGTTATGCACTGGAATTGGTGCGATCCTCGCTGCGAAAGTGTTGTACGTGGGATTAGTCCGCGTCATCAAACCCGAACCAACCAGCGCGCTGGGCATCTATCTGACAGCGTCATTCCTGATCTTCGCCTTCGTCGGGCTCTGCCAGTTCGTCGCTCTGCAGGTCCTCGAAAACAGGTTGTTCCGCACGATCGGAAGTTAGATCTGTCCCCTGCCCCGCCTTTTCCTCCTGCCTGTCCATCAACTGATACAAGCGGTCGCGGAGCGCGGCGTATTGCGGCAGCGTCACCTGCCGGAGGTAGTCCCTCGCCACTTCGGGCCGCCCACCCTTGTTCTCAATGCGCGCGAGATGGATGAACACGTTCTGTTGTTCGATCTCGGTCTTCGCAAGTTTGAGCACTTCATTCCAGGTCGACAACGCCTCCTCGTAGCGAAATGGCTGGATGCCGTAGTACGTCTGCGCGAGATCATTCGCCACCTCAAAACTTCCACCGCTCAGCTCCAGCGCCTTCCGGTACAACTCCAGCGCCCGATCAAACACCTGTTGCTCGTTGAAGTTGTAATACTTCTCGGCGTCACGACGGAACAGGTAGACGGTGGTCGCGAGATTCTGATAGTAGACCGGCTCGGCTGGCGACAGCTCAATGGCTTTTTCGTAATAAGGAAAGGCCAGGGCTACCGGACCACGATGACCATAGTGATTCGCCAGATTGTTCCACGAGGCTGGCTGGCTCGGATCCATCAACCGCGCCTTGTCCCACTGCTTTTCAGCTTCATCCTCGTCGTTGATCTCGTTGAGAAAACTTCCGTACGCGATCGTCGCGTCGACGTGGCGCGGATGCTTTTCTAGGAATTCCTCATAGCCCTTTCGCATAGTCGACAACCGACTGGCAATTTTTGACGCCAACGCCTCGGGTTCCACCCCGCCACCCGCGCGACGGAATGATTCATTCTCCTCGATCCAGCCATTGGCGTCATCCAACGCGGCCTGGTCCGCCTCCAGCAGGGCGCGGTATTCCGCCTCGACCGCCGGATCCTGAGCGACCGGTTCAGGCTGTGACAGGCGGACCGCGACAGGCGAGTTGGTGGAAAGCAGGGCGCTCAAGACGCCGATGGCCAGTTGGTTCATAATGAGTGGACCACGCCGAAGCGGGATCTGTTGAAAAGATTATCGGAAGAATGGCCCGACTACCCAAATTATGATCGGAACATGACTTCCTCACGTTGAAACAGTTTGACCGCCGCCCACAGCGCAGCCCCGGCGTAAACCGTCGACGAGCAGAGGATCAACACCAGATAGCCCCATTGATAAGTGCCCGACAGCAATTCCTTGCTCGCGAGACTGACGTTGAGGATCGGCACCATGGAGAGTCCTGCACTAAGTTCCACGCCCGGAATCATCGATGCCACGGCCGGCATGATTGCCACGATCATCAGCGGCGAAACATAACTTTGGGCTTCCTTGTAACTCCGGGCGAACAACGACAGCACCATCAGCAGCGCGGAGAAAAACACGGCCAGCGGCAGCATCATCACGAACACCATGAACAACGACGGGATGTCGATCTCCAACGGAAACTTGACCCCTTCGCTTCGTCCGAAATAGGACGACGCCAGCAGAAACGACGTCCCCATCGAGCTCAACGAAAGGAACGTTGTGGCCATCGCGGCGGTCAGCACCATCAGAAATTTTCCAAGCACCAGATCGAGCCGGCTGGCCGGGCTGCACAACAGCGTTTCGATCGTGCCCCGTTCCTTTTCACCGGCCGTCAGATCCATCGCGGGATACATCGCGCCGGTCAGACTCATCAAAATGATGATGTAAGGAATGATTCCGCCGATCAGATTGCCGCTCACTTTTTGCGGCGGTGCGACGTTCTGAGTCCTGATCGAAAACGGCTCCAGAATCTCCGGGGAAAGATTCTGTCGGGCGAGCCGGTTGGAAACGGTGTCCGTGCGAAGTTGCCCGAAGAAATCCTTCAACGCATCGGCACCGAACTGCGATTTGAGTTCGCCCTGGTATACGTAAATCTTAACGTCCGTTTTCTCACCGTCCTTGATCGATTCCGTGAAACCCGGTGGCAGATCGACCGCCGCGCGAATCTTTTTGTCCGCGATCAGGTTGGTATAATTCGCGTCTGCCGGGACCACCGTGATATTCGTGAGCGCCCTCAGCTGCGACGCGATTTCCGGCGCATTCTCGTCGCCCAAAATCATGATCTTTGGGATGTCCTCCTGCGCTTTCTTCACCATCTTGTAGGAGATCAAACCGATTGCGATCATCAACACCGGTATGACCAGCACCGGCACCACGACCATCGAAATGATCGTGCGACGGTCACGCAGCAGATCGCGCAATTCCTTGAAATAGACAACCAACGCGCGAGATCTCCTCATGATGTTTCCTCCAGCGCGCGCACAAAAACTTCCTCCAGATCATCGTCGGCAAAATGTTCGCGCAGTTCGGCAACCGTGCCCGTCACGCGCATCCGTCCCTGATGAATGATCGCGATCCGGTCGCACAACCGGGCGACCTCGCTCATGACGTGGCTCGAAAAAATCACGGTCTTCCCCTGATCGCGGCAGTCGCGGATGAACTGGACGATGGTCCGCGCGGCGAGCACATCCAGACCATTTGTCGGTTCATCAAAAATCATGACGGCCGGATCATGAACCAGCGTACGCGCAATCGAGACCCGCTGTTTCTGGCCGGTCGATAATTTGTCGCAGCGGCCGTTTCGGAAATCGTCCATCTCAAGCCGCTCAATCAAACCCTCCACGCGTTTGTGAAGCTCCGCTTCGTCGAGCCCGTTCAACCGACCGAAATATTCAATCATCTCCTGCGCGGTAAGCCGGCCGTACAGGGCCGTCGCGGTCGAAAGAAATCCGACCCGACGACGAACTTCATCGGGTGCCGTCACCACGTCCGCACCATCGATTAGTGCCGTCCCGGAAGTGGGTTTGATCAAGGTGGCGAGAATTCGGAGCGTGGTGGTCTTGCCCGCGCCATTGACGCCGAGCAGCCCAAAAATCTCCCCGGGTTGACACGTGAAACTCACGCCGTCCACGGCCTTCACATCGCCGCGTTTGCGGTCGCGAAAGTGTTTGGCGAGTCGGGTGACTTCGATCATGTGCGGGCCGGAAGATAAACAAGGCGGTCTGCGGGAACAATCCTCAAAACACGCGGTATTCTCCGGAAGAAAACAGCCATCAAGTCGACGCCCACTCGCTGGCCGTTTGTCGACTGACAACACGGGCGTCTATCTGCAAAACAGAACCTTTCGATGGAAGCAATCCGTTATTCGGCAGGTCGTTTCAGAGTCGAAAGGTATTCGATCAAGTCCCGCAGGTCGCTCTTCGACAGCAGTTCGCCGTACCCGTCAGGCATCGCCGACAAACCGCGGACCCGCGAGGCAATATCGGATTTGCCGACGGTCATTTCACCTTCCTCCGGTGAAACCAACCACACCCGCTGGTCATCCTCACGAGTGACCATGCCCGAACGGTTCTCCCCGGATTTCAGAACAATCGCAACGTTTTCAAAACCGGTGGCGATCACGTTGTTTGGCAGGACGATGGACTCAAGCAGTTGTTCGCGCGACAGCCGAAGCCCGGCGGAATCCAGTGCCGGACCGACGATCCCGCCATCTTCTCCCGTCTTATGGCATCGGATACATTGCGCGGTCGGATGATCAAAGAACAGTTCTCTCCCGTGTCCCGCATCACCACCGACCAGTGCCAACCGGTAGGCCGAAAGTTTATCATCTGGATTCAAGGAATCCTCGTAGCGCGTGACGATCTCCATCAGTTGGGGATTGCCGTTCGCACGGCCAGCCTCCACTGCATCCAGCCGCAACTCCGGTGGAATCGCACCATCAATTGCCGCGTCCAATTCATGTTTCAACAGTGCCACAACCTGCGGCGAACGCGATTTGCCCAGAGCCCGCAATGCGGCTTGCCGGGATGCAATCTCACCACTCTCTTTCAACAGGCGGTCAAGATGAGGAAGCACCAGACTCGCGTCGACGCGATCAATCAATTCCATTCCGGCGACGCGCACGGTGGAGTTTGAATCCGCCAGCGCGACTCGTACAATCTCATCCAGACTCGCGCCGTCAATTCTGCCGAGAGCGCGAACGGACGCCGCCCGCAACGCCGCCGGTTCATCGGTACTGCCGGCGATCGCGACCAACGCCGTCTCAGACGCGTCGAGCTCAAGCGAAACGGCAGCGCTGATCGCCGCCATTCGAATCGTCTCCGGTCCGCCGCCAAGCAACCCGATAATCGCGGGACTGAGCGCGTTTCGGGCGACTTCGGCAGTCCGTACGTCGAGCGGTTGCCACAGACCGTTGACCCGGTTGAACCACTGCGGATAGTTTTCCGGATTAATGATCGGTGATGATCCGTGACCTTCCACGCGGGCGATTTTTGGGGCGTCGGTGGCAAACGGTTTCACTTCCCATTGGCTGAGCAGAAACAACGCTTCCGCGCGCAACACGGCGGGCGCATCCGTTCGCGATGCGTATTCAACCAGTGCCCGGGCGTTGGTCGCGCCGCCGAGACGGTAATGCGCGTTCACTGCTCTCCGGAGAATCTGTTCGCCCGGTGAACGCGGACCTGGAGGAGCTTCCTGCATCTCGCGCTCCAAATCTTCGCGACCAAGCAATCCCGCGAGGTCTGGGTAACCACCCGGGACGGGAACGTCGTTGATCGCGCGGGCGGCTTCGAGAACCACGGCCGGTTGATCATTGGTCAAGAAACCGGCGAGGGCGGAGTTGGTCAGGCTTCGCAGCGCCCACACCCACGCGATCCTTACGGCGGCCGTTTCGTTGGTGGCGGCAGCCGACGGCCAGCCGGACACTCCCCGATAACTGGGCCAGCCGGATTCGCCGATCTCAAGATCCTTGAAATAGGAAGCCGCCGCCCGCAGGAAGAACGGATCCGCCGATTGATTGGTTCGGACAAGTTCCGTGACGTTCTGACTTCCCGGATGGAACGACACTTCAAAATCTAGGTTCACATATTGGCTCACCTGACGCCCCACATTTGGCAACCGGTCTTTCAACCAACTCTTCGCTTTCTCCGCTGCGGAAAGGGCGTAGCGGGATTCAATTCTGGTCACGGTTTTTCCCTGGCTGACGAGCGCCTGGGCCTGGACGCGCGGGTCCGGATCGGCGAGCAACGCGATGAGCGCCAGGTTCGCATTGCCCAAGGCCGTGTCCGCCAGAAGCTCCGCCGTGCGCAACCTCACTTCGGGATCGGCGTCATCCAACAACGGAATCATCGAGAACAGCTCGTCGCTAAAATCATCCCGCCCGACGTTGATCTCAATGCGCCGGGCGATCTGTCCGACGGCCCAGATGGCGTGAAGTCTCGGCAGCGTCTCCCGGCTCGAAAACGCAACCCGCCGCAAACCGTCAAACCCGTCCCTGCCCCGCGACGCCAATTCCCACTGGGCCTCCAGCCGCACGTTACGATTCTGGTGACCGAGCAGATTGAGCAACTCCATCTCTTTGCGGCGGCCCATGCCTTCGGCGAGCAGGCGCTGCGTTTCGGCGACGAGCAACGCGTCCGTCCTGTCCAAAGCGGCGACCGGAGACATCCGATAAATCCTGCCCTTTTCCGGTTCCGCCCAGCCGCTCACCCAGTCGAGAATGTACAGCGCACCATCGGGACCGAACTCCACATCGGTCGGCCAGACGTTCCACAGTATCCTTTCCTTGTGATCAATCACGTAGCTTGCGCCCTGTGGTTTGACCGTGAACGCCCAGACGCCGCCGGGGAAATCCGCATGCACGAATGTGCCGGCAAAGCGGTCACCAAAACCCGTACCCGGGTAAAACGCCAGCCCGGCCGGTCCCTGGCTCACCACACCCGCAGGAGGCATGACGCCATCTTTCCCACCTTTCCATAGTTCTTCGGAAATCCACGGACCGAAGTTTTTCATGTGCTGGTAGCTGCAGCGCCATCCGTAGTCGCCACCTTCGACCAGATGCAACACGCGGCATCGATCCGGTCCGGCGGTGTCATTGTCGACCGTCCACAAGTTGCCGAGATCGTCGAACGCGAGATCCTGCGGGTTGCGCAAACCGGAACAAAACACTTCGAGCTTGCGACCGTCAGGTTCGCAACGCAGCACGCCGCCGGTATCGGGCAGGTTGATGACCACGCCTTCGCGGTTGGTGACACAGACACCGCGATCACCGAAGCTCATGTAGATCCGCCCGTCCGGACCCTTGATCAATCCGTGCAGATCGTGCCCGCTCACGCCGATATGAACACCAAAGCCGGTGAACATCGGCTCCGCCTTTTGTGAATTCCGACCCGACTGCTGATCTCCGGTTGGTGATCGGCCAGCAGCGATTTCATTGTCGTCAGAATCACCGAGCCTCCAAAGGTTGGGAACATTGGCGAACCACACGTTCGTCCCACGCACCAAAATCCCCGCCCCAGTTCCGTCGACCGGTGAATTAAAACCGTCCGCAAAGACTTCGCTGTGATCGGCGCGATGGTCGCCATCCCGGTCCTCGACGAGACGGACCACCTCCGAATTCCTGGTCAGGAACGTCGGGTCGTTGGCGAACTGATCGACCAGAAACGTCTCGCGGTCGGCCACCGAACGAAACGAAAGATCGCGCAGCAACCAGTCGGTATGCTTCGTGATGTCAAACACGCCCGCCGACCGGCGATGCGATTCGGCGATGAACATCCGCCCTTTTCCGTCGATCGACAACGCCACCGGATTGGCCAGCATCGGTTCGGCGGCGAAGAGTTCGAGTTTCAGACCGGCGGCAACGGTGAAGCGTTGCGGATCAAAGTCAGTTTGGGCGATGGCGCGGTCTTGAACGAGAGCCGTCAGAAACAACAGAACGGGCAATCTCAAAACACCACGGACGCTTCCGGCGCGTCGGCGGTCGAATCTCCAGTCAGGCATGGGGTGATCGTAACGATCCGTCGGGATTGGGCAAGGCCGGGGACCGTGGGCGGAACCGCCCCATGACGCTCTTCATCAGGGAAGCGCCGCGTCGGGTTTCAACTTCAAGCGGAAGAACTGCGTCGGCGTATCGGGATCGATTTGCAGACTGAGCAACTGCGTGACGCCCGTTGCAACGCCTCCAGCCCGTTCTTCCCATCCGTCCAGATCAAAGGAACTTTCCACGACAAAATCCCGGCCCGGATGCGCGGCAAACGAAGCCATCAGTTCGTCGCCGTATCGTTTCACCAGCAACTGACCGACCTCCCCAGGAATGAAATCCATGCGCAACGTGAAATCACGACCGGGGATAACCGGTTCGTCACACGGCCCCGTCGGCAACCAAGAACCGGCCGTGTTCTTCACGGACCGAACGGCAAATGCATAGGTAATCCCCCGTCCGACCGAAAGCTGAACATGATTGAGTTTTTTTCCGGGCAGCACCGGGTCCGGACGACTTGAAGCGATCTCTTCAACGTCCGACACCCATGGCCCGCTTCCCGAACAAATGCTGATGCTCATGTCGCCGTTGCCGTCCGGAACGTCCACCGTGATTGTTCCGTCTTCCGGGGCCGTCCATCTCCACCAAACGGAGTTTCCGTGCGCGCCAGAAGGCGGCGCAAGTTCTCCTTCTTCACGCGATGCGTTGCGGTTGCTCGCCCTGCCGGAGAAAGAATTTGAGTCAATGAATGGCGAATAAAAGAAGTCGTCGTTCATGGGCCTGACATCAATGGTCCTGGGGGTGGAACGGCGGACGATTTGATCGGTCGTTTGCCAAACGGCCTGAATTTCGTAGTGCCCGGGTTCCGGTGCGTACCAGTATCCGTTCGTATCCCCGGTCACGGCAGCCGCCACCACGATCCCGTTCGCTTCAAAACTGAGACTGCCGTCCAACCCATCCCACTCCGAAAGGATGGCCGTCATCCAAACGCCTGGGGACGCACCGTAACTGGCGCTCGATTGTGGATAACCCAATTCGAGATTACTGAAGGTTCCTTCAAGACGGACCTCCCCCTTGAGTCCCGGGGCCGCGCCGAAGTCACCACTGTCGAGCAGGATGTGGTAAGTCTGCCCCTGAACCACCGGAATCTGCGACTGGGAAACCAGCATTTCGGAACCGCTCACGCATCCAATATGGCTCGAGCCCACACGGGACAGGGTATCAAGGGAGTCTCCGGTAAAAATGCCGAACACCACATCAAATAAACCAGCGTCAGCTGCAATCCGCAGATTGCCGTTCGCGGGCGCAATCCATTTCCACCATAGGGACGCCCCTGCACCGGCCGGTTCCAGTTGAGGTTCACCGGGCTCGCTCGTCGCATCCGAGTTGTCCGTCCAGATCTTGAAGTGAGTCCCCAAAAATTCGGTTGCGTTGTTGAACGAATCATTCGGAACTGGTGGCAGTGAAACGATCACCGGGGTATCAGGTTCGGACTCATATGCCCACTCAACAACCAAACCGACGTCAAAAGGTCCAAACGAACTATCCACCAAGCCTCCAAACCTCACCCAACCGTAATGGACGCCGAGGACGGAACGAAATCTGATCCCGATGAACGGTTTTGCCGGATCTGCCAGCACGCCACTCCAGGCACTTGACTGTCCCGATCTGTAGTTGTGGCTTCGCGAAGCAAGGACCAATCGGTAATCGGATGTGATCCATTCCCCTTCACTCTCAAGGATCGGCCCAATCACCTCGCCGGCACCGACTGGAAACACCGTGTACCCACTTCCGATTATGAACGTTTCCGCAGCCGGATGCACGTTGATCGACGTCACTGCGACGCTGGTAGGATAGTCCAGCGAGATCACCTGTTCGAAGGCAAAGCTGAAGTCAACATTCCCATCCGCATCGAGATCGATTGGCCAGCCCACGAAATAGTTGGGTCTCACGGCTGGGTCCGGTGTCACCCGGACCAGCTCCGCTTGAATCTCGCCCGTGAGCGCAATGATCAGAATTCCCAAAATTTCCCTCTTGCTCATGGTTCCTGTGTACGCGCGATGGCTGGACGCGTCAAGATGTGCACCGAAACGCACAGGCAGATTTCTGAAACGTCCATCAATTTAAGAAAGACGAGCCCGATGAAATATCGAATGCTGCCAAGCGCATTGGTCCCTCTCAATCGTCAGGGAATCTCTGCATCCGCCTTCAACTTCAAGCGGAAGAACTGCGTCGGCGTATCGGGATCGATTTGTAGACTGAGCAACTGAGTAACGCCCGTCGCAACGCCTCCGGCCCGTTCTTCCCAAACGTCCAGATCAGACGAACTTTCCACGACAAACTCCCGACCCGGTTGCGCGGCAAACGAAGCCATCAGTTCATCGTCGTATCGTTTCACCAGCAACTGACCGACCTCCCCGTGAATGAAATCCATGCGTAAGGTGAAATCACGACCGGGGATGAACGGTTCGTCGCAGGGGCCCGTCGGCACCCAGGAACCGACGGTCTTCTTCATGGATCGAACGGCAATGGAATAGAGTTGCCCTGCCCGCACGGCGCCTTGCAAATGATTCAGGTTCCGATCTGGTGAAAGCGGACTCGACGGATTCGACCCGACGGCGACTTCATTGGTTTCCCACGGACCATATCCCAAATAGACAGCGATGCTCATTTCCCCATTTCCGTCCGGAATATCGAGCGCAAGGATGCCGTCATTTGGAGCAACCCACTTCCACCAGGCTGAATTGGCCTCTGTCCCGCGAGGCGGAAGAGGCTCCCCTTCCTGATGCGAACAATGGTAGTTGCTCGCGCGCTCGACACGCGGCAACTGCCCAAAGTAGGGAGCCCATCGAAAATCGTCATGTTGTGGCCGGACGTGAATGGTTCGCGCGGGTGATCGGCGAATCACTCCATCGGCGCCATGACAGACGGCATACACCTCGTGCGGACCCGGCGGGGGATCGAACCATACTGCTCCCGAAGCTCCGGGGGCAGCTTCAGCAATGTGTCTCCCATTCGCTTCAATGAGCAACCGGTCGATGACACCGTCCCAAACCGAGGTCGTTACGGACAACCACAACGCCTGCCCGGCATAGTTGCGAGAGCCCTCTCCGGGTCGGGTAATCCGAACCGTGCTGAAGATGCCCTCCAAATGAATTTCGCCAACGGCTTCGACTTCGCCGCCGATCGACCGGGTGTCGAGCATGATGAAATACTCGTGGCCCGAAACGACCGGCACCTGGACATCGCGAACCAGGCCGAGGACGCCGTTCACGCATCCGGCGGAACTCGAACCGATAAGATTCAATTCTTCAATTGAGCTTCCCTCGAAGACGCCAAACACGGTCTCGAACGGTCCCGTCCTGCTTGCCAGCCAGAGATCGCCGTCGGCCGGGGCCGTCCATTTCCACCACAGAGTCGAGCCGATCCCGGCAGGTTCCAGCACCGGGTCGCCGGGTTCACTGGTCGCGGTTGAATTGTCGGACCAGAGTTTGAAATGAGTACCCGCAAGTTCGGTCGCCTCCGCAAACGAATCGCTTGAGTTCGGTGGCGATAAAATCGTGACCAGTGTGTCCGGCTCGGTTTCATAGGCCCATTCAATGATGTAGGAGTCGCTGAAATAGTAACCGTCACGACCGATGAAATTGCCAAACCGGATCCACCCGTAGTGCATCCCGTCTTCCAGAGGAAACTGAAAACCGACGTAAGGTTTGGTCACGTCGCCCAGCAGCCCATGCCAAGGACCTGGCGAACCGTATCCAATGTTAAACAGGCGTGAGCCGATATCGAAACTGAATCTTCTCGGCACCCACTGTAATTCAGAACGAAGTTGCGGACCGATCACTTCACCTGCTGCCAACCCGACCGGCGACGATCCCGTTCCAGCGACCGATACACCGAAGTTTGGAGAGAGACTAATTCTAAACACGCCCCCACCAGACGAACCGCCGAGCGGAATAATGACCCCGCCCGAATATGTAAACTCGCGAGTTCCGTCCGAGTTAACGTCGATTGCTATTTCTCCTCCCGGGCCAATCGGCGGCATTGGAGTCACCCGGACCAGCTCGGCTTGAAGCGTGTTCGCGACCGCAATGATCAGAATCCCTAAAATCGCCCTCTTGTTCATGGTCCCTGCGTACGCGCGATAATCGGACGCGTCAAGATGTGCACAGGAACGCACAGGCAGAAATCGTAGGAAGAACCGGTCCGGCCGAATTGGAAAAACCCCGGCCAGCTCACGCCGCGGGCCACCATTTGTAGAGGAAAAAGTAGATCAGCACGCCGGTCACGGAGACGTACATCCAGATCGGCCAGGTCCAGCGGGCGATCCGTTTGTGGGCCTCGAAATCGCCGCGTCGGGCTCGGGCGATCGTTACCAGAACGAGCGGCACGATGGCGATGGCGAGCAGGATATGGGAGATCAACATCGTGTAGTACACAACTTGAAGCACACCGTCCGCTCCAAGCTTTGTGTGCATGCCCCGAACCAATATTTTGTGCGTCACGTAGCAGACAAGGAAGACCGCCGACGTGCAGAACGCCCCGACCATGCAGTTGCGGTGCGCCGTTTTTTTGCCGGCCTTGATGAAGATGAAACCAAGCGTCAGGAGCCCCGCGCTGATCCCGTTCAGCGTGGCGTTGAGGGCGGGCATGTCGGAGACGCTCATCGTTCGTTGAGAAGTTGTTCGATGGTTTGAAGGGCCTGGTCGACTGCGGACGGCGTTTCGTCGCCGGTCTCCCCGGGTTCCATGCTGTCGATGATCTTGCGCACGCGACCCTGTTTATCCACCACCATGAAGTAGGTGCTGTGAACGAACAGATCATCCTCGCTCTCCATTTTTTCCTTGTCAGCGTCCATTACCACGAACTGGAAATCGCGGATCGCGAGCCGGCGAAGTTCCGCCTTGTCACCGGTCAGGAACCACCATTTTTCCGCGTCCGTGCCGAGCTTGTTTCCATACCGATTCAGGATCTCCGGGGTGTCGAATTCCGGATCAATGGTCAGCGAAACGAGCTTCACATCTTTGTTCTGTGGCAACCGGTCCTGGAGTTGGGCAAATTTTTGGGAGAGCGTGAGACACGGTCCGGGACAGCGGGTAAAAATTACGTCCGCAACCCAGACCTGCCCGTTCAGATCATCGAGCGAAACGGCGGCACCGAGCTGGTTGGTCAGGTTGAAATCGGTAATCTGCGAGATGACCGGCAGCGGAGGATACGCGGCACGACGGCGTTCCTCTCGCAGGAAGGCGACGGCAATGGCGACGATCACCAGTCCGAGCAGGCCCCAGACGAACCAGCCGCTGTTTGATTTGTCCGCTTGTTTCGGCATGTTGCAAAACGAGCACGCTCGGTCAACAAAACCGGGCGTGCTCTCAAATTCGGAATTCTGCGGCCGGCTTACTCGAAACCGCCGGTGTCCACAGGAACAGCCGATTTCTCGGTGATCCACGCGTCATAATCAGCCTGGTTGTCCACCGTGAAATAACCACGCATGAAGTAATGCGAACTGCCGCACAGCTGGGCGCAGACAATCATGAACTTCCCAACCTTGG
Organism: Verrucomicrobiota bacterium; assembly: GCA_041689265.1. Classification (GTDB taxonomy): domain Bacteria; phylum Verrucomicrobiota; class Verrucomicrobiia; order Limisphaerales; family RI-55; genus JBDNGP01. Next base: position 29,832 of record JBDNGP010000046.1, read on the forward strand.
TCGGCGTAAAATGAACGGGAATCATCAGCCCCGGAATGGCGTCCTGGTTCACCCGCAGATTGTACAGCTTGAAGGAATGGATCACGTCCATGGAGGTCAGCTTGATGATGACCGGTTTGTCAACGGGCACGTGGATGTCATTCGACGGCGGGATGATGTCATCCTTCGAATCCGGATGATCGGGGATGATTCCGAAACGATTGTCCGAACCAAGAAGACTTGCGTCCTGCGGACCGAACTTTCCGTCCGGACCGGGGTAGATGCTGTTCCAGGCGAACTGCTGGGCAATCACACGAACCACGGTGGAATCCTCGTCCGCCGGCAGTTCGTCGACAACTTTCGCCCACAACGGAAAGGCGAATCCGATCAACAGAACAGCCTCGACCGCGACCACCGCGATCTCCACATACGTCGTCAGGTGACCACGCAGACCGTGGTAATCCGCCTTCGGGTTCCGGCTTTTACGAAACCGGACCAACGTGTAGAGAAAATACACCACCCAGCCGAAGAACAAAATGGCCATCAGGTAATGCACATACACAATGAGCTTGTCCACGTCCGCGCCATGCACGGATGCCAGCTCGGGCATTCCCATCAATTTTTCGATTAGTGATTGAATCGACATGTGATTTTTCTAAAAAAGTATCCAGTAAAAACTACGAATTGGCTTTTGGTTCCTGATCGCCGACCTGCGCGGCGCGCCGGGCGATAAAAACAAAGAAGGCGGAGATACCGCCCATAACCGACATCACGACCAGGAGCAGGGTGAAGATCCCCCAGTTCATGCCTACGGCGAGTTTCGAATCCGACTTTCCGAAACACGTCACGCACGCCTCGGCGGACGACACGCCCGCCATGATCACCGCCACGGTGACCAGCTGCATCCAAGATTTGAGCTTCGGTATTTTCACAGGTAGCTGATGTGTTTCAGTTTCTTGAGCACGTATTTGCCGTAGTAAACCAGCCCCACCGCAGCGGCGAATGATCCGACCGCACCGATGGCATTCCACACGCCGCCCACCTGCATGAAGTGCTTCGCGAACAGACCGCCCACCACCAGCGAGGCGAGGACCGTCACGATCACAAAGACAATATGGAATGCTTTCAGGGACACGGTTTTCTAGTGATGATGCTCCGCAGTCTTTTCAACCGCTTCGGTTTTTGGAAGCCGGATATGAACGGAGTCTTTCGGCAGGTCATGGCTCGCCCACAGGGTGAGCACGCACAGTCCGGTGAAGAAAAACACGGTCACCGACAGGAACATGTAGATGGCCGTTTTTTCCGAGATCAAGTGCATGAAAAACAACGCCACCAGCGAGGCCTTGACCGTCGCGATCAGCAGGCCGACGGCGATGTTGACCCAGTGATAACCGAAATCAATCTGGGCCGCCAAAACCGTCAGCACCGTCCCCGCGAGCAGGATGGCGCCGATGATTATATAGCTGCGGACGTGTTTTTGAATGTCGTGTGCGTCGTCGCTCATAAGACAGATTTTCTGAAATTACATCAGGTACAGAACCGGGAACAGGAAGATCCAGACAAGATCCACAAAGTGCCAGAACAGGCCGCTGACCTCGATGCGGTTGGTGAACTGTTCCGGTTTTGTTTTGAACCAGGTTCCGGCGGTCAGCCAGAGGTAAACCATGACCACCACGCCGCCGAGCACGTGCAATCCGTGCAATCCGGTCAGGATGAAATAAAGCGCAAAATAGGTGCTGTGCGCGGGGACAAATGCGGACAGGCGTTTGATATTGGAAGTCTTGATCACGATGGATTCGTGATCGTGGTGATCGGCGTTTTCCACTCCAAAGTCCTCCTCTCCGGGCAGGCTGCCGGCCTTGACTGGATCAATGGTGAAGGTGATCTCTTCGATGCCTTCCGCTGCAAGCTTGTTGTGATTGTAGAAGTAGGGGTTGTGCTTGTCACCGACTTCTATGTGGCCGGTGTAGTTTTGACCGTCCACTGTCCATACTTCGTAGTGCTTCCACTTTTCCTGGTATTCAAAGGACTTGATGCCAAGGAACGTCAGCGCGCAAAGGATGGTGATGCCTTGGAACATCATGAACTTGTTCAATCGGTTCATCTTCAGGGAGGCCCAGGCCATCACGACCGTGACGCTGGAAACGATCAACACAGCGGTGTTAAACGTGCCGATCGGGATGTTCAGGATCGACTGCGGCTCCGGCCACCAGTCGGAACCGACGCGGAGCAGAATGTAGGAGGAGAACAGCGCGCCGAAGAGCATGACTTCGGAAGCCAGGAACAGCCAGATGCCGAGCTTGGCGTTGTATAACCCGGTATCCTCCCGCGGCGTTGAAGTGTAAGGAATGTCCATTTAATTCAAGTGCAGAGTTAAAAGCGTGGTTCAGACGGACTCGGGCGCGTTCTGTGGAATGAAGTCCGCCTTGGCGCCGGGCACACTGTATTCGTATGGCCCGCGGGTCACGATCGGCGGGGTTACGAAGTTGCCGTGAGGCGGTGGCGTCGGGGTCTGCCAATCCAGGGTGGTGGCCTGCCATGGATTGTCGTTCTCGACCTTCTTGCCGAACCCGATGCTCCAGAAGAAATTGAAGATGAACGGCAACTGCGCCAGTCCGAGCGCCCAAGCGGCGTGCGAGATATTCACGTTTAGATCGATCATCGCCTGCGGTGTGCCGATGTCCATGCCGGACGAGATGTCTGTCACCCCGAGGTAGGTGGCTCCGCCGTCATACATCCGGCGGTTCATGCCCGCTATGCCCTGCTTGAACATCGGCATGAAGGTCAGGTTCATGAAGATGATCGACAACCAGAAATGAATCTTGCCGAGGGTTTCGTTCATCATCCGTCCCGTCAATTTCGGGTACCAGAAATACACGCCAGCGAAGAGCGCGAAGATGGTTCCCGGAGCGACCACATAGTGGAAGTGGGCAATCACGTAATACGTGTCATGCAGCAGCAGATCACTGAAATTAAAGCCCAGCGGAAGGCCGGTCAGACCGCCGATGCCGAACATGGGCAGGAACGCGAGCGCGAAGAGCATCGGCGTGTTGAAGCGGATCGAACCGCCCCACAGCGAAATGAACAGACACGTCAGAATGATGACCGACGGAATCGAGATGATCATCGTGGTCGTCTGGAAGAACGTGGAGATCTTGGTGCCCATCCCGGTCAGATACATGTGGTGCGCCCAGACGATGAACGAGATGAAACCGACGGCCAGCACCGAGTAAACCAGCGAACGATAACCCCAAAGCGGCTTGCGGGTGTTGTTCGCGATCACTTCGGCCACGATTCCCATCGCGGGAAGAATCAAAACATAAACTTCCGGGTGCCCAAGAAACCAGAACAGATGCTGCCACAGCAACGGACTGCCGCCACCGCTGACGTCGGCCAGATCACCGCCGCCCGAGGACATCAAACCGGTCGGAAGAAAGAAACTCGACCCCAACACCTTGTCCGCGAGCTGCATGATACCGGCGGCTTCCAGCGGAGGGAACGCGAGCAACAGGATGAATGCGGTGACGAACTGCGTCCAGACGAACCACGGGAGGCGCATCCAGGTCATGCCCGGTGCGCGAAGCTGAATGATGGTTGCAATAAAGTTGACCGATCCGAGCAGCGAAGATGTGATCAACAGCACCATTCCGAGAAGCCAATAAGTCTGGCCGTCAGTGGGTATCGTTGTTGCTAGGGGCGAATACGACGTCCAGCCCGCCTGCGCGGCACCGCCCGGAATGAAGAAACTGGCCACCATGATCACGCCGCCGACGAAGTAACATTGGTAGCTGAACATGTTGATCCGCGGGAACGTCATGTCCGGCGCACCGATCTGGAGTGGCACCACGTAGTTCCCGAACGCTGCGAACGCCAGCGGAACGATCGCGAGAAACACCATGATCGTTCCGTGCATCGCCCCGAACGAGTTGTAGAGGCCGCTTGAAATCACGCCGCCGGCGGCCACGTCGCCGAGCAGGGATTCAAGCACCTTGCCGAGAACGGGGACGGGCTGCGCCGGATACGCCAGCTGCCAGCGCATCAGGCCGACCAGACAGAAACCAAAAAAGAGAAACGCCAGAGCCGTCACGCCGTATTGAATGCCGATGACCTTGTGATCGGTCGAAAAGACATACGTGCGCAAGAAGCCCTGATCATGGTGCTCATCGTGATGTTCGGCATGAGCGCCATGCGTGTGAGCGGAAGTGGTTGCCTGCATGTTGGGTAACTTATTGGGCCAGCACCGGGAGCCGGTGCGCGGCGAAGTGGGTTGTTTTAGTTTTAAAAATTGTCATGTCAACGGCGGAGTTGGTTCCACCCCGTTTTTACATCTTATCCAGCACCATCAGGATCATCATGAGCGGCAGATAAATGATTGAAACAAAGAACAGCGTCCGCGCCGACGGACGGTCGAGACGCCGTGCGAAACGGATGGCGCACACCAGAAAAATGACGCCGAGAACCAGCGCACCGACCAAATAGGCGGTTCCCACCATCCGGTAGAGAAACGGAAAGAAACTGATCGCAAGCAGGCCCAGCGTATGGCTAACCGCCTGACGTCCGGTGCGTGTGCCGGACGGATCGACGATCGGCAGCATCTTGAATCCGGCACGCGCGTAATCTTCACGATACATCCACGCGATGGCCAGAAAGTGCGGCAGCTGCCAGAAAAATAAAATCGCAAACAGCGACCACCCTTGAATCGTGATCTGCCCCTGGGCCGCCGTCCAGCCCATCAGCGGCGGGAGGGCTCCGGGAATCGCACCAATGATCGTGTTCAACGTGGTGACCCGTTTGAGCGGTGTGTAAACCAGCACATACAGAATCAACGTCGCCGCACCGAGCAAACTGGTCAGGAGGTTGACTGAAAAGGCCAGATAGACCAGACCGGCGGCGGACAGCATTCCGCCAAGTTTCAACGCGTTGTCCGCCGAGATCCGTCCGGTGGGCAACGGCCGGTCTTCCGTCCGCTGCATCTTCGCGTCGTGCTCGCGCTCCAGCCACTGATTCAACACGGATGATCCGCACGCGACCAGTGCGGTGCCGATCAAGGTGTTGAGCAACAGCAGATAATCAACACTTCCAACCGTTCCCAAGTAGAACCCGATAAACGTGGTCAACAGCACCAGCGTCGTCAGGCGGGCCTTGAACAGATCAGCAAGCACGGCCGCCCACGTCTTGTCGGCGGGAATGTCGCTGCTCAATGCTGGCACGTTGGCTTTCATGAAAAGGGCTTGTTTGGGCCGAAGATCGGACGGGCGGGAGACTGCACGACGGACTTTTGTGTCGCAACCGAAAATTGCTGCACCAACACGGACAATACAAAACCTGCCAAGAGAGTCAGCGCCCCGGTCATCACGTGGAGGGTCGCTATATCCGCCGGCTTGTTCTTCAACACGGTCACAATGCCCATCCCCGCCTGCACCCAGATCAAAATAAGCCAACCGGTTGCCACCCGGCGCGCAAGCGGTTGATCCGCCAAGGCCTTGTGGAGCTTCAATGCCGCCACGGTAATCAGCACGAGCAACGCATACGCAACGAACCGGTGCAGCATGTGCAGATGAATCTGGAACGCCGTAATTTCATTGAAATCCATCGGGTGCATCCGCTTCCGGTTGATTTCCTCAACGAACGTGGCGTCCGTTGGCGGGTAAATTTTTCCGTAGGCGAGAGGAAAATCCGGAACCGCCAGACCGGCGTGCTGGTGTCGCATTCCGGCGGCGATCAGCAGCTGGACAAAGATGAGAACGGTCGTCAGCAGCACCAGCCGTTGAGCAGAAGGGCTCATTGAAAATGACCATTTTTCGCTCCACCGCCGCTCCCACCACCGGGACGTCACCACTCCCATAAAAACGAGCAGGCAAAGAAACAGTTGCGCGAGTGCGGCGTGCGGGATCCCCAGCCCGTCGAGACTGAGCCGGACGCGCAGTCCGCCCAGCACGCCTTGCAGAACCACCCCGACAAAAGCCGCCCAACCGAGAACGCGGAGCCACCGGCGGTCCTCTTTCGATTGGACCCAGACCGCGATCACCGTGGTCAGCAGCCCGACGAACGAGGCAAACAGCCGGTGTGAATGCTCGTAGAAAATGCCTCCGTCCCACATATGAATCGGGAACAGGAACATGTTATACCCGTAAGTGGTCGGCCAGTCCGGGACGGACATGCCGACACCTTTGCTCGTCACCAAACCGCCCAGACCGATCAGCAACCAGGTACACAACGCGGTGAACCAGGTGAACCGGCAGAGCCAAGGATTGTTAGATGAGCGCTTCACTTTTCGAACTGGTTTCTTGAAGAAAAGAAAAAACCGCTGCGAAACCGCAAGTCCCGCAGCGGCACTGTCCCGTCTGGGAAATTACTTGGCGTCAAGCGCAAAGTCAGCTTTGGCGCCGCCTGTCGTCACTTCGATTACCTTCTCAGCGGTACCCGCTTTGCGGTGGTCCACGACCAGCGTGTATTCGCCAGCTGGAACACCCAAGATCTTGAAGTTGCCGTCCTTGTCAGTCGTCGCGTGGTAGGGGTGATCAAACACGCTCATGTAGGCAAACATCCAGGGATGCACGTCGCACTTGAAGCGAAGAAACATTTCCGCGTCCGGGAAGACGAAGTCCAGAGTCGGGCTCTTCGGCAGCTGTGCCTTGTTGGCTTCCTTGTTCCTGGTTCCAGGCCTCGGAGTCGGATGAACATTATGCAAGACCGGGTCTGAGTTTGAAACTGTGATGGTCTGCCCCGTCTGGACGGTCGCAACGTAAGGTTCGTAGACGCACCCCTTTTGATCCACCATCAGCGGCTTTGCTGAAGCACCGGCTGATTTGCCGGAAATGTCTTTCAAGTAAACAACCACATCACCAAGTCCGTGATCGGCACCAACGACGTAAAAACTGGTCATCGGCTTCTCGCCAGCCGCCTGTAGCTTGCCGCAGGTCGGGTCCATCGGCAGTGGTTTCTCCGCCGGAGCGGCACCGTTGAGAGTGACTTTGCCGGTGATATCGCCCGCAGAAACTGTCTGCAACGCGCACGCAACCGCCAGAAGAGATCCAATTTGAAGTTTCATTTTCATATCGTATTAACTGTTTCGACACTAGCAAACGCCCCCTCGTCCAGCAAGGCCATTGTGAAAGTTTTCACAAGCGCTTATTTCGATCATAAGACGCGGGCCATCCTGGTGTCATTCATCCCCGGCCGACGGCAGCCGATCCATCAACGCCGCCATCGTCAGGGCCGTCCGCGCCGCTTCGATACCCCGGTTGTGATCCTTGTCGAGGCACCGTTGACGGGCTTGCTCGGCGTTTTCCAGCAGCAACACCTCGTGAATGATCGGCATCTGATGTTGGACCTGGATCATCGCCAGCGCCTGGCTGACCGCCTCGCCGATGTGCTGCGCGTGAGTCGTGGCACCGCGAAGAATGACACCAAGACAAATGACGGCCTGATGCTTTCCCACGGCGGCGAGCCGCGCAGCCACCACTGGAATTTCATACGCGCCCGGCACCCGGTAAACGTCCACTTCGGCCTTGGCGGATTTGATGACCGTCTGCGCCGCCCGCAACATCGAGTTCACGTAACGGGCATTGTATTGCGAAGCGACAATTGCCACCCGGCATTTGCTCGCGTGGGTCTGGGCTTTGGAATTCTTTTTTAACATGACAACTAATTGAATTAACTCGTCGCGATGCTCCCCCAGCAAAGGTGCTGAACAATGACGCGCGGAACTTCACAACAACTTGACGAAATCCTCCGCCGTAATTCCTGCCTGGCGGAGGATCGCCCGCAGAGTTCCCCGGTCAATTTGCCGGTGATCAGGCACGACGGTCTGGGCGAACGGATCGCCCCGACGCATGATGATGTGGCGGCCGTGTTGTCGCCGAACCGTGAAACCGAATTTCTGAAGGGCATCAACAACGTCGGAGCCGGATACCTGCGGGAGCTTGCTCATACGGCCAGCAGGAGCGCGTTGAAATGCTCCTCCGGCACCGGCAGTCCGTCGTCCTGAAGCGCGAGCACGTAGCCCTCGATGGCTTCGCGGATGTTGACCACGGTCGCCTCGCGGTTCTCACCCTGGGAGACACAGCCGGGGAGACTCAGGCACTCGGCCACCCAGAAACCGTCTTCGCCCGGGTAAATGATCACTTGTCGCATGGCCCCAGAATACCGGTCGGTTTCAAAAGCTCAACTCCAACGATCTTTGATTTCACCACGGTTTGGGCGAACGCTCAGGCACCGACGTTGTGAAGCAACGCAGAACCACGTTCGTTGCCTCAGATGGTTGGATCAGTTCATTTGTCCCGATGCTTTTCCACAAATTCGTCCACCGCTTCGAGAAACTTCCCGTCCGGCTTTTTTATTTCTTCAAACACCTCAAGTATTTCGGTTCCAAGTTCGTTCGCCTTTTTCAGTCTCGCGGTGTCAATGGGCTGAAACAGCCCGTTTGTACATCCATAGGCTTCAACGAGCCTCCCGCCGTCGGTAGAAATCGAAACCATCGTGACTTGGTTGGACGCGCCAAATTCGATATCCGACATAAAACCGCCCGCCTCCTCCAGCACGGTGAAACTGGAAGTTCCCCGATGTTCCCAGAACATCGCGACCTTTTTGTCATCAACCAGGAATCGGTGAAGCCGACTCACCATGTTGGTGCCTTCGAATGCCGTCACGCGAATCATATTGGTCTTCCCTGACCTCAAGAACACCTCCTGAACCTTGTCATAGTGAGGCTGTTTGTACATTGTTGTGACAACTGTGATTTCACCGTCGGCCCGCAATGACAACACAAAGAATACGCCACTCAAAAGAACGGCCATCGAACACACCACGACCACGCCACTTCGCAAAATCATTTTAAATTTCAATGTCATGTATTCGACGAGATCATGAAAACTGCTCAAAGCAGATGCCCCATCCGGTCGCGCTTGGATTGGAGATACTTTTTGTTGTGCCGGTTCGGCTTGGTCTTGATGGGCACCTGCTCGACGATCTCCAGGCCGTAGCCGTCGAGTCCCACCACCTTCTTCGGATTGTTCGTCATCAACCTGATCCGGTGCAATCCGAGATCCACCAGGATTTGCGCGCCGATGCCGTACTCACGAAGGTCCATGCCAAAGCCCAGTTTCAGATTCGCGTCCACCGTGTCCATGCCCTGCTCCTGCAATTTGTAAGCCTTGATCTTGGACGCAAGCCCGATCCCCCGCCCTTCCTGCCGCATGTAAACAATGACCCCCGCCCCGGCGTCGCTGATCTGCTTCATCGCCTGATGCAACTGCGGACCGCAATCACAACGTCGGCTGCCAAACACATCGCCGGTCAGACACTCGCTGTGGACGCGCACCAGCACGTCCTTCTTCTTGCTGACATCGCCTTTGACCAATGCCATGTGATTCTGTCCGTCCACCCGCGAACAATAAAGGTGCAGCACGAAATCTCCGTAATCGGTTGGCATCTTCACAACCTCGATTTTCTCAATGAGTTTCTCAATCGAACGCCGGTGTTTGATCAGCTCCTCGATCGTACAGATCTTCAGTTTGTGCTTCGTGGCAAAACGCGTGAGATGCGGCAACCGCGCCATCGTGCCGTCGTCGTTCATGATCTCGCAGATCACGCCGACCGGACGGAACCCCGCCAGCTTCACCAGATCCACCGCCGCCTCGGTATGACCGGCGCGTTGCAACACGCCGCCCGGTTTGGCACGCAAGGGAAACACGTGCCCCGGCTGCACCAGGTCCTCCGGCATGGAACGCGGATTCACCATGATCGTGATCGTGTGTGCCCGGTCCGCCGCGCTAATGCCCGAGCCGATGCCTTCCTTCGCATCGACGCTGACCTGGAAATCCGTCCGGAACGCCTCGCGGTTCTGGCTCACCATTTCGCCGACACCGAGCTGCTTCAACCGCTCCTCGATGGTCGGCACACAGATCAAACCGCGTCCGTGTTTGGCCATGAAATTGATGGATTTCGCGGACACCTTTTCCGCCGCCATGATCAGGTCACCCTCGTTTTCACGATTCGCGTCATCGACAACGATGACCATCCGGCCCCGTCTCAGATCCGCCACCACCGATTCGATCGTATCAAATTTTTTCTTCATTCGCGCGCGGCAACTTATGCCAGCTTGCCCCAAGCGAAAGCGAGAAAATCAATAAAACCGGATGCGGGTAAACGGTGGCGAAGGGCGGCTTGCAGTCCGGACATAAAGTGTTTCCGGACCGGCAGCTGAACTTCGGCCTTGCCGGAAAGGTTGCAGCCACGGCGTCATCGGGAACCGGGGGCTCGCAGCGCCCCGGCACTTTGGCGGGGCAGGTCCGGACCACCATTGTAAATCGGGGGGGGGCAGGGTCGAGATTTGCCCGTTTGCAGCTCCAGATAGGTCTTCCCCCAATTCGCGCCCATTCGCGTAAAACTCCGAACCTTCAACGGCTGGCGGAAGCCTGCTGTTTGCTGGCGGTCGCAGGCGGAAGCACGTGCAAGATCGCCGGGAGCGAGACCTGCCCTCCGTCCGCAGTCGCCCGTAAATGAAACCGGCGCGTGCCTGACTTGGCAACCGGCGACGCGGTGATGAAGAACTCCCGCTCGGTCTGACCTTCAACGATCAACAAACCGTTCAACCCGATGTTGTCCACGAAGACGCCATGCGGCAGGTTGCGACCCGAATCATCGCCGCCAAGTTCAATGCGGCCGTCGAAATCATTTCGCTCCGCGCGCACCCGCGCCGTGATTGTTTCGCCGGGGCGAATGGTGAACTCCAGCGGCTTGCCCGGTTCGGTCGTGCTCGAACTAGAATCAACACTCGCGAGAATTGCCACCGTGAGCTTCGGCTTTTCTGCCAGTTGCAGATCGCCCAGCGTGCCGAGTTCGTGATGAACCTCCCGGCCGCCAATCGTCGCCGTGGCCACGACCGTTACATGTTTGTCCGCAGCTTCATCCGGAGCGACGGCGTCTTCCGCCGCATACAAAGCCGCGATGGCCATGTGCTGCCCGGCCTCAATCTCAATCGGCGTGCTGGCCGTAAACCCGGCCGGAAGATTCTCGATATTGATCTGAATTGGCCCCTTGAACCCTTCCATGCGAGTGGCAGTGAACGTAATTTCCCGTCCGCTGCCGGGACCGACCTTCAGATTCATGCCGCCAATAGCCACGGTAAAATCGGGCCGCTGCTCGCGAATCAACAGTGTGTAATTGAAGTTCGTCTCGCCACCGAATCCGCGAACGTCCGTCACGTGCGCGAGATACTCACCGTTTTTCGGCGCCGTGAAGAGAAGCTGCGAATCAGTGCCCCATTGCCGCGTCGGTTCGTCGTCGTTCTCATAGTTCAACCGGAACACCGGCAGGCCGTTCGACACCGGAACGGTCCCGACCGGAAACGCCTTCACGATGTAGGCCGGCTCATTGAGCGCGTGCGTCAGCGCCGTGGTCGAGAACGCGGTGTGACGCTTCCCCGTGCCGGGATAAACCTTGAAACCTGAATCCGGACCGCGCGGATACAACCACAGCCGCACCACTTCGCCGTTCGCGTAGAGATATTCGTCCAGCTCCATCTCGCTCCAGTTCTGCAAGCGGAAATCGTCGGAGGTATCCGAGTCTTTGCCACGAAAGGTGAACCACGAATCGCGCACCGCCTGCAACACGACCTGCTCGACTGGCTTGCCGTCGGCGAACAACACTTCAACGCGGGAATCAAGTTTCGATTCAGAGCGCGCCGCGTTGATCGCCAGCGTCAATTTTTCACCGGCGCGGGCCTGAAACCGGTAAACATCCGCATCATGATCGTGGTTGATCGACCCCTTGATCTCTACGGGCAATGACACCAGCTGCGCGGCGGTCACGAGGTCATTGGGTTCGGCTTCGACGAGTTCAACCATGTTGGTGGACATCGTCAGAGTTGCTGGCTCCAGCGTTTCTGCGAGCGCAGGTACGGCAGCGTTACCGCCGGTCAAAATCTTCACCGTGTCGATCGAACCATCCATCCGGCCGACCACGAATTCCGAACCGCCGGGAAACGCCACCAACGCGACAGCGACGTCGGATTGAATTTCGTAGGCGTGCTGCTCGACGAGTTCCGGCACGCTCCAAACCTTGAGCGAACGATCTCCGGCGGCCGTGATCAGAAACTTGCCGTCCGGAGTCAGTGCGAAGGCATTGATCGCACTGTCGTGGGCAAATCGTGAGTCCACCACCGGATTCGTTTCCGGCTTTTCGCGTGAGATGAATTTCCAAAGATGGATGCGCCGGTCGAGTCCCGCGCCAAGTATGTATTTTCCGTCCGGCGTAAACGTCACGCGATACAGTTCGCCCTGAGGCTGGCTCAACGTGTCGAGACGAACACCATCCGCGGCGCGCCACAGCTTGATCGTCTGATCCGCACTCGCCGAGGCCAACACGGTTCCGCCCGGGTCGAACGCCAGGTCAAACACCGCACCGTTGTGAGTGTCCAGCGTGTGCAGCAGTTCGCCGGTGTCGGTGCGCCAAAGTTTGATCAGGCGGTCGTAACCCGCCGTCCCCAGCAACGAACCGTCCGGTGAAAACTCCGCGTCCTGCAAACTGTCGTGATGTCCGGCAAACTCGCGCACCAGCTCGCCGTTCTTCAAGTCGTAAACCCTCGCTACGCCGCGCAATCCGGCGATTCCTGTGGCAACGACCACCTTTTGGCCATCTGGCGAAAAGTTCACTGCGTTTACTTTGCCGGGGAGATCTTTGATCACCAGCCGCGCCGGACCGGCCGGTTCGGAACGAATCTCGACGCGCCCGTACGAACCGACGGCAAACTGCTTTCCATCCGGCGAAACAGCCAATGCCGTGATGGCAGGGTGTTGAACAACAGGAGCGGCAACTTCCGGCACGACGAGGGTTTCGAGAATGGATTCATCCTTCACCGGTCCATGAGCACCTTCAGCGATCCAACGTTTGAGCAACGTCAGATCGGCGGGAGGAACTTGCGGTTCGTCCTTCGGCGGCATGTAGGGTTTGGAACGATGTTCCAACGAGCGAATGATGAACGATTCCTCCGGCTTGCCGGGCAAGATCGGATCTTCCTCCTCCATGCCACCCTTCCGCAGACTCGAATACCGCTCGACTGAGAGTTCGCTCTCCAGATCGACATCATTATGGCAGCCCGCGCAATACGTCCGCAGGATCGGCGCGACGTCGCGCTCGTAAACGATCTCAGCCGCGGCAACCGCGGAGACCGGTGCGAAGAAAACCAACAACATTGCCGCGATCAGAAACCGTAGCGCAGACTGGCAGTCTGCCGTATCGCCGAATGGCATTCGGCAGGTTGTCCAATGTTTCAAACCGGTTTGGTCATGCTGTCGCGCCGCGCAGGTTGCCAACCTGCGATACGGCAGAGTGGCACTCTGCGCTACAGAAGCGGAATGATCGCCCGACAACGCAAAAGGAGCGCGGGCGTCTCGTCCGCAAGTTTGTCGGCGCGTGATTCGCGCGGACGGGACGTCCGCGCTCCGGCTGGTTTGATCGCACTCAGCGTTGTTGAAAATCCGGTTCATGACTTAATGCTGGAAAAGGAATTCACGGCTGGTGAGCAGCGACCAAAACATGTCCTCGGTCACCGCTCGTTTCTCGCCCGGAGCAACGTCGGCCAGCAGGCGATCAAATTGCGCGCGCTCCTCGCCGCTTGGTTCTCGGCTCAGGCACAGCATCCACGCCTGGTTCATCAACTCTGATGGAGCCGCATCCACGGACAGCAGATCGGTCACCCGGCCCACCGCCGCGCCGAGCTTCCCGTTGATAGTCGATCCGTTCGAGAGATGCAGCACCTGCACGAGGCTCGGCTGGTTGGAGCGTTCGCATTCGCAGGTGATTTCGCGCTGATTGCGACCGAACGTTTTTAGGAAATAGGATTCAACCGACGAATCATACAGCTCCAACGCACGCGTGCCCTCCTCGTAAAAATCTGTCTTCTGAAAAGAACCATCATTGAGTGCGAGCTGCGTGTAACTGTCGCGCACGCCAGTCACATCGGAAATCGCATCACTCAACACCTCAGCAGGCAAACGCCGCGGATAATAACGCGAGTAGTGACGCCCATCATCGCGGTTTTCCGGCAACGGCTCGCTCGACCGGCGATACGTCTGCGAAACGAGAATCGCCCGCATCAACGACTTCAAATCAAAGTGTTGTTCAATGAGATGATCCGCGAGCGCCGCCAGCAGTTTTTCGTTGCTCGCCGGGTTGGAGGCTCGCAAGTCGTCGACGGATTCCACGAGACCGACGCCCATGAAGTTCGCCCACACGCGGTTCGCGATCGCGCGGGTGAAGTAGGGATTTTCCGGCGAGGTCAGCCACTCGGCGAGCACCTCGCGCCGGTCACCCGAATCGTCCATCGGAATGGCCGGCGCATCGAGCGGCGCGGGGGGTTGCGGTTTGCCAGTGCGCGGCTGGATCAAATCGCCGGTCGGTTCAACGTAAAGTGTGCGCAGGCCGTCGCCGTTGCGCGTGTCGCCGCCCCACCCTTTTGCCCGGACACGGGAGAACAAATTGGCGAATTGGTAATACTGGTCGTTCGTCCACTTTTCGAGCGGGTGATTGTGGCAACGCGCGCAATTGATCGAGAGCGACAAAAACGCCTGACTCACATTCTCGGCCATCGATTCGGGATCCTGATGAATCGCGTAAAAATTCGACGCACCCTCTTCAACGCTCGATCCCTGCGCGGTGACGACGCCCTGCGCAAATTGATCCCACGGTGTGTTGTTCGCAACGTTGTCGCGAATCCACGAATAGTAGGCCTTCATCGGCTCGGGCCGCAGGTTGGAACCGCTGACCAGCAGCAGGTCCGACCATTTGTAGGACCAGTAATCGACGTATTCTTCGCGCGCCAAAAGCTGGTCGGCGAGTTTGGCGAACTTGTCCGGACTCGCATCTTCAACAAATGACTTCGTCTCGTCCGGCGTCGGCAACCGGCCGATCGTATCGAGAAATGCGCGACGAACGAACGTGGCGGCAGACGCAGCGGGCGAAGGTTTGAGGTTCAATTTCTGAAGCTGATCCAGCACGAGATCATCGATGAAGTTTTCGCGCTGCGCGTCCGCAAAAACGGATGCCGGCACGGTCTGCGGATACGGCGAGGTCAACCGAGCGATGACGATCTGCGAAGAATACCACGCCGTGATCGCGCCTGCGCCGGGACCGACACCCGACACGTTGCCCACCTGATCGACGGACGCGACAGTTTCATCAGTTGACGTAAACTTGGCGTACGCCGTGACGTCGCGCTCGCTGCCGTCGCTGAATTTTGCGCGAACCGTGAGCGAAAGGTTGTCGCCCGTTTTCAGCAGGGATTCCTCCGGCTCAACTGACAGTTCCACCAGCGTCGGGTCGTTTTCACTCGGGCCGGGAGCACCTCCCGCGATCCAGGCGACGAGCGTCTGGTAATCTTCCGAATTCACATCGATTCGTTTGCCGCCCTTGTGTTTCACCGCGGTCGTCGGTTTGAGCAACAGCAGGCTGCGCGCGGGATCGGACGGCTCGATGCGACGCCCCAAAATTTCACGGGTGATCGCCGCGTGATCGGCGGACGGGTTGTAGCCGAACAGTGACAAACGAAACCCGCCTTTCCCGGCCAGCGCGCCGTGGCAACCGCCGCTGTTGCAACCGGCTTTGGAAATGACGGGCAACACGTCGTTGCGGAAGGTGGGGGTCGTCGCCGCGTCGGACGCGGACGCGAAATTTCCAAATTCCAAGGTCAAAGATCCAAGGAAGATCCAAAGTCCAAATCGCAATGCTCGCGCGAAAGGAGCGCGGACAGCCCGTCCGCGAGTAGGACAGGCATCCTGCCTGTCTCCGTTGCGACCGCGCTGGCCAGATGCGGATGAAAGTAGGCTTTGAACATTTCTCAACGTCGGCTGTGCATTCGAAGCACCCGTGACAGGCTGGAAGCCTGTCCTACCTTGTGGCACTCGCCGGGATTTTCCTTCGCCGTTTTTGATTTGTGCGGACGGTCCGTCCGCGCTCCGCGTTTTTGAAATGAGCCTCCTCACGTCGTCTGCTACACTTGCATTGAAAAACTTCATGCGAACAGTTCCTTGATGGGTTCGGTGCCGAAATCGGTGAGTGCGAACGGGCGCCCGCCCGGTCCGGGCAGGTGTGTGGTGTGATCGAACCCGAGGCTTTCAAAAATGGTGGCCACGATGTCGCCGGGCTTCACCGGGCGTTCGGCAGGATAGGCTCCGATCGGATCGCTGGCCCCGACAACGCGTCCGCCTTTCACACCACCTCCGGCAAAATACGTAGTGAAACAGTTTGGCCAGTGATCGCGTCCGCCGGCCGGGTTGACTTTCGGCGTGCGACCGAACTCGGAAAGATTCGCGACGAGCGTGTCGCCGAGCAAGCCGCGTTGGTCCAGATCCTCGATCAGCGCCGAATACGCCTGATCATACATTGGGCAGACAATTTCTTTCATACCCTGAATCGAGGTGAACGGCTTCGATCCATGAATGTCCCAGGTGATCTCGTCGAACACGGTGAGGAAGGTGTTGATGGTGACGAAGCGCACGCCGTTTTCTACGAGGCGACGTGCCAGCAGACAGCATTGGCCAAAACGGTTCATGCCGTAACGTTCGCGCACGGACATTGGTTCCTTCGACAGATCAAAAGCGTTTCGTGCCTGTTCGCTGGTCATGATCCGGAACGCAGCATGAAAATTTTCCTCGAGCAACCGCGCATCTTCGCTCGCCTCAAAATCGGCGACCGCCTGATCCACGATGTCGCGCATCTTGCGACGTCGATCCATCCGGGACGCACCAATCTGATCGGGCGGCAAGAGGTCGGGCACTTTGAAATCCGCCTTCGACGGATCGGCCATCAGCGCAAACGGATCCTGCGCTTTGCCGAGGAATCCGCCGGCCTGCCCGTTCGGCAGATTGCCGCCACCGCGTCCCATCAACTGCGGCAACACGATGAACGGCGGGAGATCCGTTTTGCGTCCCATCAAATAAGAGGTCACCGAACCGGCGTGCGGGGTTTGAACGCCGCCGGTGAAACGGCGACCAGTCTGCATCATCTGCCAGCCGGCATCATGCACCGCCGCGCCGTCGTGCCAGCACGATCGCACGAGCGAGAACTTGTCGGCGATTTTCGCGTGCATCGGCAGCAGTTCGGAAATCTCAAACGCGTCGGACTTGGTGCGGATGGGATTGAACGGTCCGCGAATCTCGGACGGAGCGTCGGGTTTCATGTCCCACAAATCAATGTGGCTCGGACCGCCGAGGTTGAAGATCATGATGCACGAGCGGTTGTCCTTGCCCGGCTTGATCGCGCCCTGCTCTTTCGCCCAGAGATATTGCGGCAGCGACAAACCGAGCGCCGCCAGCGAGCCGATCTGGAGGAATTCCCGACGGGATCGGCCGGGACCGCAAAGCCGCGCACGGTCCTGCGGAGATTCAGCGAGGAAATCGAACATGGCCGTATGATGCGGTGTCCAAGCAATGTTCGCAAGCTCTTCGGGAGGAGCGCGGCTTCAACGCGCGCACCGCCGCAAGCGCCAGTAGAGGAAGCCCCCTCCGGTGAGGATGCGCACCCACGGAAGGTGGATCTCCCCGTCCGGGCTGGATCTCCCCGTCCGGGCCGATGATGACCAGGTCCAGATCGTTTACCAGCATGCGGTTGGTGGGGTCGAGGCTGAAGGGCGGCGGAGAGGGCGTTCATCAGGCCGTTGAATCAAAAACGCTGTCGATGTCAGCTTTGCATTGAGGTTTTTCACCGGTCTGGTTTACTCACGTCCATGTTTCGCCCCCTGCTATTTTTTTGCGCCACGAGCCTCGGCTTGTTAAGTCTCGGCACTTCGATTTCGACAGGTAACGCCCTGAGCGTTGAATACTGTGACAAAGCCCTCCTGTTCGCCGAGTCGCAGGCGGGCGGTAAGTCGTTGAATTACGCGCCGAGCCGCGGAATCGACATTCTCAATCAGGTCATCGATGTGACCCCGAATTTTGATCGGAAGAGTGTCAGCGGCAAGGTCACCATTTCCTTCAAACCCATCGCCAAACCCCTGGCCGAACTCAAGCTCGACGCAGTCGATCTGCAGATCAATTCAGTCGAATCATCCGCCGCGGTGCTTGGCTGGCAGAACACCGGCGAGGAACTGATCATCACGTTTGAGACGGCGATTCCCGCAAACGAGGAATCGTGGGTGCGCATCGCCTACTCCGCCGATGAACCGGACAAGGGGCTCTATTTCCGCACTCCTGCGATGGGCTACAAGGAGGGCGACACCCATCTGTGGACGCAGGGTGAAATGCACGAGGCGCGGCATTGGTTTCCCTGCTACGATTACCCGAACGAGAAATTTACGTCCGAGATGATCTGTCACCTGCCGGAGGGAATGGTCGCGCTGTCCAACGGCAAACTTGTGTCCGAGGACAAGGATCCGAACACCGGCCTGGTAGCCTGGCATTGGAAGCAGGACAAGCCGCACGTGAACTACCTGATCACGCTTTGCGCCGGCTACTTCGAGAAAATTGAAGATCTCACCGGGAGCGTCCCGCTGGCATTCTGGGCGCCGCCTTCGCAGATCAATGTGGTCTCCAATTCGTTCGCGGGCACGGGCGACATGGTTGCTTTTTTCGAAGCAGAAACCGGCACCAAATATCCGTGGGCGCGCTATGACCAGGTGGTGGTGGATGACTTTACCTGGGGCGGCATGGAGAACACGTCGCAAACCACGTTGACCGACCGGACCCTGCATCCCGATGAATTGAAGGGAACACGCGACAGCGTCGGGCTGGTTGCGCATGAACTCGCGCACCAGTGGTTCGGTGATCTGGTCACGACCAAGGACTGGGCGAACGTCTGGTTGAACGAAGGTTTTGCAACGTATTACGAGGCGCTCTACCGCGAACACGCCGACGGCAAGGACGAGTTTCTCTACGACGTCCTCGGCAACGCGCGGGCGGTGCTCGACCAGAAAAACGACGTCATCCCGATCGTCTATCGCGCCTACGAAAATCCTGAGGACCAGTTTGGTTTCCGCGCCTATCCGAAGGGCAGCTGGATTCTGCACATGATCCGGTCACAGGTGGGCCCCGAACTTTATCGGCAGATCGTCAAAACCTATCTTGAGCGGCACGCCTACGGAAACGTGACGACGGAAAATTTGGTCGCCGTTGTCGAGGAGCTTTCCGGGCGGGATTGGGACCAGTTCTTCGATCAATACGTTTACCACGCGCACCATCCCGAATTGAAAGTGAACTGGTCGTGGGACGAGCGGAACAAGCTGGCGAAAGTTTCCGTCGAACAGACGCAGACGCTGGGCGAAACCGTCCTGCTGTTTGATCTGGCGCTAACGGTCCGTTTCAACGTGGGAACAAACGTCATCGACGGTGTCGCGAATGTTTCCAAGCAGGCCGAGGATTTCTATTTTTCGCTTCCGGCAAAACCGGAACTCATCCGCGTGGACCCGGATTTCACCTGGCTGGCCAAGGTCGATTTCTCGGTTCCAAAAGAGATGCTGTACGTCCAGATAGAAAACGAGCCGGACATGATCGGTCGTATTTTCGCGGCGGAGAAACTCGCCGAACAAAAGGACAAGACCACGATTGAAAAACTGCAGACGGCACTCAACAACGATCCGTTCTGGGGCGTGCGGATCGAAGCCGCGAAAGCGTTGCGCAAGATTCAAAACGACGATTCCCGTGCGGCGCTACTGGCCTCGACCGAACAGGCTGATGATCGCGTGCGACGCGAAGTCAACAAGGGCATCGCCTCGTTCTTCAACGAAGAGACCCCGGCGCAACTCGCGAAGACCATCGAAGAGGACAAGAATCCCGACCTCCGGGCCGATGCCATCAAGGCACTCGCGCCGTATCCCGTTGACGCCGTTCAGGACACGCTGCTCGCCTTCCTGCAATCTGAAAGCTACCGGGACGTCCTCGCCGACGCCGCCACCAGCGCGATCCTGGCACAACGCGATCCGTCGTATCTCGCGCCGGTGCTGAACATCGTCCGCGAACGCGAGCCCTCCATGACCTCGCAGAGTGTCGCCGCCACGCTGAATCTCCTCGCCACGCTCGCAGCCGAAGAAGATGACAAGACCGAAGTGAGGGACTTCATCGTCGGAAAAATAAACCATCCCAAGCGCACGATCCAGCTGGCTGCCCTAAAGTCACTCGGCACATTGCGTGACCCGAAGGCCCTCGCCGTTTTGGAAACCTTCACGAACGGTGATCCCGAGTCGGCGGTCTACAAAGCGGCGACCGATTCGATCAAGACAATCCGCGAAAATTCTCCGCAGTCAGCCGAGGTCGGCACCTTGCGCAAGGAAGTGATGGACCTGCAAAAGCAGAATAAGGAACTTCAAAAGCAGTTCGAGGAACTGAAGAAACAGTTCGACGCGAAATCCGGCGCCGAAGACGATGACGGCAAGGATGTCGCCCAGGCCAAACTCGAGAAAAAGAAACGGGGCTGGTTCGGCGGCTCCGATTGATCCGCATTCCGCCGATCGCGTTACCACCGCACCTCCAATCGCCAAACGAACAAATGACTCGCCGCGGACCACGGACCAGCAATTGCAAACCAGCCCGCGCATCCGGGTTCCAGTCGTAAACATGAACCTGCCCAATCAACTGACGGTCTCCCGCTTCGTCCTGACCGTTTTCTTTCTGGTCGCACTGTTCGTTGAATTTCCCTTCAACACAACGGTTGCGCTCGGCCTCTTCGTCGTTGCCAGCATGACGGACTGGATTGATGGCGCCTACGCCCGCAAACACAATCTGATCACCAACTTTGGCAAACTGATGGATCCGTTGGCGGACAAAATCCTGACCTGCTCGGCGTTCATCGCGTTTGTCGGCGAGGGCTGGATCGCCGCGTGGATGGTCGTGATCATCGTGGCGAGGGAAATCGCCATCACCGGACTGCGACTGCTCGCCGCGTCAAAGAACCACGTTCTCGCGGCCGAGGGATGGGGCAAGCACAAGACCATCTGGCAGATCATCACGATCATCGCGATTCTGGTCGTCGCGAGTTTCGGCGACTGGGGACCGCTCGGCTCGATGTTCGGATACGAGGTGGCGGGCCGGCCGTGGGCGGACTGGCTGGTCGAGTTCGCGAAGTGGATCACGATATTTCTAACAGCGATTTCCGGCTGGCTTTACCTCTGGAAAAACCGGGAAGTTTTCCTGAATGACATGTGAGGATTTAGCTGGGATGCTGATCCACGTTCATCAACGAAGCGCTTCAATCCCGGATGCTGGGCTGGCCGGAAATCATCATAATTCTGGTTGTGTTTCTCATTTTGTTTGGGGCGAAGAAACTGCCGGAACTTGGACGCGGGCTTGGCTCCGGGATCGACGCATTCAAAAAGGCAATTCGCGGAATACAGGATGATCGTGACTCCGATTTTAGCAATCAAATGAAGAACCCGCGCGATGAGTCAAATCGATCCGGCACTTCAGCCGCGTTCACCCTCTGGATCGCGCAAGGATTCGGTATCGGCCGCATTCCGAAAGCGCCGGGCACGTTTGGTTCGATCCTCGGACTGGGATGGTTTGCGCTGCTGCTGTGGATCGGCGGAATTCAACCCTGGCTGGCGGCGTTTCTTCTCGTGGCCAGCATCATCGCCTCGGTCTGGACCTGCGAAGCCGCTGAAAAAATTCTGGGCGCAAAAGACCCCGGCTCAATCGTGATCGACGAGATTGTCGCGGTGCCGGTGTGCTTCCTCGGCTGGGTGTTTCATCTCGCGCTGCAACTGCACGAACTGCCGTCGCTCGAATTCTTCTTCGGCCCGACGACCTGGTTTCTCGCGTTCGGCGTTTTCCTCGCGTTCCGGTTTTTTGACATCGTCAAACCGTGGCCGGTCAAACAGTCACAGGATGTTCCGCGAGGTTGGGGCGTCGTGTTGGACGATCTGCTGGCCGCCGTCTACGTCAACTTGGTGATCTTGTTGGTACACCTGGCACTTCAGTTGGTGTAAAACTGGCTACTTCGATGCCGCCGGCCGCCCGACAGCGGAATCACTCGCGATTCATTTTGGAGTCGTCCCAGGTGATCTCATGGCGGGTGAGAGTGGAGGCCTCACGATAGGAAAGTTCGGCCAGCGCGTTGTTGTAGTCGGCGATCGACCGGATCCAGCTGAGGCGTGCCGCCGTCAAATCATTCTGCAGACTCAGCACGAAAAATGCGGTGCTCTTGCCGTTCTCCAATCGCTTCTGTTCAGCATCGAGCGCGGCTTCGGCGTACTCGCGGGCTTTGCGGGTGGCTTGCACGCGGTCGTAACTGGAGGCAGCCGTCTTGATGGCGTCATCGATTTCCACCATGATCCCCTGCTCGAGATTTTTCAGCGTGAGAAGCAGCTGCTCCTCCTGAACCTGGCTTGACCGGTAGCGACTGCGCGCCGCGCGGTTGCCCAGCGGAACCGAAAAGACACCGCCCACGAACCAGTTAGGAAGGTCGCGATTGCTGACGTTGTCGAACACACCCTGATAACCGTTGAGACTGCTGCCGTTTAATCCATAACTTCCCTGCAAATCCAATTGAGGAAACAACTGATTGCGGTTGTATTTCAGCGTCAACCCCATGCTTTCCATGTCGATCCGCGCCTGATTCAAATCCGGCCGGTCAGACAGACCCTTGTCCCAGCTCAACTGCACATCGAACACCCTGACCGGTGCTTCCAGGGTTTCAGTCGGGCTCAGCTGAGTCCCGTGGATCGCTGCAAAGTTGTCGCTGATCAGGCGTCTGAGCGTGTTCTGCTGAAGCTCCAGATTCCGGCGCGCGGTGAGCAGGTCGGCTTCGCGGGCAGCCACCTGCGATGCGGTTTGCTTGGTCTCCAGTTCGGCGACCGTGCCCACTTCAAAACGCTTCTGGGTTTCCTCCAGGGAACGTTGCGCGAGCTGGAGAGATTTTTCCTGCACTTGAACATTCTCGTAAGAATAGATCAGGTCGTAGTAGGCACGTTCAACCTGGGTGATGATGCTCATCACCTGCCGTTTGAGACCAAGTTCCGCTTTCTCGAGATTGAATCTGGACTGCGCAATATTGAGACGTCCGCCGTCGATCCAAAAGTTCTTGAGCAACGGCTGGGTGATGATGATCGCGGAGCCGCCATTGGCGTTCGTAAAGCTGCCGCTCAGGTTGTCGCCCGTGGTTTTCCCCGTGTTCGCCCGGATGTTGTAAGTGGTTCCCATCCCCGGCAGGGTGCCGCTCAATCCCGCGTTGAAATTGTCCGAGTCCGAAGTGGAACTGGGGACCAGCCGGTTGTCGCTGTCCAACGTCAGCGCGTTCACGCGGGAGCTGGTTTGAGCCCCGAACGACAGGTCCGGATCGTAGTAGTTGCCCTGCGCCGCCGTGATATCATAGCTCGCACGGGTCGGATTCCGGCGTTCGATCTGGAGATTCAAATTGTGCTGCAGAGCGAGGTTGATGCAGTCCTGCAGCGAGAGCTGCTGCACGAGGCGCTCGGCGGCGGTAATGTTGAAACCGGTCGCCGCGGTACAAACGGCGGCAAGGAAAAGTCCTTTCAAATTCGGCATAAGGCGGGAGATTGGAGAATCAATATGGTTACGTCAATGGCTGGTTAAACAGCAGCAGCAGAGGCTATTTTCCGCAGCGCCGCACTCGGCCAGCCATTGCCGGGCTGACAGAAAACATCCACGCGAGGGCCGCATTGCGCGCCACCGCCGAGTCGCTTTGCACATCCAGAAATCCGTCTTGGCCGCGCAGAATACTGGCCGAGCCTATCTTCGCGATCAGGCGTCCGGCGCGGGCCGCACTGCCGGGCACCGGGCTGCCAGTAGTTGTTTCGATGGTTTCCATAATCATTACAAATTTCAGTTTTCGATCTTGTCGTCTCTCTGTGGGTGGAGACGTCGCGGGCTCGTCAAAGTTACAGTTCCGACGTCATCAATTCAGTTCCAATTCGATCTGGGGCTGGCCCAACGACCCCTTCGCCGCGCCGGTCTTCCAGATTTGAATGCTCCCGTTGACCGTGCACAGACCGACCGGAAGCCCGCCCTCCCCGATCGTTGCGCGCACCTTCCGGCCCCCGGAAACGTCGGTCTCCGAAAATGTCAGCTTGCTCGTGATCAATCCATTCACCGTCCCAAGTCGTCACGGTCATTTTTCCGTTCACTTTCTCGACACTCACCGTGCCAGTCCGCGAAAGGTCATGGGTTGCCCTGATCGTTTCCGATTCGGCGGACGCGCAGAAAACGCCACCCGCCAAAAACAACATCGACAGGCCGGTCCGAATAGTGTTTTCACGTTTCATGATGGTAGATTTCGATTCAAAGTTTTGATTGACCACGACCGAGGTAAAGGACACGTCATGGCATTTTTAGTTTCAACAAGCTTCGACCACTCCATGGCAGTCTCCGTGCCAGCCAGCCCGAAGTACCCTCGACCGCTTGAATCCCCTTTGTTTGCAGCGAACCGGTACCTATTAATGCGGCCCTTAAATACATTCGAAAGTTAACCGGTGGCGTAGGAGATGTGTCGGCCAAAAAAATAGCGCATCACTCTCCCGGGCTGCTTCTGGATGCTGTGCATGAAGGAGGCGATGTTCGCTTTTAACTCCGC
>JBDNGP010000047.1:0-18789 GCA_041689265.1 Verrucomicrobiota bacterium
GCGCGACGTCCTCACCCGGCTGCCCCGGATGACCAATCACCAGACCCACACCGTGACCCCGCAAGCCTGGGCCGCCGGGAAAGCCAAGACCCGGACTGAGCCGGGCCTTCTCAAACAGGCGTCATAGATGTCGTAGCCAGAAATCTCTGACCTCTACGACCCCGCCGGTCCAACGTTCCGGCAGATCCTGTCAACTGGCACTTGGCACACCGCTTACAACATTTCGGCAGCGGTGTAGATGGAGCTGCGTCCAACTTCTGGATTGTCGTCGCTCTTGTTCGGATCCGTGCCGCTGTGTAGTTCGACGAAGTCAGAGAACGTGTCTCCGGCGGAGTCCATCAACGTCGGATTCGTCATTGCCGACAATTCGAAGGCGTTGCTCAGCCCGTCCTTATCCCAGTCGTCGTTCGCGGTCTGCGCCGTGATGCTGCCGAAGTACTGGACTTCCCAGCTGTCTGGCAGGCAGTCATTGTCGCTGTCACCCAGGATGGTTCCGTCTCCGGTGATGTCGGCGATGGACGCCTTGATCAAGTTGACGGCGTAACTAGTGTTGTGAACACCGAAGCTGCCGTCTTCCAGAACGAACTGATAGTTGAAGGCTGCCTTCAATTCAGTCCAGGTGTAGGCGGACGTGATGTTGACGGCGGGATCACCGTATGGAGGCAGGAATTTACCCAGTTGATCGAGCAGGCTTCTGACTTCGGTTTGCACACCGTCGATGGTGCCGTTGCCGTCGTAGTCGTGCCGTGGGAAGGCGAACGACGTAATGCCCCCGTGGCAGCTCGCACAGGCGCCGACCAGGTCGACGTCGGCGGCGTGATCGTCGGGCGGGCCCTGATCCCAGACTGGCTTGAACGTGTGTTCACCCGCCAGATTCTTGGCTGGATCATTCGATTCGAGTTCATGCATGTGGCAGCTGGCGCAGCTGTCTTTCACCGCGGACAAGTGCGCGGAGCTGGGGATGTAACGATCATATTCGAGGTTCATCGCTTTTGACTAGCCTCACCTTTTCTACCGCGAGAACAAAACGGCGGCTTGCCCGATCTTGTGGAATCCTTCGCAGAAAATGTTGCATGATTTTCTGCGCCGCGACTGGTCCTGGTAGCAGATTCCTGCGGTTCACCACGGAATTTTTGAAGATTGCGGAACGAAGTCCGCCTGACGGGGGCTAAGCCGGAATGATGTAGTTGGCTAAGCCGACGTGAGCAGTTGGTCGCTGTTCAGCTTCATCCACTGTTCGGACTCCCGATAGCCCGGGCAGACCCGTTTCACCTCACGCCAGTATTTGACGGAATGATTTAGGAACCGGGTGTGTACCAGCTCGTGAAGAATGATGTAATCCCTGACGGATGGCGGCATCTGGATCAACCGCCAGTTTAGCGAAATGGTGCCGGTCGGTGAGCACGAGCCCCAGCGGGAACGTTGGTTGCGAACAGTCAGTCGCGTGTATTTAAAATCGTGTTCCTTCGCGAGTTCTTCGACGCGTGGAGGGAGTTCGATTTTGGCGAGATTCCAGAGATGTTGCTCCACTGCGGGCTTGATGTCATTGATCACGGCATCGACCGCCAGTTCTTCCTCCGCGAATTGAACCAGCCGGATCGAGTTCTTCTCCGCCACGGCGAGTGGCGTCGGTTTGCCGCGAAAAAGAATCTCGCTGCCGTGTTTCCAGCTCCGGTCGTGAGGCTTCACTTCCTGGTGCTTTTTCCACTGCGCCTCCAGCCAGGCGATATTTTTGTGCGCGAGATTGAGCGCTTCCTTCTGCGATCCACCGCGCGGAATCGTCACCCGGACTTCACCGCGTTTGCTCATCCGCAGAACATAACGGCGTGCGCGTGGGTTCCGGATCAGGTTCAACGGAAACAGCTGGTCGCCGACCTGCAGGGAGTCGTTCGCGATCTGCTTCTTGGGGCCGGGGTTGAACAGGAAGTCCAGTTGCACGGCGCGATTAAATCCCGATTGTTTGTGGAAGGCAAACCCGGCGCGTGGCTAATTCAGCCGTTTTCGAATGTTCACAAACCCGGTTAAAACCTTCCACGCCAACAACGCCAACACGATCCACAAGAGAACATCCAGGCTGCGAGGCCAAAGATAAAGATCCACCGGGATGCCGAGATAAACAAAGAAACGAGGCCGCACCAGCCAAGAATAAGGAATTGCCATCGCATTCCGGGCCATCGCAAACAACCCGACCACGGTGTAAAAGAACAGATACATCACGCCCGGCCAGAGCGACGCCAGCTGAACATGGATCAATGTCAACGTGCTGAACGTGACCACCACCTGATCCGCCATCGTGTCGGTAAACGAGCCCCGGTCCGACGCGCGCCCCAGATGCCGGGCCAACGGACCGTCCAATCGGTCGAGCAACACGTGCAGCAAAAGAAGCGAGAGCGCGACAGGTTTTGAACTCCAGATGAACACCGGACAAAACACCAGCCCGGCGATCAACGAGAGAAACGTGAGATGGCCGGCGCGAACTTCGCCGGCCTCCAAAAGTTTCAGCAATGGCAGCAACAACCGCCTGCGAATATCCTAGGAGCGTTGCATGAACTCGCCTTCACCATCCGAATAACAGGTGATTTTTTTCTCAGGCAGATCGCTCATGGTGTTGAGTGCTGACTTGAAACGTGGACGGTCCGAAACGCATTCCGCGAATCGCACAGCCGGTGTTGTGAAACCGGATGCCTTCGTGGGCGACGTCAGAGAACGGCTCGTGCGTGTGGCCGAAATAACAATGCCGGATTGTTTCACGCCAGTCTTCCATCGTGTGATCAAGATGGTGGATCAACCGCCGCAGGGTGCGTTTGCGCGGGAAATGCAGGTGATGCACCATCTGGGTCATTCCGAGACGGTCGGCCATTTGATAGGCAACCGTTGCCGGACCGTGCCGTTGCTCATCACGACTCCATTGATCGCGATACTTTTTCAGCGCACTGAAATCCATCCGCCTGTGCGTGCAGTCCCCATGCAGAAACAGGGCGTCTCCAAATTGAACCGTGTATTCGTGCCAGTGGAAGTTCGGGCTTTCGTGGGCGAGTTGTTCGAGTTCGGGGATAAACTCAACCAGACAGTCGTGGTTCCCCAACACATAGTGAATCTGACATGAGTCCGCCGAAACCAGCAGATCGCGCAGCCACTGCAATGCGTCTCGAATTGATTCGGAATGATCCGTGCGCGTGCTCCAACGAAAATCAAAAATGTCGCCGTTCAGAACCAGCAGATCGGTCTCGCGCAGCCGGGGCCTCAACGCGTTCATGCGCTCCAAACCGTCGGAACGACGGGCGAACAGGTGTAAATCTGAAACGACCAGACCGCGCAGGGCTTTGGCACTTCC
This sequence comes from Verrucomicrobiota bacterium, assembly GCA_041689265.1. Lineage (GTDB taxonomy): Bacteria > Verrucomicrobiota > Verrucomicrobiia > Limisphaerales > RI-55 > JBDNGP01. The sequence goes on from JBDNGP010000047.1 coordinate 3,335, forward strand.
GGTGGGCACGTTGAGATTCTGACACGAACGAATCAGAAATGTGGAACGAAAAAATTGGAGGTTGGCCTCTGATCTGTTGGTTGTGCCAAAGAATACTATCTCTTCAACTGTTCCTCTTCCCGCTCATCTGAGCCGGAACTCTTAATGGCGGCCGCGTAAACGGCCAGAAGATTGTTCATGCTCTCAAATGCGATCCGGTCTGGTCCGCCGAAACAAAATTGGGGTCCCATGTAGAGGGTGTCTCCGGTGCGTAGTGAAACGTCGGCCTGCTTGCCCTCAACAATGTCCATAAGATCAACTCGCAGCACTTCAGACTCTCGAATAATGGATACTTTGGGGCCTCCGCCATAAAACGACATTCCGCCTGCTTTCACAACCGATTGGCCCCCCCCGAGGGGGATGCCACTCATCCTTTCAGGATCGCGGCAAAGGAAAAAGTAGCGAATTTCCGACAACCAAGTGCGGTGGCAGAGCGCAGCGGCGACCCCGCTTTCTTGCGCTCAAGAACGCATGTGGATCTCTGCCCGTCTTTGCGCCCAAAGGTTCGCTCGTCCCGACCGCTCGGGATCCCCACCTTTCTTGCGGTCGAAACATAGCACGAAAGCTCCGGCTTTTTCGCGTGGTCAAAAGCGGCGTGGCGCTGCGCTTCCCGCCGCAGTCCAAATGTCAACGTGGTACGGCGATGGCGAGTCGTGGGTGCAACCGAAGCCACTTCGTTGATGCTTCGCTTTAGAAACTTTGTCTCAGTGGTTAAAATTATTGTTACCTCTGGGCGGCAAGAGTCCCGCCCTTCCGTTCCATTCGAAGCCCAGGTCGACTTCTGGCGATGGTATAACCTCAGCGATCCGCTTCACTTAAAACTCTTCGACGCAGAATCCCACTCAAACCAAACGGATTCACCAGCCTTGCCGTCTTTCACAGATACCACGAGGTAATCGACTTCCGGGTGAAGTGGTTCGCCATCGACGACGGCGCACCGTTGATCTTCATCAGAAAAATACGCTCCAACGTCGGGGTGAGAATGATAGATCACACGCACGCGCTCTTTTTGCTCCCGACACTCCCGCTCGACCGCGAGCAAGTCTTTGGGGGCGATGAAATACGCGTTTCGATTGGTGCGCGGAAACGTGTGCGGGTCCAGTTTGTGAAACTGGTCCTGGGCATTCTTGCAACGACGTACTCGGGTGAGTTCACCCGGCGAACCAGTTTTCCCCAGAACGAGTCCACAACATTCCTCCGGATACACGACCTCAGCGTGCTCACGAATTTCGTGCATCATATTTTCAGGAATTGTCATCACGCGTTTGAGGTGACCTCGGATAGAAAGGTTTCGATTTCACTCAACATCGGCAGTGCTTCCCGATTGCCAAGCTTCTGACATTTTAACGCCGCCGCCGCGCAGGCGAACGCCAGTTTGCGTTCGGCGTCCCAGCCCAGCAGCGAACCATACACGATCGCGCCGGAAAAAACATCGCCCGCGCCGTTGGTATCCACGGCATCGACCGGAAACCCGGCGTGACGGATCACGGTCTCCTTCGCGAAGTGCACCGCACCCGATTCCCCGAGCGTGATGGTGATCTCGGATGGCCCCATCGCCAGCAGGCGTTTGGCACCTTCCTCCAGATCATCGATCGCGAACAATCGGTGGATCAATCGTTCAGGGCAATTCACCGCATCGACGTGCGCAAGCAATTGTTCGAGCTGCGGTTTTGGCGAGCCCAGATCGAGAAAGACTTTTCCGCCGAAGCGTTTCATTGATTCGGCTGCCGCCATCGCGGCAGTGGTGGACCAGCCGTCGAGGTGAAGCGCGTCAAAGTCCTTCAGTTGATCGAGTCGCAGTTCGTGTGGTTCCACGGGATGCGAACCCCGGTAGGCGGCGATGGATCGGCGCCCGGTTTTTTCTTCCACCCACACGTGCGCAAACCCTGATCGAGTCGCTGATCGGCAGGTGCGTTGATCAAACTCGATGGATTGCAAATCGAGATCTACCTCAATCATTCGGCCGAACGGATCATCGCCCCACTTCCCTTGAAACGCAGTCCGCACACCGAACCGTTGCAACAAACTCAACGCCGTCGGCACCGGCCCGCCCACCTGATGCCGGTCCTCAATGACTTCACCTTTGGTGTCCGCCTCGGGAAGCGACTCCAGCACCACCTGATGATCGACCACCACGGTGCCGAGCCCGAAGACTTTGAAGGGCGGAATGGTTGGAGTCATTTGGATCAAAGGAGAAACTGGCGGTTTAGATCTTGGTTGGTTGATTTTGGCGCATGTCGGAACAGAATTACAACATCGCGGTTTCCTTCAACCGAGCTTCCACGGATCGTCCAGTAGTGTGACAAACACCCAATGGGTTTCAATGTCGCGGGAGCGTCGTGTAGTGCGGTGATGAAGCCTGGCGCCATCACCGCTATTGAACGCTCCAGCCGGCGGGTGAATTCGAGCCGCCGTGTCCGCTCGAAAGCGGTGCTGCCGCTGCGCTCTGCCACCGCATTCCAAGTGAGTGTCGCGCGTCGGAGTGTCCTTCCTTCGGACCGTTGCCTTCCTGTCTGGGTCGTCGCTTTGGAGTGACGGAGGTATTCGAGGCCGGGCACGACGACGAGGACGTTGAACGATTGCCAGTTTCGGCTGCTAGCACAGTCTTCGAAAAGAATGGCGGAAATGGGCGGCAGGTGCCGTTGTGGTAATAGGGGTAGGGACAAGGGATAGAACCTTGCCCTTCCCTCCGAACCGGACGTGCGGATCTCCCGCATCCGGCTCTCCAGTCAGTGGGTTCGCATCGCAGCGATTCGCCAATCTCCTGACCGTCACCAAAGGGCATCGCGAAATCTGGTCTGAAATCTACCGTCGGCCGGAGTTGTCGCGTGTGCTCAAATACTCCGTCGACCTCGGCCATTGTCCGGTCACGGACGAGGAGGCTATTTTCGTGACCTTTCTGCTACACCATCTGGGAACCACCTTTCGGGCGACTCGGGTGGGAATGTTTACCCCCCCGGCAGGCGCTGGACCGGGACATCCGCTGGTTTCTCAATCTGCCGATTCCAAGGCTGGTCTGGGAAGAATCCCGCGACTTTCTGGAACCGGACTTTGTGGAGTTCGTCGAGCGACACCGGGTGTGGCCAAAGAAAAACCCAGTCACGAATGACTGGGGGTGAAGATTCGGGCTAATAAAAATAGCCCTTATGCCGAGTTGGCAAGGTGATCCTCCGGAAATCCGGGGAATCACCTCGCCAACTCGGCATTATTCAGTACCCGGCCCAATAGCCCATCGATCGAAGAGACACATGGCGGTGGTTGCCGATGATCACGTGATCAAGCACTTCGATCTTGAGCAGCTGCCCGGCGCGAATCAGATCGCGCGTGACCCTAATGTCAGCCTCCGAGGGTTCCGGCTCACCGCTCGGTTGATTGTGTTATTTGGCGTTCCAAGTTATGACAAACGAACCCTTCTGTTGCCTTGCGTTAATCACCGGTGGACACCACCTCTGGGACTCGATGCGCGGATGAGATCAACCGGACCAGGAGCGGGTGTTTGAGTCGCTTCAACTGCTCAAAGTTTCGGAGTCGCTCGAGTAGCATTTGTGTGACCACGGTTTCTGCCGGGACAATCATGGCACCGTCGTTCGTCTCAACATTGGCGGCGAATACTCTTCCGGGGTGCACCTCGTTCAAGAGCATTTCCTCCCACTCGGTTTCAGATTCCACCTCGTCCGAAAGACTGACATCGAAGCACGCTGCGACGGAGTTCAACAACTCGGGATCGTGGCAACCGTTCCGTGCGCGCAGGTGGGCGAGGCTGACAATCCGGGTGTGTCCTTTGTCTTCAAGCTCTATCAGATCGGACATCACTTTGAGAATGCGGGCGCCGATGGGTATTTCCTTTCCGGAAACGGCATCGTTGGGGAATCCGGTTCCATCAAAGTTTTTATGCTGGTGGAGAATGATTTTGGCCACCGACTCCAGGCGCGGGATGTTGCTGATGAGATCGGCGCCCGTACTAGGAACGCGCGCGAGCATGTCCTTCTCTTCCGGCAACAGGCTCAGCCCGGCACGAACCTTCAGCAGCACGGTGGCAGGGATGGCCACCCGGCCGATTTGAGACAGCGTTGCCGCGAGTTCCAGGGCCCAGGCCTCGGCAACCTGGTAGTGGCGGACGTAGATGCCCACGTAGTTGCGCAACTTCTCCCCCTGACCGAAGGACGCTGGATCTACGGTGGCGAGTACGTGGGCGAGCGTTTTGATGGCGCCGTTGAGGGTGTTCTCCAACAGTTCACGTTCGGCGGTCACCAGACGATACTGCTTCAACCCGGCTTCCAGGGTGATCGCCACGGTTTCCGGTGGGCATGGCTTGGTGAGGAAACGGAAGACGTGACCCTGGTTCACCGCCTCCATGGCCGTCTTTTGATCGGCGTTTCCAGTCAGCATGATGGGCACGGATTCCGGCGCCATTTCCCGGGCGCTGGTCAGGAATTGTATCCCGTTCATTCCCGGCATCTGCATGTCGGCGACGATGACCGCGTACGGCCCGTGGCTGGCCAGGCGGGCTAGCCCTTCTTTGGGGCCGATCGCGATGTCGAGAGTGAATTGTTTCCGCAGGTTACGCTGGAAACCGGCGAGGATGTTGGCGTCGTCATCGACGCAGAGAATTCTTGAGCTCATGTATTGGCAGTCGGTTGGGTGTGAACGGAGAGTTTCTCGCCCCAGACCATCAGTCGATCAAGGAGACCAATGTCGGCGAGATAATCCTGGGAAATCAATGAAGTGGGAATCGACAACGTGCCACCGCCCGTCTGGTTCTGTGCCATCACATTCGCCACATGCACGGCGGTCAATGGCGTGAAATCTTTTTCGAGGGTGGCTTCCGGTGAATGGTGCAGCGCGATGGCTTCCACCACCGGAACGGGCAGCCCCCAGAGCCCCAGCAGATAGCCTCCGACCGCGGCATGAGTCGTGCCGAAGACTTCGCGTTCAGCGGCGATCAGTTCGCAGTGACTGGACAATGCCCTGTCGAACACCTGTTTGTATTGTTCGGCAAAACTGCAGGCGAGAATCAACTTGCCCACATCGTGCAGCATGCCCGCGACGAAGGCCTCGTCGGCGAGTTTCTGCCCCGCCTCCTCGAGCTGTGCGATTGACCTCGCACCGGCGGCTGTCTGGACGCTGTGATTCCAGAGCGTCTCGAGTGAAAACCCTTCGAGAGTGGGCGTGTGATACTGGTCAAACGTCCCGGTCGCCAGCACGAGAGACTTGATGGTGTCGATGCCGAGATAGCTGGCGGCTTCCGTGGCGCTGGCGACCTGGCGGCGCAACCCAAAATAGGCTGAGTTGACCAGCTTGAGCAGTCTCGCGGTCATCGCGGGATCTTGTTCCACAATTTCGCCGACATCATCAATGGTCGTGTTGGGTTCATTGAGGACTGTGACGATCTGGGAGTATAGGGTTGGCACTGTGGGCAGTTCCCCCATCTGCGCGACCAGTTCCTTCACCCGGTCGGTTTCGAGGCTTGATTCCAATGAGGTCGCCCGGCGGATGACCGAAAGTAGCGCGGCCGGTTCGCACGGCTTCGAGAGATACTGGTGGGTGGAGCCGACGCACTTAAGAATGAGATTCTTGTCGGCATGACCGGAGAGAATGATGCGGATTGTCTTGGGATAAAGCCTCATCACTTCGGCCAGCAACTGGGCGCCATTCATCCCCGGCATGCGCATGTCAGAAACAACCACGTCCACCGGGGTCGTGCTCATCAGCGCCAGCGCGCTCGCGCCGTTCCCGACAAATTTCATCTCCCACTCGTGGCGCATGGAGCGCAGCGTTCGCTGCAATCCTTGGAGGATCAGGGGCTCGTCATCGACGAATAAAATTTTAACACTCATGCTGCTTTTTCTGTGAATTGGGCTGCCGGGGCCTCGACTGGCAACCGGATGATGAACGTCGTGCCTTTTCCCATTTCGGTTTCGAAATGAATGGTGCCTTCGTGCTTGTCCACGATCACCGAGTGCGCGATGGCGAGGCCCTGGCCCGTGCCCTTGCCCACGCCCTTGGTGGTGAAGAACGGATCGAAGATGCGATCGCGCGCCGATTCCGGGATGCCCGCTCCCGTATCGCGAATCCGAATCTCCGCCCAGCCTTTGTCATGCACCGTCGAGATCTCAATGGTGCCCTTGCCGCCTCCACCGTCGCCCACGACGTCCGCGATGGCGTGAGAGGCGTTGACGATGAGATTGAGCACCACTTGGTTGAATTCACCCGCCAGACACGGCACCGGCGGGAGTTGCGGATCAAAGTGCGTGACGATCTCGGCCACGTATTTCCATTCGTTGCTGGCGACCGTGACGGTGCTTTGGATGGCGTTGGCAAGATCCACCGGGGATTTCTCTGCCGTGCCCGGATGTGAGAACTCCTTCATCGCACCAACGATGTGAGACACGCGTGACACGCCATCAAGTGACTGTTGAATCGCCTTGGGAACTTCTTCGCGGATATATTCCATGTCGGCCGTCGCTGAGGCGGTCTTGACGGCGCCGATGATTTCGGGGGTGACCTGTCCTGCTTCCGCCGCGGCCAGGAGTTTTTCGTATTCAACGATGAGGTTGCTAACATCTCCAAACGCATCTTGAACAAACCGGATGTTGTCTCCGATGTATTGAGTGGGCGTGTTGATCTCGTGGCCAATGCCGGCGACCAGCTGGCCGATGGATTCCATCTTCTGCGCGTGTCGCAGCTGGATTTCCATCGTGTTGCGTCCGTCGATTTCCGCCTGCAGCTTGGCGGCGGCGGCCTCCAGTTCACGGGTGCGTTCAACGACACGTTCTTCGAGATCGTCCACCTGCGACCGGATCTGTTGCAGCAGGTGCCACTTGGCCACGAGCGCATTGGCCAGTTGCAGTACTTCAACATTGTCGAATGGCTTTTTGAGGATCACCAGTCGATCTGATTGCCCGAGTGTTTCGATCATCTCATCCCACGAATAATCCGAGTAGGCCGTGCAGATGACGACTTGCAGGTCGGGATAGACCTCCCAGATCTTTTGGGTCGTCTCGATCCCGTCCCAGCCGGGGGGCATCTGAACGTCCATGAAGGCCATCGCATAAGGTTGTCCGGACTCGACGGACTGACGTACGAGTTCGAGCGCCTGCTGCCCCTGGTAGGCGGACTCCAGCTCAAATCTGCTGCTGGAAGACTTTCGCGGCGCTTCGCCCAGCAACGCCGCTTCAGTGGCGTCCAACTCCTGCGCGGCCTCACCACTGTCACTGAGAATTTTTCGAAAATCTTCGTGGATCCCGTGGTTGTCGTCGACCAGCAGAATCCGGCGGTTGGTATTGGTTGGCATGGAATGATGGCTGTTCATGGGAGGACAAAACTTGCACTGGGCGATCCGGTCGAAGAGTCGCAGGGCGCGATGGTTCGTGAACCGGCGGGACTCAGAAATATCCGATCAAGAATTTCGTTCAGATGTTTGATGTTGATGGGTTTGGTGAGAAAGCCATCCATTCCGGCGCTGATACTGGCCTGGCGATCACAGTCCAGCACGCTGGCACTGAGAGCAATGATCGGGGTTCGTGGGCGGGCGGAACTGATCTCCTGGGCACGGATCTTACGGGTAGCCTCGTAGCCATCCATCTCGGGCATGTGGCAATCCATGAGAATCAGCGCCGGCTGGCCGCATTCCCAGGCGGCCATCGCCTCGATGCCATTGACCGCCGTGTCCACGTGAATTCCCCGTTTCCGGAGAAGCACCGTTGCCAGCTTGAGATTCACGGTGTTGTCCTCAACCAGCAGGACTCGCGCGCCCGGCTCCAAGCTGGCCGAAAGCAACCGCCCGGGAGGAACCGCCGGAAGTGCGGTCAACGAAGGCGAGGAGGTGTTGAGGGAAGCGGCCGGCTTGAACCGCGCGGTAAACCAGAACGTCGACCCGATGCCCGGGTCGCTCTCGACACCGATCTCCCCGCCCATCAAGCCGACCAGTTCGCGGCAAATGGCCAGACCGAGACCGGTTCCGCCGTAGCGACGGGTAGTCGAAGCGTCGGCCTGCACAAAGGGTTGGAAAAGAGTCGGCTGAATCTCGGCGGGAATTCCAAGGCCACTGTCATGCACTTCAAATCGGAGTTCGATCTCTGAGGGGGAGAGATCCATGGCTGCGATGGTGACCGTCACACCACCGTGTTCGGTAAACTTGACCGCGTTGCTGATCAGGTTGATCAAGACTTGGTGCAGTCGGTTGGGATCGCCGTTCAGGAGGGAGGGTAGTTCGTGGGTTTGTTGCCAGGAGATCGTGAGACTTTTTTCCTTCGCCCGCGGTGCCAGCAGTTTTACCGAGTCCTCCGCCAGTTTGGCTGGATCAAATGGGATCGATTCCACACTGACTCGTTTTGCTTCGAGCTTGGAGAAGTCGAGCAGGTTGTTGAGGATGCCCATGAGCGCGCCGCCGCTCGATTTTACGGTCATGGCGTGATCCCTTTGTTCGGCCCCCAGCTCGGTGTCCAGCAGCAGATCGGCCATCCCGAGGATGCCGTTCATGGGGGTGCGGATTTCGTGGCTCATCATGGCCAGAAATTCACTCTTTGCCCGGTTCGCCTGCTGCGCCTCGCTCGCGAGCTGTTGCGCCCGCAGAGTTTCGGCCATCAAATCTTCATTGACGACTTGCAGCTGGCTTGTTCGATCCTGCACGAGCTGCTCCAGATCGTCGAACCGCCGTCGGAGTTCGCAGCTCAAACGCCATTTCTCGCTGAGGGCATTGGCCAGTTGCAGAACCTCGATGTTGTCGAATGGTTTCTTGAGAATCAGCAGACGATCAGAGTGGCCGAGTTTCGCGAGCACATCGTCGAGCGAATAGTCGGAGAACCCGGTGCAAAGCACGATCTGGATATGGGGGTCGATGTTCCAGATCTTTTCCGTGGTCACGATGCCGTCCCAACCCGGCGGCATGCGGACATCCACAAAGGCCAGCGCGTAGGGCCGGTTTTCTCGGAGCGATTTTTCGACGCATTTCAATCCGCCCTGACCCTGGAATGCCGAATCAATCTCGAACTCTGAACGGACCTTGGGATCCAGTTTGTTTCCCAGCAACGCCTGTTCGGAATGTTCAATGTCCAAAGTTTCCAACGAATTCGCGGCGAAGATTTTTCGAAAATCTTCATGAATGGCCCGGTTGTCATCGACCACGAGCACTCTGCAATTTTGGGAGGATGATTTCATGCGGTTTCCAGAGAAAATGAAACAGTTGGGGTCGTCGTCTTTTCGGTGTTCCGTTTCGACACCGGCTCGACCGGCAGTTCGAGGCTGAAAGTGGAGCCGAGTCCGAGGCCCTCGCTGTGGAAGGTGACGGATCCACCGAGTTCGGTGGCGGCGTTGGCGCTGCTGTGGAGGCCAAACCCATGCCCGTCCTTGCGGGTGGTGAAGCCATGATTGAAAATGCGCTCCTGATTCTCCGGGCTGATGCCCACACCGTTGTCAATCACCGAGAAGATGACCCGGTCCTCGCGCCGTTGCAGACGCAAAATGATGCGCTTGTCGGTCCGGTTGGATTCGTCGCAGGCGTACTTGGCGTTGCGCACGAAATTGACGAGGACCTGCAGCACGCGGTGTTTGTCCACTTCGATCGGGGGCACTTCCTCGATTTCCTTGAAGACTTCCACGAAGTGACGATCGAGTGAGCCGGCGTTCATGCTCAGGGCGTCTTCGATCAGTTCGGCGGGGCGGATCATTTTGGTGACGCCGGAGACCTGCGCGTAGCTTTGCTGCATGGCCACGATGTCCTTGATATGATCGATGTTCTTGCGCAGAGAGGCGATTTCGGCGCGCACCAGCACCTGTTCGTCAGTAAGATGCTGGGCGAGTTGTTCGAGATAGCCCGGCAGATGGGCGGCGCGCGGATCCCGGGCAAAGAAACCGGGGAGATCCCCGGTGTGCTCCATGATCAGCGACACGATCTTGGTGAAGCCCGGGATCTTGCTCTTGCGGAAACAGTCACCAATGAGATTGGCTGAGACATTGACGCTGTTGAGCACGTTGCCCACGTTGTGCAACACGCCCGTGGCCACCTCCGCCATGCCGGCTAGACGGGAGGTTTCGAGCAGGCGCTTGTTGATCTCGGCCATCTTCTCTTCCGCCCCCTTCCGTTCAGTGATGTCTTCGACGATACCGAGAAGGTGAGTTGGCTTTCCCTCAGCATTGAAAATGGGTGACTTGATGACGTGGACGATTCGGGTCCCACGGTGGCGCGTCTCGAGGTGCTCCTCCGGTGTTTCAATTTTCTGGCCGGAATCCAGGACCCGGCGGTCCCTTGTCATGAACAGCTTCGCATCTTCAGGGGGAAAGAAGTCAAAATCGTTCTTGCCGAGCATTTCTTCGTTGGAGATCCCCGTCAGCTCCTCGCCGGCCTTGTTCCAAAGAATGAAACGGAGTTCCGCCGCGTCTTTGATGAACACGGGGAGAGGCAGATGCTCAATGACAGAGTTCAGGAACGACCGGGCGCGCTGTAATTCGTCCGTTCGCTTTTGCACCTGGTATTCCAGTGTGTCATGAGCGGATCTCAGGGCGGCATCGCGCACTTGAACCTCGGCGAGCATTTCATTGAACCCATCCACCAGCTGGCCGAGTTCGTCCCCTGAGCGTTTGTGCGCGCGCAACGCAAAGTTCTGGTCCGCTGTGACCGCCCGGGCGGTTTGCAACAGTTCAAAGATGGGATCCAGCAGGAGTTTCTGCAGGTGGATGGAGAGAAAAAACGCCATCACGCAGGTCAATGCGAAGACCAGGAGGGCGATGCTCACATCGTGGGTCGTCGCCGCGTACAGTTGAGTCAGGTCCGATTCCAACTGGATGAAGCCCAGCAGATCTTCGTCGCGTTGGACGGGGACGATCACGCGCAGGAGACCATCGGCAAACAGTGCGGTTTCCGAGGTGGCCAGGAGTTTCGCTGTCGCACTCGGATCACCGTTTCGGAAATAGCCGGCAAAAAACTGGTTGTCCGAAGTGAACAGGGTGGCCGATACGACGTGGGAATCGGCTTTCAGTGCGTTGAGATTTTCCACGGCAGATCCGGGGTCGTTGAAATCCAGCGCCCCCAGAGAATTGCGCCCGACGATGTCAGCGCGAATGAGGAGACCGTTGGCGAGATCCTGGCGGGCAGAAGACCAGCCGGTCAGAATGAACGTGCCGCACGCCAGGAACAGTGCCAACCCACTGATGCCCATGATGATGAGCATCTGCTTCTGTTTGATGGAGGAGTGGCGAAGTGAATTCATGGCAGTGGAGGTCAGGGGGAGTGCCTTACGACAGCGGCAACGCCCAGTAGTTTTGCCCCCAGTTTGAGCCGCGAGGTTTCGACGGCGGCGGTCTTGATCTCCAGGCGTACTTTGTCGTCGTTCCGGTTGAAGCGGATGATTCCTCCGAGGCGCGTGAAATCATCGCTCTCGCCGACCTTGAGCCCCGGCGGGCTGCGCAGCGGCGCCAACAGGGCTTCGGTATTTTTCGACCCTGCTTCGCTCAAAAACAGAATGTGACACCCGGACGCCGTTTCGACATTCACCTCATTAAAAATCTCGATCGGCCTGCCCTTGTAGGTCTTGTTGGCAGCCAGCGTCCGCAACGAATCCGCCAGTTTGCGGTCTCCGGTAAAACCGATGATCAGCGGCGCGGTCGGTGAGTCAAAAACATCCTCCGGCCACTCGACGTACTTGGTGAAATTGAAGAGAAACAACACCTTGATATCGGCTTCCGAAAGGGAGGGCTTTTCTGCGATCGCACTGACCGCGGTTCCGAGACAGAGAATCACCGTGCAAGCGAATCGATGGAGCACGCGTCGTCGGCAGGTGTTGTCCCGTCGGTAATCGCGGATCATCGGTGGAGCGTCCATGAGATTGGGCTAAAACTTGATGGTGATTTGACCGTAAACGCCCCGTTGCACATCAGTTGGAGGCGTCACGATTGTTCGCGAAGTGAACTCGGAATGCTGCGAGTTCAGGAGGCTCTTTCCGACGATGGCCAGCTCCGTACTCGGCCAGGGCAGGTGTTGCGAAATCGAAAAAGTCTCCCGCTGGCCGCGTGCGGTTGGTGTGACCAATAAATTTTCGGATGTCGCGTTCATCAGATCGTTTTTCCTCGTACAAAAGAAAAAGGCACAATCGGTTCGACGCGGGTGCGTCATATCGATTGTGCCTTCTGCTTGCGGAACCTGGTTGCCCAGTTCCACCCGGGGAAAGCGGCCCCAAACACATCGGTTCACGGGCCTTCTCGCGTTAGTCATCGGAGTGCCCCGGCGAAACTTTATAGAGTATCTCAAAAATGTTGGACTGACTGGATTGATTGGACGCCATGATGCGGTTCGACGGCAAAGCGGAGATTACGCTACGCTGCATCTCCGCACCCCAAGACGCTGCCGCGATGATCGGGGTGCTGCGAGATTTCAGCAGAGAGTGGTGGGGGGAGCTCTCCGAGCGAGCCTTTGGCGCATCCAAATACGTTCTGCTATATCGTTAAAATCGATATCACCAAAGCGCTCAGAAGTTCGCCCGGAGGTCTCACTCCACCTCCAAGACGCTATCGCGTTGATCGGGTGGTGCGGATGGGAATTCCGACCGGTTAATTTTCCGAGTCTTCCAGCAACGCGACCAGCCGCTTGCGCAATGCCCCGAGCTGCCTGGACTTGAAGGCCTGCTTGGTGCCCTGCAATACCGTGATAGCTTCCACGATACCGGCGATCAGTTTTGGAGTTTTCATGCTGACGGCAAGTCCTTCCGTAATACCTGTGTCCGTTACTCCGAGTTGTTGGGCCGGTTCCGGGAGACGTTTTCCATATCGTAGGATCTTGAGAAAGGCGGCACTGCAGCGGTTCCATTCGCCCAAGGAATCGCCCGCCCGGTCGCCCTGATCCGGTTGCGTCTCGCAATAGTCTTGAACCTCCTCGAAGAGGCGGTGGTGAATGATGGCGTCGATGACGGCTTTCCGCAGCAACGGCAGGTCGAGCGGCTTGGTAAGATACGCGTGAACGGGAAGACGGACCGACCGTATGGCGGTTTCCAGGGAGAGGGATCCGGTCAGCAGGATGATGGAGACATTCGACTGTTGAAGTGCCAGCTCTTCGATCATTTGCAGGCGTTCATTGCCCGGCATGACAATGTCCGAGACCAGCAGGTCGTAGTGATTGGATCGCAGCGACGCCATTGCCGTCGGGGAGTCGGGCGCGCTGTCGCAGTCGTGTCCCTCGCGACGCAGGATTCTCACGAGCACGTTGCGGAACGCGTCGTCGTCATCGACCACGAGAATTTTTCCAGTGCTGCTCATGATGATTTGGAGGGGAGAGATTCTCCACGGTCTGGCGTGGGTGCGGAAGGCCTCGGAAGCCGGTGCAACAACCAGAGCAACGCAACCAACTGAAACGGTTTTTGCAGAAACACCTTCACTCCAAGGTCCGTCAGGTTCTCCCGCAGTCCGTTGGTGGACGGATTGAGATCGAGCTCGCTCATGCAGATCACCGGGATCTCGATTTCGAGCTCCTTGAGACGGCGCACCAGCCCCGGGCCGTCGATCAACGGCATCGTGGCATCGGTGATCAGGGCCCTCAACTCAGACCGGTGTTCGAGAATCATGTTGGCAGCGTCAAAGCCATTGCTGGCGCTGAGCACCCGGTATCCATGCCCGGTCAACGCGCGCTCGATCACGTTCCGCATGGCGATCTCGTCGTCCACCAGCAGCACCAACTCCTGGTTCGACTTCGGCGGCAGTTTCTCTTTTCCAGAGGGAGCCTCCGGTTTCATCTCGGGCTGGGCGGGCAGGTACACTTGAAAAACGGTGCCTCCGGGAATCTTGCTGTTGATCTTCACAAAACCGGCGTGATTTTTGACAATGCTCAGCACCGTCGACAATCCCAATCCCGTTCCTTTTCCGGTGTCTTTGGTCGTGAAGAACGGGGTGGAAATCTTGTCAAACTGATCGGCCGGGATGCCGCATCCCGTGTCGGCCACGGTCACGCACACGTGCGGCCCTGGCCGGGCTCCCGATTCGGCGCGGGCAAGCAACTCGTCCACCATGACATTGCTGGCGCGCAGGCTCAGGGAACCGCCATCCGGCATGGCATCCCTAGCGTTGATGCACAGATTCATCAACACCTGATGCAACTGTCCAACATTCGCTTGAACCAGCCACAGATCCTTCGGCGCGTCATTCTTGAACGCGATGTTTCGGGGGAACGTCTTCTCGACAATGCTGGTCATCTCCTGGAACAGGCGCCGCAATTGCACCGGCCCGCGGTTGCCGGGCAAGCCCCGGGCAAAAGCGAGTATCTGCTTGACCACTTCCGCACCCCGCAGCGCGCAGCCTTCCATCAAATCGATTATCCTCAGATCTTCGGGATTTTTGATGCTCTCGCGCACCAGGGATGCCGTCATCAAGATCGAGGTAAGAATGTTGTTCAAGTCATGGGCGATTTCACTGGCCAGCGTGCCCAGGCATTCCAGGTGCTGGGCTTGGTGGAACTGCTCCAGCAGTTGTTGTTTTTCCGTCATGTCGGTGTTGATCACCAGCACGGATTTCGGCCGGCCTTCGTCATCGCGGACGAGCGTCCAACGACAGAAGGCATGGACGTGGTTGCCCGGTTTGACCGTGTTCGTCAATTCGCCCGACCAGGTCCCGTCACGGAGCAGCGCCTCATGGGCAGCCGTGAATTGTTCGTCCACGGAAAACAGCTCGTTGGCCTTTCGCCCGAGCGCTTCTGATCGGGTCCAGCCGTAGACGGTCTCGGCTCCCTTGTTCCAATAAATAATCGTGTGCTGCAAATCGCGCACATAGATGGCGTCACTCGCGGCATCCAACAGGGCTGCCTGTTCACGAATGGTTTCCAGCGCCTGAGTTTGTTCGGTTACGTCCACCAACAGATTGACGGCACCCGTCACGCGGCCGACCTCATCAAAGAGCGGCCGGGGATGGGTCATGACGTGTCTTTGCTCTCCCGATGGTGATTCAATAATAATTTCCCGGCCGCAATCCGTCCGGCCTTCGCGGGTCGCCCGGGCCATTGGACATTCATCCAGGGGCACGGGGTCCCCGTCAGGATCGAAAATTCGCCAGCTTCCACACCAGTGCTCCTCTCCGATCGCCGGTCGGCGACCCCAAAGTTTAGCCGCAGCGTCGTTGAAGAAAGTAATCCGCCCGCCAGCGTCACATTCGCAAATGGCCGCCGGGACCGCATCAAGCAACGCCCGGTATCGATTGCCATCCGGGGCGCTCGATTTGCCAGGGTCAGGGGATGGATTTTTGATCAAGGAGAATTCCTGCCCGGTCGGCAATTTGCAAGCGGATGCTGGCAACGTTTGGTTGTGCGTGTTGCCTCATTGAAGAGGACACCGAAGCGGGATCTCGGGAAAGAGCGGATGGGTTCCATTGCCTCATAATAGCGGACACCGTGGCGAATGCCCGCCACGATGAGCAAAGAAACCCTGGACGAATACATCCCGAGA
>JBDNGP010000048.1:0-58709 GCA_041689265.1 Verrucomicrobiota bacterium
AATGATTTTGGGACAAGAATTGAATTTCATGTTCACACTGGTCGATCGCAACAACCTGAACTCCCTGTTTCGCAAAATAAACTGCGTCCCTACCATTTCCGCATCCGAGTTCAACTAATGAGTGGCCCGGCCTAATATATTTATCTGACACATATTGCGCGAACAAGGTGGGATCAAAAGGATGTTTTTGTTTTGAGTAAAAGTTTTCCCAATAACTCTTATCGTTCACGCGGTCGTTGTTTTTCATAAAATTTAATCAAGCGGTTTCTACTCATTGAATGGTTGGCTTCCAAAAGTCTGACTTAAGAAAACTCTGAATCTGTTCAGAGGCACCCCCAGGTGGATTGCAAAACATGTCCTTTATTAACGACTGCCTTATTTCACTCAAAGGATCTTCACCCCGCAGCAACATGCACAATATCTGATTCAATTCTTTTTGATCACTTACCCAATAAAAACCTGTCGCCAACTTGGCTCCAAATTCATTAAAGCAATTGACGCGATGGGTGTACACGATCGGCTTCCCGGTCATGAAATACTCCCCCAGCATCGAAGACATGTCTGAGACCAAAATATCGCTGGATAAAAAGGTGTCCTGATATTCACCAGACCGATCAATCCCTGCATTTGGGGTCTTTGAGAGTCTGGCCTCCATTTCATCGAGTTGTTTCTGGTTTATTTCACCGGTTGCCAAGAAATTCTGTAGGCACAGGGGGTGGGGGCGAAAGAGAAAATCTATATCCTCCCGTTTTTCCACCAGATCAAAAAAATAATCTTTGTAATCGAAGAAATGGCAATTTCTCTCGGACGTCCTCCAACGCGGCGTCCATAACACCCGTTTGACACCTGCGCCGAGGCCAATATTCCAAGCGGCACCATTCGGAATCACGGTATTTAGGGTGTAGTCCATCATCGGAGCCCCCACCACGACAACCCGCTTCTCCGATAATTCGTGCGGAAACTTTGACATCAAATGCCGCTGCTCCGCCTTGTGCGGCATGAAGGCGAACGAAATATTTCTAAAGAAATTCCGAGGATGAGTGATTTCATCCACTTCGCCCTTATATAAAAGAAAACCAAAATAAGGGACGTAGCAAATCTTTGCAAACAGCGAAACATGTTCTGAGGTGTACGAATATGGAAACTGTGAATCGTAAGGTGTTTGAAAGAAAATATAATCTGGATCCAGACCCTTCAAATCCAACCATTCCTGAGTTGTCAGGTCGAAACCTTTAATTGGTGAAACCCCTTCGCTTTCAAGAAATGAAAACGCTCCCCCATCGATAAAATCATTGTGCCCGGAAGTGCCATGGCGGTAGGGAACTGCCACAATGGAAACATTAAATACTGGATCCTCTGACAACGCGGTGTAGACAGGTTTTAACTTTCCCCACAGGCTCGGGTTGTGACACACGAAGACGACATGGATTGGCTGTCCACTCTGTTTTTTTAACAACGATCGAGTTCGAAAAATTTCTTCAGACAACGTCAAAAATTTCGCGTTCTGCCTGTCCAAGCGATCAATTAGTGGCGCGAGTAATTGTCGCACCAAGCTTCCGCCGAATTTTTTGAGGCGACTTGTCATTTACTAACTTAACGGGGCGCGGGAAGTGATTGTTGCAAAATGGCAATCTATTGAAAAGAGATGATTTTCGCAGTTCTAGCGGCATTGGATCGCACTGATCACAGCTTGCGTCTGATCCTGAGTTTGATGGGGACCAATAGGCAAACTTATGACGGTTTCCGAAAGCGCTTCGGTGATAGGGAAGGAGCCCGGGGACATTTTAAGACACGCATACGCTGAAGAGAGATGTGCCGGGACGGGATAATGAATCAAAGTGCCGACACCAAGTTCCCTGAGCTTGTTCTGAAAAGCACTTCTCCGGATATGGCGAATCACAAAAAGGTGCCACGTCGGCTCCGCCCAAGAAGGAACACAAGGAATTTCAATTTCTGATTCATTGTTATCAATTATTTGTCGCAAGGCACTCAGATACGTTTTCGCGATTTCACGACGTCGGCCATTCCATTGGTCCAAATAACGCAATTTAACGCGGAGAAATGCCGCTTGGAGTTCATCAAGCCGGGAGTTCACCCCCTGGACTTCGTATTCATATTTCACTTTAGATCCGTAGTTGCGCAGTGTCCGCACTCGTTCTGCAAGATCGGGATCACTGGTGGTAATCGCACCGGCATCCCCAAAAGCACCCAAATTCTTGCCCGGATAGAAACTAAATCCTGCAGCATACCCCAACCCTCCGGCTTTTCTTCCCTTATAACCGGCCCCATGCGCTTGAGCTGCATCTTCAACGACCTTAATGTCGTGCTTATCTGCAATCTCGATGATCGCATCCATATCAGAAGATTGCCCATATAAGTGCACAGGGATGATGGCCCGGGTACGCGAAGAAATCGCCGAAGCGATACGATCGAGATCAATATTATACGTTCTCGAATCCGGCTCGACCGGGACCGGGGTAGCGCCAACATTGGAAACTGCGAGCCAGGTCGCGATGAACGTGTGTGCGGGAACAATCACCTCGTCGCCCGGCCCGATATCCATGGCACGAAGAACGAGTTGTAGCGCATCGAGACCATTTCCAACACCGATACAAAAAGGGACACCGCAATAGCTCGCAAACTCTTTTTCGAATGCTTCAAGCTCGGTCCCCAGAAGGAACCAACCAGAATCCATAACGCGGTGATAAGCCTCATCGAACTCCGGCTTAAGCTCCTGGTAGCCCTTTACAATATCAAGAAACGGCACGTTCATGGAGCGCGGAGACATCCTTCAGATATTCGTCGTAGTTGCGGTAGTAGTCCGCCTCGTCATAGCGATTGGAGGCCAGAACCATGCAGACCGCTCCAGAAGAGAAGTTGTCCATCTCCCGCCAGATCATCGGGCAGATGTACAGGCCGAAATAAGACCTGTTGAGATGGATACGCCGCTTGTTCCTCCCGTCATCCAGCACGATGTCGAAACTTCCGGACATGGCAATCAGCAGTTGATGCAAACCGCGATGCGCATGGCCGCCGCGCTCGGCGCCTCCCGGTACGTCGTACAAGTAGTAGACACGTTTGATGTCGAATGGAACATGATTTTGTCCTTCGATAAAGGTGAGGTTGCCGCGAGGATCGGAGATCTTGGGAAGATCAACGAGTTTGCATTTGTCGACGTGCATGAATTCGTATTCTGTTTATTTTTTCATCTTGTCAAGACTGCGGACATACCGCGCCGGATTCCCCACCCAAAGTTCGCCCGCTGGAACATCCTTTGTTACCACGCTTCCTGCGCCAATCATGGCATACTCACCGATCGTCACACCGGCGAGAATCGTAGCGTTCGCACCGATACTAGCACCGTTCGCAACAGTCGTTTTCAGAAATGCCTCCGGATACACCTTTGACCGGGGAAACAAGTCATTGGTGAACGTTGCATTCGGACCGATAAATACGTCATCCATCAGCCGAACTCCGTCCCAAATCTGAACGCCGGATTTCACCGTTACTCGGTCACCGATGATCACGTCGTTTTCCACCAGACACTGGGAGCAGATGTTGCAATCCTGCCCAATGACAGCGTCCTGGAGAACGACGCAGAACTGCCAGATTCGCGTCCCGTCACCTATTGACGTAGAATGAACTTCTGCTGTTGGATGAATCATTTTGTTAAGTTGCCGCTCAGCGAGGATGCCATTGAAAGCCAGCTATTTACCTGATTTGGCTTTCTCAAGCAATGCACGTCTGATCGCCCATCGATACGTCAGAGCCATCTGGTTCCCGTCCCAAACCAAACGCAGCGACTTCTCGTTCCATTCCTGCGCTTTCTCGAATTCGCCGGCTTCATAGTAATGTTTTGCCATGTGCGCACGAACTCGATGATTGTTGGGATCCAGTTCGATTGCATCCAGAAAATACGGTTCGGACTCGTCATGCTCACCAAGCCAATCGAGACACATGCCGATGGCGATAGCGTAATGCGGCTGCAGGGGGTTCAGCGCGTAGGCTTTTGACATCCACTTGATCGACTCCCGCGCATCCGCCTCGTAGCCGTCCAATCCTTCAAAACTTCGGCGGCGGTAAAACTCGCCGATCTCGTAGCAAACTTTGTGGGAACCATGTTCGATTTCATGGGCGAGGGACAAGCCGCTGATCCGCTGGTCAAAATCTCCGCGCCCGGCCCACGCTTTCTTGTATTGATGCTGGAACTTCGCCTCGCGAGCGACAACCGGAGCAACCATCAGGATGGAAATGATACCGACACCACAAAAAGCCCCCCCCCCCTTCGACATGGCGGACTCAGATCTTTCGTCCTCGCCCGGACAACCGGCTCCGTAAACAAGGGACATCATCATCAATACCAAAATGGCGTACGCCGGAATGTGCAACGAGAAGTCCACAAAGGAATGAACAACGACAACCACGAGCGAAGATATTCCACCGTACGATAAAGCCTGCAACAGCATGCCCCTTTTTACCCTCCTAGAATCCTCCGGTGTCTTGAAAATCGGTTTGGCTGCGACGATGACGAACCAAAGGAAAGCCACTCCCAATAACAACATCCCCACCGCTCCCCACTCCACCAATCCGTCGAGATAATCATTGTGAACCCGGCGGGGAAACCGATGGGACGCGGTAAACGTTTCGGGTCGATACTGTCTGAACCGATGCTGAAAATGATTCGGTCCGACACCTGTCACAATGTGGTCTTCAGCCATCAGTTTCGCGGCCGGCCACAGTATCGCCAATCGCACATCTGTATTATTCTTGCGTCCTTGCGACTGCATCCCCCGCTGCAACCAGCCCACAGCGATGACACATACCACCGCCAGCAGCGAGAGAAGAACGAGTCCCTTCACACGGTACATTTTGCGGCAAACAAGCAGAACCCCCAATACAGTTACACCGACGAACAAGGCCGCCAGCGCACCCCGGGAAAAACTGCCCGCCACGCCCACGCAGATCATCACCGTGATGTATGTGACAAAGATTTTGGCAACGTACTGCTTGGGGACGATCAGCAGGTAAGCCACCGCCAGAGGGGCGATCACCGCGAGGTAACCGCCAAAATGGTTCGGGTTTGCGAAGGTTCCGGTGGCTCGGCCGAGGTACTGCGCCGGCTTCAACAAATGCAGAACCCTGTCAGAATGCTGCACCATCTGATAGATTCCAAACGAGGCTTCGATCGCGCCAATGCCTAGAAGGGCAAAAAAAGTGTAATGACACCGTTTCGAACCTCGGATCGTCCCTAGCCCCACCAGCATCAGGAGGAAATAGACCCCACCCCGCAGGATTGAGGTCCTGGCGTCGTACTCGACCTCGGAGACCTGCCATCGATAGACCGCGTACACCATGAACGCGGATAAAAACCAGAACCAGCCCGGCCAGACCAGACCCTGTCCTCGGTCGACGAGAAGCCCGACAAGCCAGATGAAGAAACACGCCAACGTCCCGATCTGAACCCATGAGAACTCCAGCCCACGAACCGCTCCAAAAGCAATTGTGGCGAACAGCAACAGCAACAGGATGCCAATCCACGCCACGCCGCCGGAAATGAGGGAGAATCGCTTCCAATTCATTTTGGTCGGCGAGGCTTATCCGTAAAAAACCAATTGATCAATTCCTTTGTTGGCGGAACGTCGCTTAGCGCGGAAAACCCTCGTGTTCATCGAAGACACTCCGGCCGGCTTTGGCCTGCTAAACTGATCACGGAAGGGTATGAAAACTGAATTCTCCCTGGTAGCCAGGAACTGTATGTTTGCCGGCGGGTTGGAGTGTCGGATCGTTCAATTTGTCTGCGGCACCCTGGCTCAGGAGGATGGACAGGCCGTTGATGCCCGCCACTTTTTCCATCCGAAAAACAAAATTCACTTCCGAACCGGACAGGCTCTCCTCGCCGGCGGAACCCACCCCGCCGACGAGCACTTCTCCGTAATGGAGCACGACTCGGAACCGGAACGATAGCTGATCCCTCATCGCGCGAAACTGACCCAGTGTTTCAGCGATATTCGTCGTATTCTGCTCAATGTCCGGCCAGCACGCGAGAAACCCGTCGCCGAGGAACTTATTGATGGCCCCACGCTGTTTGATGATCAGATCACGGCTTTTCTTGAACCATTCATCGACGTAGTTCCGGTAGATGGTGGGGTCGAGACTGGAGGCGAGCATGGTGGAATTCTCGATGTCCGCCACCAGCAGCCACCGGTGCTCGCGCTTCAAATCGATGAGCGTCTGCTGCGTGGTCAACTGAGTGGAGGTCTGGCCGCCTGGATCCATCGGGCACATGAATTTCAGCAGGAATGCGCCGACTCTGATTTCGTCGCAGCTGTGCAAACGCAGGGGTTGGGTGATGCGGTTCTGGTTCACAAACGTGCCGTTGGCGCTGCCCAGATCTGAAATCCAGTACTCGAGTTCACCGAGCTTCTGGATCGTCGCGTGTTTACGCGAAATCTTATTGTCGGCCAGCGTCAGATCGCACCCGGAGGACCGGCCCACGGAAAACGGACCGTCGACTTCGAAGCGCTCTCCTTCCTCGTTTTCAATCCAGGCGGCAATGTTTTCGTCAATGGCCATAGTCAATTCCTCGCCCGATTGAATCGCAAGACTCTCACTTTGGGAAGTCTTCTTGCCTACAGATCGCGGCATCCAGATTCTCGGTACAAGACATTTACGAACGAAACAGGATCCGCTAAACAAGCTCCATGAAATCCACGCTGTTCACCATCGTCTTCATCTCGCTTTTTTGCGCTTCTCTGGCCGAGGCGGAATTGAGTTGGAACAAGCGACAATTGTTTCAGGACCCGAACGAGGCCTGCGCCGTCGCCGACTTCAACAACGACGGCATTCTCGACATCTCCGCCGGTCGAAACCTCTATCTCGGCCCGGACTACCTGCCCCGTTCGCTGCGCGAGGTCGCCGAGTTCGGCGAAGACTATTTGGAGAACAACGGCGAGCACGCCCACGACGTAGATGGCGACGGCTGGGTGGATCTCATCGCCGGTTCCTACATGGGCAAGGAGGTTTATTGGTACAGGAACCCGGGGAAACAGGGCATCGCCTACGGCAAGCTCTGGCCCAAAAAACTGCTGCAAATCACCGCGCAGGAAAACGAGATCACCTTCCTCCGCGATCTCGTCGGCGATCCCACCCCCGAGCTTTCCGTGGACAGCTGGAACGCGGGCAATCCGATGCTGATCTGGCAACTGGCCACAAACGCCGAAGGCCCGACGTTCAACCGGTTGACCATCGGCAGTGCGAACGGTCATGGCATCGGCTACGGAGACATCAACGGCGACGGTCTCGAAGACATCGCGTTTCGTTCCGGCTGGTATGAACGCCCCGCAGGCGATGCCTCAGAGGAGCCGTGGACGCTTCACGAGGACTGGCTTTACGAACAGGCCAGCTGCCCGATGATCATTACGGATTTGAACGGTGACGGGAGGAACGATCTGATCTGGGGCAGCGGTCACAATTACGGTTTGTTTTGGATGGAACAACTCCCGCCCAAGGACGGCAAAACGCAGTGGCGCGAACACGTCATCGACAAGTCCTGGTCGCAGGCGCATGTGCTGGTTTGGGAAGACATCGACAACGATGGCCGACCAGATCTCATCACCGGCAAACGCATCCGCGCGCATTCGGGAAAAGATCCTGGGGCCGCCGATCCCGCCGCGATTTATTATTACACGTGGGATCAAAAGGCATTGAAATTCACCCGCCACACGATCGACACGAATGACGCCGGCACCGGCCTGTTCATCCACGTCGCCGACCTCGACAAGAACGGCTGGAAGGATCTGGTCATGGCCGGCAAGAGCGGGACATTTGTCTTTTTCAACCAGGGCAAATGATCCGACAATTTCATGTCATGGACGCAGAATTGTCATTGAACTGACCTTGATTCAAACGATGCTTTATCCCATCACCTTCAAGCCGATCTTCAAGGAACGCGTCTGGGGCGGCCGTCGGATCGCGGAGCTTTACGACAAGCCGCTCCCGGCCGAAGTTCCGATCGGTGAATCGTGGGAAATCTCCGACCGGCCGGGTGATGTGAGCGTCATCACCAACGGTGCGCTCGCCGGGAAGGATCTGCACTGGCTGGTCGAACATCACGCAAAAGAGCTGTTCGGCGAAACCGTGGGAAGGGAGGGAAGCGCAGTCCCACGATTTCCCTGGCTGATCAAGATTCTCGACGCACAGGACAAGCTGTCATTGCAGGTTCATCCTCCCGCCGAGATCGCCGCCGAATTGGGCGGCGAACCGAAGACCGAGATGTGGTATGTCGCCGCGGCGGAACCGGGTGCGGACATTTTCGTCGGCTTACGAAACGGAGTCACCCGCGCCGAGTTCGAACGCCAGACCGCCGACGGCACCGTCGCTGATTGTTTTCATCGCATTGAAGTGAAACCCGGCGACTGCATGTTTCTTCGCAGTGGCCGGGTTCACGCGCTCGGGGCGGGCAGCGTGATTTTTGAGATCCAGGAAAATTCCGACACCACCTACCGCGTGTTCGACTGGAACCGTGTGGGTCTCGACGGAAAACCGCGCGACCTGCACGTCGAAAACTCGATGCGCTCGATTGATTTTGATGACTTCGAACCCTCGCTGATCACCACGCGGTTCGAGACTGCTGAGTTCGGCGCGTTGCGAAGGTTGGTCCATAATCCATTATTCAAGGTTGCCGCCGTCAGGACGTCGGCCGGGAACACGACTCCGCTTCACGGGCGCGAACTTCAAGTCGTCGCCTCGTTGTCCGGACGGATGCAAATCATCTGGGAAGGCACGAAACTCGAATTGGCAGCTGGCGGATTCGCGCTCGTCCCCGCGTGTTTGAACGACGCTCGCGTTGCCGCAGAGACGGATTCGGAGTGGCTGTGGGTTCAACCCGGCGCAAAACGTGACATCAGGATAAATGATCCCGTCGGCCACAGCCACGCCACACCGACGGTTCACTTGGACGGGTCCCGATAAAAGCATCTTTGCGAGACGCGATCAATCACGCTAAATTGACCCCGCGATGGCAGGCAACGACAACAATGGTTTTTTCAAGCGCTGGATCTTTACATCGGTCGCGGTTCTGGCGGCGACGCGGATCGTGCCCGGCATCCGGTCCGACGTCTGGCCCGCGATTGTCATCACCGCGCTGTTGCTCGGAATTTTCAACGCGTTCCTGAGACCGGCCCTGATCATTCTCACGCTTCCGATCCAGATCGTCACCCTCGGACTGTTCACTCTCGTCATCAACGCGATCCTGTTGTTGCTGGCCGGAACATTGGTCGGCCCGTTTCACGTGGATGGCTTCTGGTCGGCATTTTTCGGCGCGTTGATCATCAGTGTGTTCGGCGGGTTTCTGAACCTCGTTTTCGGCGGCGGCAATCGACGCGTGGCCGCACACGTGAATAACGGGGAGAAACAACCCGCTCCAACTTCCCCGCCCAAGGAAAACCCGCCCCCCGGAAAAGGTCCAATCATCGACGTCTAACCCGGTCGATGTCGCCACCACGGGCTCGCGCAGCAACGGTTTTCGACGTGGCGGCGACATCCGCCGCAGCTAATTCGTGATCCATTTATGTCGTGCAAATCACCGCGGATATTCGATGATGCGCGCATGCCGGAAGTCGCAGTCAACCGCCATCGCAACGAACCAGTGATTCAGTTCTCGGTGTTCACCGAGAACCGGATGGGCCGGTTGCACGATGTCATCGAGCTCTTCAATGAGCAAAACGTCCATGTTCTGGCGTTGACGGCTCTCGACACGACCGATGCCGCCATTCTCAGAATGATCGTGGACGACGCCGATCACGCGCGCGAATTGTTGACGGAGAATCACTTCCCGTTCACTGAAAGCGAAATACTGGTTGTTGAGATTGATTCGGAAACCAAATTGAAAGGAGTGTTGTCTGCGCTGCTGGAGGCGGAGGTAAACATCCACTATATCTACTCATTCATCACACAGCCACAGGGCCGATCGGCGCTCGCCCTGAGCATCGAAGACACTGAAGTGGCCATCACGTCGTTGCGCCAGCGACAGTTCAAAATACTCTTCTACCACGACCTCCTTCGATAGCCTGGAAGACGCGGCCAGCAACATTGGTCGCCGAATATCTGCCGCCGGTTTCGTCACTCAGCAACGCGCAACATCCGGGCTACTCGCGATCCAAAGCATAATCATGTCATCGACAGTCGAGCTAGGCCTGCATCCGAGGACCTGCACCCACCGAAGTTGAAAATTTCACCAAGTCATAAAATCCGTCACGCCTGCTCCGCGTCGCTACTCAGTAACAATCTTCGCCTCCAATTACGTCGCCGGGGAAAACCCCGCATTGACACGTCCTTACCGACTGTTTAGTTTCTGCCCATCTTTAACCCGTACGAACTAAGAAATGCTTAACCGTATCAGCCTAATTGTTGTCATCTTGGCCGGCATCGGCGCCATTGTTTTCGGCCAAATGCAGGTCAAGAAGAAGATCGAGGAGACGATCGGTGATCGCGACCGATTCTATGACAACTGGCAGAGAGAACTGGCCCGTGCCAACGGTCTGGAAAAGGAACTCAACGAGACCAAGCAGCTTCTTGAACAAAAAGCTCTTGAACTTGCTGCCGCTCAAGAAGAGATCGCTTCAAAGAACGCGCAGATCGCCCAGCTGAATATCGACTTGAACCGCACCAAGGCCGACCTGCTGCGCGCCCGGGGCGAACGAGATCAGGCACAGGCGAAACTGACCGCCTACGAGTTGACCGGTCTCAACCCGGATGAAATCAAGGAAGTCATCGCCCGCCTCAAGAATTCTTTGCAAAACATTGTGATGCTCAACGCGACCATCGTAGACAGAGATCGGAATATTGAAGGGCTCAAGGGCCGGATACAGGAACTCGTCGGTGAAGAAGGTGTTCCGGTGATTCTTCCTGCTGGTTTGAAAGGCAAGATCACTGTCGTTGATCCAAAATGGGACTTCGTCGTGATTGACCTCGGCAAGAACGACGGGATGCTACTGCACGGACAGATGCTGGTCAGCCGTAACGGCGCACTGCTCGCCAAGGTGAAGATCGTCAACGTCGAGGATGACCGCTCCATCGCCAACGTCCTGCCAGGCTGGAAGCTCGAGGACATTATGGAAGGCGACACGGTTCTCTACTAACCCCAAGAATTCCAATTTTGTGAAATCATTCCGATTCAACCCTCTCTCAGCCATGATGCTGCTGTTTGTCGCCTGCGTGCTGCTGGCCGTTGGATGCGCCACTAATCACGATGGGGAGAATGTTTCGGAACGCCCTTGGAACGACACACAGGGCTGGCAGGGCGGCCTGCCATCGGGCCTGAATGAAGGGCGGTAATCCGTCCGCTGGGCTCTCTGACACTCTAATATGAAAGCCGCGCTCAACAGCGCGGCTTTTCTATTTGGCGTATTCGATCGAGCGAATCTCCCTGACGACGATCACCCGGATCTGCCCCGGGTACTGCAGATCGCTCTCAATCTGCCGGGAAATGGAGCGGACTAGCGCATTCGCCTGCTCGTCATCCACCTCGTCCGGTTTCACGAGGACGCGCAATTCCCGCCCGGCCTGAACCGCGTAAGCCTTGTCCACGCCATCAAAGGAAAGGGCTATATTCTCCAGATCCTCCACCCGCTTCAAATAGGTGGTCATCGTCTCCGAACGGGCACCTGGGCGGGCGGCACTGATCGCATCAGCGGCACTCACTAGAATACCCATCGGTCCGACCGGCGGCACTTCTTCATGGTGCGACGCCA
The DNA here is from genome assembly GCA_041689265.1 of Verrucomicrobiota bacterium. GTDB lineage: Bacteria > Verrucomicrobiota > Verrucomicrobiia > Limisphaerales > RI-55 > JBDNGP01. Next base: position 11,751 of record JBDNGP010000048.1, read on the forward strand.
CGCCATTCACAACGACATCGCATTCGCCGTATCGTTTGACCAGATCACCACCGATGATGGCGTGGGAACCTTCCACCTCGTGATTGACGGCCTTCCCAATGTCGTGAAGCAGTCCGGCGCGTTTGGCCAACTGACAGTCGATCCCAAGCTCAGCCGCCATGATTCCGGTGAGATGAGCGACTTCGACTGAGTGATCGAGAATGTTCTGGGAATAACTGTGGCGAAACCGCAGCCGCCCCAGCAGCTTGACGATTTCGGGATGCATGGGAGGAAGCCCGGTGCGCATCACGGCACCTTCACCGGCTTTTAGAATCGTTTCCTCCATCTCGGCCGACACCTTGGCCACCACTTCCTCAATCCTCGTCGGGTGAATCCGACCGTCCAGGACCAACCGCTCCATTGACTCGCGGGCGATCTCACGTCGAACCGGATCAAAACCTGAAAGCACCACCGCATTCGGCGTGTCATCAATCAAAACGGTCACACCCGTGGCGGCTTCAAATGCGCGAATGTTCCGCCCTTCCCGTCCGATGATCCGCCCCTTGATGTCGTCCCCGTTAAGCGACACCGTGGAAGTGGTTGATTCAAATGTGTGCTCTCCCGCGTATCGTTGAATAGCGACACTGATCACCTTCCTGGCTTTTTCCTCCGCGTTTGCCTTCGCATCCTCGAGAATCCGATGACTCAGGCTGGCGGCCTCGCGGGAAGCCTCCTCATCTGCGGTTTTCAACACTGCAGCGCGGGCTTCGTCAATCGAAAGCTGGGCGACCTGCTCGAGTTCCTGGCGGCGCTTTTGAACCATTGCTTCAACCTCGCGGCGTTCCGCTTCCAGATGTTCAAATTTTTTCTGCCACTCCAGGGATTTTTCGCGAAGTTTCTGCTCCTCCCGGACCAGCCCGTCAAACTGATGACTGATGGTGGCCTCACGGTCGGTCAACGCCTTTTGCTGGTTCGCCAGCTCGGTTCTCCTATCAGCGAAGGATTTCTCAGTCTCCTCACGAACGCGCAGGGCATTCTCGTTGGCGCTCAACCGCGCCTCACGAAGCACCGACTCGGCCTCGCGCTTCGCCAGATCCAGTACGCTGCGCGCTTCCGACTCGCGGGCGGATTTTTCCTGACGTTTCTTGAATCTCAGGTAAAACCCGCCGACCAGGGCAGTGAACACTCCGGCCCCCGCGCCCACCAAGGCTGCGGAATCCGCCAAAATTTGACTTTTTAAATCCATTACTCAACCGCGTGCCGGTCTTACATCAACCCAGCGCGTCGGCGTTACAATGCAGTTTAGTACGACGTCGTGTGGTTCAACGGGAAGCTGGTCCATCAGCTGGACATCATGTCCAACGCCCCAGAGCAACCCTGACGCGTCAGCCAGCAGCCGGTCATAAAAACCCTTTCCCCGACCCAACCGCCGTCCTTCGCGGTCAAAACCTAACCCAGGCACCACGGTGACGTCCAGTCGGTTTACCGGACAGAGCGTACAATCGGAGGTCGGCTCGGAAACCCCGTAGGAACCAGCGGTCAACTGCTCCCCAAAATTGCTCACAATCGCCGGTTCGTAGAGCCGTTTCAACGGATTGAACCGTGGCAGCACCAACGTCTTGTGATGGTGTATAGCCGCGTTCAGCAGTGGCAGAATGTTGATCTCGTCGGCCAGCGGAACGAACAACATCACTGTCCGGGCGGCCCTCCATTCCGGACGCGCCTGAATGAATTCGACAACCTTGCCGTCAGCCTGATCGCGTTCGCCCGTCGTCAGCGCCGCAACACGTTCGCGAAGTTGTTTTCGCAGCTCCGACTTCTCTTTGGAAATCTCATTCATGTCTTGTTACCACCAACTTCGCCTTCCATTCGCGATTTCTCAAGCTGCTGGCGCCAGTGCGCCAGACGGTCCTTGATCTTCTTTTCCGTCCCCTGCTCCGTTGGTTCATAATACCGCCGGGCCGCACCCAGATAGTCCTGAGCTACAAAGTGACCGTCATGCGCGTGCGCATATTCGTAGCCAGCGCCGCGCCCCAGCCGTTTTTTTGCGCCGCCGCCGCCGTCGCGCAAATGGTTTGGAACCGCCAACGTGCGCCCCTTGCGGACGTCTTCCAGTGCTGCGTCGATCGCGAGGTACGCGGAGTTGCTCTTGTTCGCGGTAGCCAGATAGATGACCGCTTCAGAAATGGGAATCCGCGCTTCCGGCCAGCCGACAAACTCCGCCGCCTGATGCGCCGCCGTTGTCAGCACCAACGCCATCGGATCGGCCAGTCCAACGTCTTCCGCCGCGCTGATCAACATCCGTCGAGTGATGAACCGAGGGTCCTCACCGGCATGAATCATTTTCGCCAACCAATACAACGCCGCGTCGACGTCGCTGCCTCGGATGCTTTTGATGAAGGCTGAAATTGTGTCATAGTGCGCGTCGCCGTCACCATCATAGACAATTGCCTTTTTTTGGATGCAGGCCTCCGCAACAGCAAGGTCGATGTGGATGAATCCGTCTTTCTCCGCAGAGGTCGTCAACGCAGAGATTTCCAGTGAATTGAGCGCCTTCCGCGCGTCGCCGTCCGACATCCGCGCCAAATGTTCGAGAGCCCCAACGTCCGCCCGTATCTTCATGTGACCCAAGCCGCGCTCATCATCGGACAGTGCTCGTTCCAGAAGTTGGCGAATCTCTTCTTCTGACAAATGGTTCAATTCAAAAATCTGGGAGCGCGAAACCAGCGGAGAATTGACGAAGAAAAACGGGTTGTGCGTCGTCGCTCCGATCAACCGGATCACGCCGCTCTCCACGTCGGGCAGGAGAACGTCCTGCTGCGATTTGTTGAACCGGTGAATCTCGTCGATGAACAGTATGGTCGTGTTGCCCGTGTTCGTCAGCCGGTTGGACGCGCCGGCCAGCACGCGGCGCATGTCCGCCACGTTCGATTCGACACCGCTCAACCGCTCGAAGTGACAGCGTGTTTGCAGCGCGATGATTTGGGCCAGCGACGTCTTTCCCGTGCCCGGGGGTCCGTAAAAAATCAGCGACTGCAGACGGTCAGCCTCAATTGAGCGACGCAGCAGTTTGCCCGGGGCGAGAATATGGGATTGCCCCACGTATTCGTCCAGATTCCGGGGGCGCATCCTGGCGGCAAGCGGTGGAGGAGTCTGAGGACGCACTTCCTCAGCGCCCACATCCGTGTTCGCCGTCGTGCTGCCAAAGAGATCTTTCTGCGCCACGTAAAAAGTGTAGGGAACGAACGGCCGAGCGCCAAAATGATTCTTCTGAAAACGAGGATGCGGAACCGAAAACTATGAACACTCCCCGCGTCAAACTGGACCGGCCAGTTGTTCGCGGACACCGTTCCAGATCGCCTGCTGCACTTCGTCAATCGAACCTGTGGCGTCGATCACTTTGACACGATCCGGTTCGGCTTCAGCAATTGCCTGAAACCCCTGCTCCACGCGCTGAAAGAACGCTCGATCCGCCTCCTCAAAACGATCACGAAGCTGCGCGGATCCGGCATCCCGTGCCGCACGTCGCGCCTCGCTCACCTCGACCGGAACATGGAGAAACAAAGTCAGATCCGGCCGCGTCCCGCCCACCGCAAAGTCGATGATCGTCTTGACCTGCGCCAGGTCCAGCTCGCGACCGTGGCCCTGATATGCGACCGACGAATCGTAGAAGCGATCGCACAGCACGATTTTTCCAGAATCCAACGCCGGGCGGATGATTTCACGCACGAGCTGGGCTCGACACGCACACATCAGCAGCAGCTCCGCTTCGGACGTCATATTGCGGTTGGTCTCGCTGTGTTTGAGCAGGTGACGGATCTCCTCGCCGACGGGAGTGCCTCCGGGTTCCCGCACTTGAATGACCTGATGCCCGCCGGACTTCAGGCGGTCGGACAGAAGTTGAATCTGGGTGGACTTCCCGCCGCCCTCCGTACCCTCGAACGTGATGAAACGCCCGCTCATTGATTTACCGGCGCGTTGCGCACAGGCGGTGCCACGGCGTCGGTCGACGGATTGGGAAAATTGCGTGTCAACCAGTGGGCCAGCGACATGATCTGCGCGTCGGACAACGGGCCGCCCTTCTCCTTGGAGAACGCCGGCATCAACGTGCTCTCCTTGCCTTCGGTGATCCATTTCATCCAGTAGTTGTGATCCCGATTCTCCTTCGCGACATTCAGATCCGGAACCATCTCCGCACGATGCGCCGTGTTGTGACATATATTGCAGGCCGCTTCAAACAGCGCCGAACCGGTCTTGTTGATCGTGGGGGTCGCGTGGCAGCTGGCGCACTGCCCCTTGAACACTGCCTGCCGGTCGCCCTTTGCCAGCAGCTGGTTCTGCTTCCGCTGGTCCGACGTCATCGTTTCCGGGTCGGGCAGAATGCCTCGAACATAAATCGTCTTGCTCCCCTGATCTGTCGAAATCAAAACCGATTTCGTGATGGAACCTCGCTTGCCCTGGAGGTCCATGTGGATGCCGAACGTTCCATGCTCACCGACGTCAAGCTTCCAGGGAAGGTCGGGCAGCTCCGCCACGGTGCAGCCGCACGATGTGCGGACCGATCCAATCACCACCGGCACGGAGGACACGTTGGTGACAGCAAACGTGAAACTGAGATTGAACTCCAGCGGCTTCGCCCGTTGCTCCTTCACCTCGGCGTCGAACACCAGATTGGTCATCGGCTGACTCATCGGTGGCGAGACCAACCGCGGCGGCAGGCGCACCGCCGCCTTGAACGGCAGGCTCACCGCTTCCGTCGGCGCGGTTTGTGGGGTGATCGCCTCGGCCGGAACCTTAAGTGGATAGATTGATGTTGAGGACGGCAGCTCCGGCTCATTTTTCTCCTGCGCAATAACGCCTCCAACCGCCCCAGCGAGAAGGAGACAACAAGCGCTGTGAATCAATCGGCTGTTCATGGCGGAAACTATATCCACTTTTTTTCGGATCACAACTTTTTCAATTTCGGGCCTTTTGGCGTGTCCTCGATCGTCCAGCCCTTTGATTTCAACTCGTCACGAATCGCGTCTGCGCGCGCAAAATCTTTCGATTTTCGGGCCGTTTGACGTTCTTCGAGCAGCGCTTCCGATTCTGGATCAACCGAATCTTCCGCCTGCGAACCAACTCCCAAAACACAGTTTACCGACTCCCACGCGGCCAGCAATGTCGCCGCCTGTGACGCGGACAGTTCATTCGCCGCGAGTTTGCGATTCGTGTCGCGCACCCAGTCAAAAATGGCTCCCCACCCCTTGGACACGTTCAGATCGTCGTCCATCGCTTCGGTGAACTGCGTGACCAATCCGGCATCAGGTTCTGCACTTTCATTACCCGCAAGATCACGCAATTTTGAAACGCACTCATCGATTCGACCGAGCGCCGTCCGGGCACCGCTCAACCCGTCGAGGGTGAAATTGAACGTCTCGCGATAGTGCGCGCTCATCAGGAGATAGCGAACCTCACGACCTTGAAACCCTTTCTCGAGCAAATCGCGCAAGGTGAAGAAATTGCCAAATCTCTTGCTCATCTTCTTTCCTTCAACGAGCAGGTGCGAGCCATGCATCCAATACTTCACAAACGGCAGCCCAGTTGCCCCTTCGCTTTGTGCTATCTCATCTTCATGGTGCGGAAACACCAAGTCCTCGCCGCCGAGATGCAGATCAAACGTCTCGCCCAGAAGTTTCATGGCCATCGCCGAACACTCGATGTGCCAGCCGGGCCGGCCTTCGCCCCACGGGCTCGTCCAGAACACTTCGCCGTCGTCCGGCACGCGGGCTTTCCAAAGTGCGAAGTCGGCGATCGATTCCTTTTCGTACTCGTCGCTGCTGACGCGTTCGCCGGGTCGCATTTCCTCGAAATTCAGTTTCTGCAACTGACCGTACGTGCAGCCGCATCCGCGATATTTCTCGATGCTGAAATAGACCGACTTGTCCGCCGCCTGATACGCCATGCCGCGTTCAATCAGTTTGCCGATCAACGCGACCATCTCACTGATGTATTCAGTCGCGCGTGGAATCTGATTCGGCGTCAGGCAACCGAGCGATTTGAGATCGTCGAGAAACGCCTGTTCGCGTTCACGGGTGAATCCCTTCAGAGTGGTTCCATCTTCGCGAACGCGTTTGATGATCTTGTCTTCCACATCCGTGATGTTCATCACGTGGTTCACCTCGTAGCCGCGAAACTCGAGATAACGCCGGGTCAGATCGGCAAACACGAACGTCCGGAAATTCCCGATGTGGGCGAAGTCATGAACCGTCGGACCGCAGCAATACATGCCGATCTTTTTCCCCGCCGGATCGAGCGGTGTAAAATCCTGAACGGTTCGTGAAAGTGTGTTAAAAACTCGGACGGCCATACGCAAAGCCCGGGAGACTAGAGATCGGTCCGGCAATTGCCAATGGGCAAAGTTGGATGGTTTGAAAACCGGGCCGCCCAACTGTGGGTTCCGGCAACGACCGGTCGGAAATTCGTCCGATCCGAAGCCGAGAAGCCCCGGTCCCAAGTGGGAGAAATCAGACAGGAAGATTTGGCCAACGCCGCGCCAGTAAACGTAATCTAGGTGCGTGCGTTGAAAGCAATACCGGGCAATTTTTTTAGCAGGCACAACGTGGTGCGGAAATACTGGTGGGAAAGTCCGCACCACGTCATTGCCTCGGCCTGCCTGCGCTCACTGACGCAGGACGTTGGCCGAGTCTTCTCTAGCAACGGGCTTGCCATCAGGGAACTACTGTTGAATCCGCGCCATTTGATAGTCCGAGCCCGCCGGTTTGTCCTGCATTGAAGCAGCCCGGTGTCCCCGTGTCCCGGCGGACCCGAGTTATTCACAGCATCGACCGTGACGAATCGGTCCTGCAACCGTCGAATCATCCCTATGAATTTCAGCCGCACTCCGCGTATTCGCGGCCTCACCCTGATCGAATTGCTGCTCGTCATCGCGATCATCGGCATTCTTGCCGGGCTGTTGCTCGGCCCAGCCGCCCGGGCATTGCAAAAGGCGCGGGACGCCGATTGGGCGGACAAGACGGAGCCCGTCGACCGATGGAATTCGTGGGGCGCGCAGTTGCGTCGGAGCGAGGATCGGCCTTATAAACGCTCATGCCTTTCGCCTCACTCGGCTTGTCGGACCCGCTGGTCCGCGCCACCGATCGTTATCCCGCGCCGACACCCGTGCAAACGGCGGCCATTCCGGTAGTGTTGAAGGGCGGCGATGTTCTGGTCACCGCACCGACGGGTTCGGGCAAGACCACCGCATTCGTTCTGCCGCTGCTCCAACGCTGGCATGCCGGGCCCCGCGAAACACCAAGACGCGTTCACACGTTGATCCTGGTGCCTACTCGCGAACTTGCGGCGCAGGTCAGGGACGTTGTTCAGCAATTCTCACAACATCTCCCGGAACGGATCAAAGTAGTGAGCGCCGTGGGCGGCGTTTCGATCAATCCGCAAATGATGGCGCTCCGCGGCGGTGCCGATTTCATCGTCGCGACACCGGGACGCCTTCTCGATCTCGTCAACAAGAACGCCGTGCAACTCTCCCGGGCGTCCGCGTTGGTGCTTGATGAAGCTGACCGAATGCTCGATCTGGGTTTTGCTGATGAACTGGACCTCATTCTCAAGCTGCTTCCAAAACGCCGTCAAAACCTGCTGTTCTCCGCCACGTTCCCCGCGTCCGTTGAATCCATCGCCCTCGATCTTCTGCATGAACCCACTCGAATCGAAGTTGATGCGGAACCGACACACGGGCCTGACATCGGGCAACGCGCGATCCGCGTGGACACTGCGAAGCGCACTCCGTTGCTGCGCCACCTGATTGCCACCGAAGGATGGAAGCGCGCGCTCGTCTTCGTCGCCAAGCAATACACGGCGGACCACGTTGCCGACAAATTGCAGCGTACTGGCATCAGGGCGCTTTCGTTCCACGGTGACCTCAGTCAGGGCGCACGGAGCGACGTGCTGGCCGACTTCAAGAATTCTGCAATCCAAGTGCTCGTCGCCACCGACCTTGCGGCCCGAGGACTCGACATCGTGCAGCTGCCGGTGGTGGTCAATTATGACCTGCCGCGTTCCCCCTCCGATTACACCCACCGGATCGGCCGCACCGGCCGCGCGGGGGAAACCGGCATCGCGATCAGTTTCGTCACCGCCGAGTCTCAGGCGCACTTCTCACTCATTGAAAAACGCAACCGACTGAACATCGCACGAGAACAGGTCCCCGGCTTCGAGCCGACGGAGACCGCGCCGCCGCCATCGCCCGGCACCGGCGGAATCAAGGGCCGTCGCAAGAGCAAGAAGGACAAATTGCGTGAAGCCGCCGCCCGGGAAAATCAAACGTAACCGGAGCAGAAACCAAGACTCGATCTAATCATCGATTGACTGGACAACTTACCGACGGTTGAACAAGAGCGAAGCCGTTTTCCGATTCTTCCGAAACCGGCATTCTTGGAACAGACGGAGGCGAGGTTGGAACGGCAGCGATCAATCGTTCGCGTCGTCGTCCTGATCGGAGTCCCCCTTGGACTTGCCGTTGTATTCGTTCAGCTTGTTACGGAGGGTGCGGATGCTGATGTTGAGAATTTTTGCGGCGTGCGTGCGGTTGTCCTTGCAGTGCTCCAACGCGGAGTAGATGTGACGTTTCTCCAGATCCGCAAGTGAGATCAGGCTGCCGTCGGTGTCGGTGTTGAACTGCGTTGCACCATGGGAAGCATCGTTCGTCGGCGTGTCCAGTGAGAGGCCGCTCAATCCAAGATTTTCGGGCGTCAGAACTTCACCGTCGGTGGAGAGAATGACGGCGCGCTCGATGACGTTTTGCAGTTCGCGCACGTTGCCGGGCCAGCCGTGGCCCTCGAGTGCGGCCTTGCAACTGGGGGACATGCCCTGCACGCGGACGCCGTGTTTGCGTGCGAAACGGTGCATGAATTGTTCAGCCAGAAAAATGATGTCCTCGCGCCGCTCGCGCAGGGGTGGCACGGCAATGGGCACGACGTTCAATCGGAAAAACAAATCCTGCCGGAATTCCTTCCGCTCGACACTTTCTTCCAGATGCCGGTTCGTCGTCGCGATGACGCGGACGTCGACCTTGATGGTGCGGTTGCCGCCGACGCGTTCAAGTTCGCGTTCCTGAAGGACGCGCAAAAGCTTCGCCTGTACTGTGGGCGAAACTTCACTGACTTCGTCCAACAGAATCGTGCCGCCGTGGGCCAGTTCAAAACGGCCCTCGCGCTTGTTCATCGCGCCGGTGAACGAGCCCTTTTCGTGACCGAAGAATTCGCTTTCGATCAGGTTTTCGGGAACGGCGGCGCAGTTCACCTTGATGAACGGATCGTCGTGACGCGGGCTTTGCCGGAAGATGGCGCGGGCGACGAGTTCCTTGCCGGTGCCGCTCTCGCCCTGGATCAGGACGGTGGCGTTCGTGCGCGCGACCCGCCGGATCAACGAGCGCAAAACCTCCATGGCCTTGCTCTGGCCGAGCAGTTCGTAACCGGTGTCCTCCTGCTCGTTGGTCAGGTAGTTGTTAACCTTGACGAGCTGGCTAAATTTTTCGGCCTTCTTCAGGACCGCATCGATCTGTTCGTTGGAAAACGGTTTGATGAGATAGTCGAACGCGCCTTCGCGCATGCACTCGACAGCCGATTCCACAGAACCGAAGCCGGACATCATCACGACGAGCGGCTTTTGCGGGCGGCTGTTCAACTCGCGCAACAGTTCGGTGCCTTCGCCGTCCGGAAGGCGGATGTCGGCGAACACAAGGTCCCAGTTGTCCTTGGAAAGATATTGCTGGGCGGCAGCGATCGTATCGACCGCCGCGACATCGTAGCGGCGTTTGCGCAGTTGTTGTTCGAGGTTCTTTCGGACGATCAGATCGTCTTCAAGAACGATGATTTTTTCAATCGGCATGGTTGACTATGGATTGGCCGGGCCGCCGGACTGCCGCCGGTACATGTCCGCCACAAAATGCGGGCGCTGCCGGTTTGCGGCCGGCAGGTGCTTCGGCGGAACAAGTCCGCGGCGCAGAAGCGCCTGCTCGTTCTCCCGGTCCTGCATGATGATCTTCATGATCAAATCCTGGCTGCGACGCAACAGCCCCGCCATTTCGGCGTTGGCTTCGCGTTCCTGCGCGCCAGCCTGCTGCCATGCCAGCCGGTGCCGACGAAGGCCGTCGAGCGACTCGTTGAGACGGGGGAGCAGTACCTTGCGGGTGTCCGTGCCGGTCAGCCGGTTGTCCTGGCTGGCATCATCCGACCGCAAACTGCGGCCCTCAGACTCCACGACGCCCAGTAATTCCTGGTACGTGGCGAGGTTGCGGTTCAACTCCTCGATGATTCCGGCAAATTGATTCATGGTTCGATGTTGGCAGACCGCTGTACCACCTCCGGAATCTGCTGCAGATGGATCTTGGATTTTTCGGCTTCCAACTTCCAGCCGATGAAATCCCTCCGCCATCGTGACATCTCCACGGTTGCACGCGTGCCCGGTCCGGAATCTACGTCCAACTCCTGCTCGCGGTCGATGATCTTTTGATAAGTTTCGATGGCCATCGCAGGTTGGTCGAGACGTTCGTAGATGAGACCCACCTGATAATACACAGGAAACTGCCAGCCCGGCGTGGCGTCCAATTCGGCGAGATTGAGATAGACGTTGAGTGCCCGCACGTAGTCGCCCTCCTGATACAGCTGGTTGGCGATCTCGTTGCCGGTGCGCTGCTGCCAGACCTTCCAGTCCGGCGAATCCTGTACGGATTCAGATTTCAACAGCTTCAACACCTGGCTTAGCGATTCCGCGTTGCGACCGGTCTCCTTCAGACTCGTGGCCAATAGATAGCGGACATGTGGGGCTTCTTTCGCGTCTGGCTGATGGGCGAGAAAGTCCTGGGCCTGGCTGATCAGCTCGGTGTGGTTCTGTTCTCCAGCCAAGCAGAGAACCAGCATATAGTGGATCAGATCGCGATTGGGCAGGGAGGCCTCCGTGCGGAGCAGGATGGCGTATTTTTCAGCGGCCTCCTTCAGTTTGCCCTGTTGATAATACGTTTCAGCGATCTGCGTCTGCGCCATCACCACAACCCCCCGGTAGTAGTCGAACTGATCCATGTTCAGGTTCAGCGCAACGGTCATGACGGAGTGGAATTTCGCCAGAGCCAGCTGCGGCGCACCGATCTCGCGATAAAGCACACCCTGCCGGAGCAGCACTTCGGGAATGTCCGCGTCCTCCTGATAACGTTTGAGAAATATGCCGTAGGACTTTAGCGCGTCGGGGTAGTTCTCCGCCTTCTGATGGGTGAAGGCCATCTCCAACAGCGCGGTCTTCTTGATCTCGTCCGGGATGTTCGCGTCCAGTACGATCTGAAGGTTGCTTAAGGCGAGGTCGAACGCGCCGGTCTCCCGCTGTTTGCGCGCCATGATAATGCGCTCGCTCCATTCGGAATACCGCTCTTCCTCCTTCGTGGGCGGCAGATTGTTTAGGTATTTTCTGGCCTCGATCAGGTCCGGTGCGTTGTGCAGGCCTTCATCCAGATCTGAGGGTTTGCCGCGTGCCAGCGGCGGTTCGTCGACCACCGCCTCCTCCGGTGCGGGCTCGGCATGCGGGGTCGGGACCGCCTCATCGGCGTGGGTGCGGCGAGGTCCGCCGCCGAGAATGAGGACCAGCAGTATGACGGTGAAAAAACGAGGCAGGCAGATTTTCACGGTGTTATTCGACCGTGTAGGTCGCCTTGCTGGAGGGTAGAGGGAACGGCTGCGGGGGAGTGAAGGCCGGGGACGGAGCCGACACAGGGATGCCCATAACCGGGCCGTTGTTCCGTCGGTTGCCAGAGTTCTTCGGCGTGAACATCATGATCACATCCTGCATCGTCCGCGCCTCGGTCTCCGGCTGGTTCGGCGCAGGGATCGGGATGTCGGGAAAGGTGAGACTACGGTAATCCGGTCCGGCGGATACGGAGAATGGTTTTTCGGCGGCAGTCTGCCGTGCGTTGCCGGTGATGAGATCGTGAATAAGCGCGCTGTTTGCCGGTTCAGCGTAAGAGTCCTTCGCGTCACCAGAGTGCTCGCCAGACTCACCACTGATGGTGACCGGTGGCCGGTCCATCGCCAGAATCAACTCGTTTACCAGCGGTGGCGTGGGAGGCAGTTCACCAAACCGGAGCGGGAGCGGGAGCGTGTGGGTCAGGTACCCGTCCGTTCCCGCAGAAGCAACTCCGGCGGTCACTGTCAGAAGCAGAATGATCGTCCTTTTCCACATAGTTTTCAGGCGGCGGCGGCCGTTTGGGAGACACCCAGTGCGGCCAGTGCATCGGCATAGGTGGCGACGAACCGCCAGTCCTTGGTCTCCTCGTAATTCTTACACTCGTGGGAGACGGCGGCCGAGCCAATGATGCTAGATTTGAGCGCCAGCTCGTTGCTCAGCTGCAGGGAGGACAGCCCGAGTTTGATCAGCGTGATGTCCGCCGTCTTGATCTGGCTCATGTCGATGATCAGCTTGTCGAGCCCGGAGTCCACCGCGCTCGTCACCTGGTTGCGCAGGTGCAGCATGATGTCGTTGGAAATCGACGGCGTGAAGTTGCTCGGCAGCTTCATGATCAGCATCCCGTCCTTCTGTGTGAAATACTTGTAGGACGTGTCCAGGTTCAACGCCCGGGTGATCTTGACCTTCACCTCCTCGAAGTCGATCGGCTTGGTGACGATGCCGGTAAACCCGACCTGCTGGGCGCGGGCCTGCTCCTCGGCGGCGGTCTTCACGCTGAGCGCGAACACGGGGATCGACTTTGTGCGGTTCCCGGCGCGCAACATCTGGAACAACGTGAACGCACCGTTCTCCGGCAGCGAAACGCTGATAAGGATCGAGTCGGGGATATGCTTGAAACAGTGGTCCATCGCCAATCCGGTGGACGAGGTGCCCTCGACTTTCCAGGGAGTGTCATCCAGCCCGGCGGCGATCTGATCGACGATTGCGGGTTTGTCATCGACCACGAGAATTTTCAACGGATCGTCGTACCGCTTGGCCTTTTCGTTGGTCTCGCCCTTGGGTTTCAGATCGATGATCCGCCCGACGCGTTCGACGATCAAGTCTTCCTTGAACGGTTTGATCAGGTAGTCGCGGACGCCCTGTTTGGCGATCTTCATCACGTTCTCGCGGCCGGCTTCGGCAGAGAGCATGATGACCGGAATACTCTTCAGATCCGGATCGGACTTGAGCTTCGTGAGCATCTCGAACCCGTCCATGATCGGCATGGTGTAGTCAAGGATGATCAGGTCCGGGTTTTCGCGCGAAGCAACCGCCAGGCCTTCGACACCGTTCTCAGCTTCGTGCATGTCGATGTCGAAATCTTTGAAGGCACGGGTGACGATCATGCGGATCGTCTTGCTGTCGTCGACTGTGAGAATCTTGCGTCCCATAAGGCAGTTTCGTCTGAGCAGGTTTAGTTGGAATTCTCTTCCTGTTTGAGCATGACTTCTGCAACCAGTTGGTTGTCCCCGCTTCGGAAGCTGAAAACTCGACGCACCGCCGTGCTGATGGGTTCGATGCAGAAATTGGTGCCCCGCACGATCGACGGGATCGTCGTGACGCAGGAGTTGCCGCGGTCACTGAGCCGTGACTTGAAGTGCCCCACGATCATGTTGGTGAGTTCGCCAATGGAATCGTTGGTGATTTCATCCTCGTCAATCTCGTCCAGCTCCATGCCGGCGAGCTTGGCGGTCATCGCCTTCGCGAGCGTCAGCGGGGCGTAGACATAAACGACTCCGGTCAGATCACCGATGAAACCGACGGCCCCGGCGATCGATGGCTCGTCCGACTGGACAGGGACGTACTGCTCCTCCATCTGGATCGGCAGGCCGAGCATCGTGTTAAACACTTCATGCACTGCTGCCTTGAGCAGTTCTTCGACGTCATCAATCATGCTCAAGGCTCATCGGCAATTACTCCCCCAACTTTAGTGCTCACCGCATTTTTTTCTGTCTGTGGAAAACAATGTGCTGAATCCGGGTCAACTTTCCCCCCCCCCTGCCGATAAAAAGAATTATCTTGGCTATGCACGTCGTCGTTGATTCAAAAAAAATTCTGCCTTTGACCGACCATCAGGTTGAGGTCCGCCTGCGAAACTGCTCCCGACTGCCCTCGCTGAGCACCATCCACAGCGCGTTGCGGGAACTGCTCACTGCCGAACAGCGCTACACGTCGCAGATCTCCGAGATCATCCGGCGCGATCCCAGTTTGACCGCCCGGCTGCTGCGCCTGGTGAACTCCGTCTACTACGGACTCAGCACCCCGGTGAACAGCATCGAGGAGGCTGTCTTCTATCTGGGCGTCCGGCAAATCCGGCAGCTCGCGATGGTCACCCCAGTAATCGAGGACTTTCAACGGCTCGCCGGCAACACGCCCTTTCCGTGGCGCGGCTTCTGGCAGCACTGCATCGGCGTCGCCATCCTGACGCGTGAAGTCATCAGCGCCGTCGAAGTCCCGGCCGATGAATCAGATTACGTCGCCGGCCTGATTCACGACGTCGGCAAGATCGTAATGGCGTCCGCTTTCCCTGAACACTTCGCGGAGGTGCGCAGACTCGTGGCGAACACGGACGTCGAGCTCTACGAAATCGAAATGGAGGTTCTCGGCATCAGCCACGACGAGCTCGGAGCCATGTATCTCAAGAAACACAACCTTCCCGAAGTGATGGTGGAAACCGCCCGCTACCACCGTGAACCTGAACGTGCGACCCACTGCGGACGCGTCGTGGCCGCTGTCCAGATCGCGGATCTGATGATCCGCCACGCCAAAATCGGCGACAGCGGCAATCCGCACAACCCGAGTGACACCGAATGGCTGACCGCATCGGGCTGGTCGATCCTTTATCCGAGCAACGACGAGGAAAGCCTCGCCATCGCACGCGCCACCCTGAAACGCAGCCTCGACCGACTTCCCACCATTCTTGAAGGACTGGTTTAGTTTTAGTAGTCTGGAAAAATTTTGTGACGCCCGGCTGTCGTCAAAAACAGCTGATTTGCCACAAGAACGCCCAAGACGAGCGAAAGCCTCTTTACTCTAGCCTTGTTTGCGCCTGTTGGTGGCCGGCTCAGTTTCCCGCGCTTCCGCGAGAGTCGCTGATTCCACGTGAACAGACGCGTGGGGTTGGCTGAAAGAGGCGGATATCGGTTTCCCCGATTCCGCAGAGTTCTCCGGTGTTTTCCTTCGTTCCTGCACTCCTCATTTATTCGTAACTATCTGGAGCACGCCGGATCCTCAGGCTTTTCATCGAAGTTGTGGCACGAGAGATCGTTCCTTGGAGAACGAAAAACACCCGGGATCGAATTCGCCGCCCGCTGATCACCGTTCGATTCCTTCACTGCCTCCCACCATTCTGATCGGTCTCCAGAAACCCGGCCCGAGCGCTCGCCCGAATTTGCCGGTTGCGCGGACCGACGGTTGATCAAAAATTATCTGTATTCCACTCCTTGGTCCGGCATGATCGTGTGCGTCAATTATGGCAGTAGATTTTAAAGATTATTACGAGACGTTGGGCGTCAAGAAGACGGCAAGCGAGGACGAGATCAAAAAAGGATTTCGCAAGCTGGCGCGGAAGTACCACCCGGACGTGGCAAAGGACAAGAAACACGCCGAGGACAAATTCAAGGAGATCAACGAGGCCTACGAGGTTTTGAGTGATCAGGAGAAACGGAAGAAATACGACACGCTCGGCGCGAACTGGAAACAGGGAGCGCCGCCGCCGGGAGGTGGATTTGGCGGCCGGGGCCGGGGTGCGGGCGCGGAGGAGTTCCACTTCAACGGCACGGGCTTCAGCGATTTCTTCGAGCAATTCTTCGGAGGCCGGGGCGCGCCGCGAGGTGGCGGCGGTTTTGGACGGCAACCCTCCGGGCCGATGCGCGGCAATGATGTGGAAAGCGATCTCCTAGTCACGTTGCACGAGGTGCTCAACGGATCTGTCCGGCAGATTTCGCTGCGGCGAGTGGACGAAACTACAGGCGAGACGAAAACCGATTCGTTTCGGGTGCGCATTCCCGCCGGAGCGACGGAAGGTCGACTGATCCGCGTGCCAAACAAAGGCGGGCACGGGCTCAACGGCGGGCCCGCCGGCGATCTGTTTCTTCGCGTGCGGCTGGCGCGGCATCCCGATTTTCGCGTGAAGGGCCAGGACCTTTACTACGACGTCCGGCTGGCTCCGTGGGAGGCCGTTTTGGGCGCGACGATTTCGGTGCCGACACTCGACGGCAACGTCAGCGTCAAAATCCCGCCGGGTGCTCAGCCGGGACAGAAATTGCGGGTGCGCGATCAGGGCCTGCCCGGCGACGGCGGCGTCCGCGGACACTTGATTGCCGACATCAAGGTTGTGACACCGGAAAACGTTTCAGACGACGAGAAACTGCAATGGGAGCAACTCGCGTCAAAATCAAACTTCAGTCCACGAGGCACATGATGAGCGAAGCGGAGAACAACGTCGAGAACGCGAACGTCGCCTACACGTTTGAGACGGTGGTTGCGATCACTGGCGTAGACCGCACCACAATCATTGAGTATTGCGAGACGGGGCTGGTGCCGGTCGCAAGCGGGCCGGTCGAGAATGCGGAGTTTGACGATGAACTGATCAACCTGATCCGCCGGGTGGAAACGTTGCGAACCGTTCACGGCATCAACCGCACTGGGATTCAAATGATCCTGGAACTGACCAACGAAGTGGAACGGCTTCGGCAGGAGCTGAAATTCCGGCTGGATAGGTAGGCGAAAAACCGCAGTTCCATGCCCGGGCACGCGCTCCGTTCGGATTCAAGCATTGCTGAGCGCGAGGTGCGATTCTATGTTCGCCGCCACATGAGTGATTCATCTAAAGCCGCCAGCTCGCGGCCTGACGGAAGACGGCCCGACCAGCTGCGTTCGATCCAATTCAAAAACGGCATCGCGCCGCACGCCACCGGCTCCACGTTGGTGGAATGGGGCGACACCCGGGTGATCTGCGGCGTGACCGTCGAGGAGTCGGTGCCACGCTGGATGAAGGAACAAAAGATCGAAAGCGGCTGGATCACGGCTGAATACTCGATGCTCCCCTACTCCACGTTGAGCCGGAAACGCCGCGACATCAACAGCGGCAAGATCGACGGGCGTTCCCAGGAAATTCAGCGGTTGATCGGGCGCTCGCTACGATCGGCCATCGACCTGAAAAAGCTCGGCCAACGAACGTTGTGGATCGACTGCGACGTGCTTCAGGCGGACGGGGGAACCCGCACCGCGGCGATCACTGGCGCGTGGGTTGCGCTTGCACTGGCCATCAAGAAATTGATCACGGAGAACAAGCTCACTGAATCTCCGTTGCTCCCGCAGGTCGCCGCCGTCAGCGTCGGGATGGTGAAAGGCCAGGCGCTGCTGGATTTGTGCTATTTGGAGGATGTCGCCGCCGAAGTCGACATGAACCTGGTGATGAACGCCGAGGGTCATTTCATCGAGCTGCAGGGCACCGGCGAGGAGGCGACCTACAGTCGCACACAACTGAATGCGATGCTCGACCTCGGCGAGCTCGGCGTCCGCAATCTGCTTGAACTTCAACAGCAGGCCGTCGCCTGATCCTAGGTTTCTATGCTCCCAACCGCCACACGGCTTTACCTGATCCGACACGGTGAAGTGGAAGAGACCTATCACCAGATTTTTGGTGGCCGAATCGACATGAGCCTCTCGCCAAAAGGAATGCTTCAGGCCACGTCGATCGCCGATTACTTCGAACCGGTCGCGCTGGACGCCATTTATTGCAGCCCGATGAAGCGCGCCCAACTGACGGCCAAACCGCTTCTCGATTCAAAAGGCATGTCCGCCATGACAATGAATGATCTGCGGGAGGTTGATTTCGGGGATTGGACGGGACATCGCTGGCAAGAGATCGAGGAGAAGTTTGGCGTCAGCGCGTTCACGTGGCTGGACCAGCTTGAGCGAAACACCGTCCCCAACGCGGAATCAGGCGACGTGCTCCGCGCGCGAATCACCCCCTGCATCAACACGATTCTGGAAACGCATCGGGAACAATCCGTGGCGGTCGTTTGTCACGGCGGAGTCATCCGCGTGATCCTCTCAACATTGCTTCAGATCCCGCTCCCGTTGACCATCGGATTCGAAGTCGACTATTGCAGCGTCAACGTCGCGGATTGCCGGGATAACCGGGCGATCTTGCAATTGCTAAACCACACCCCGTGGCGCCCCGTTCTATGAGCAAAAAAATTCTGCACTGCATTTCGGTCACGACGCACCCCGAGGCGGAGGAAGCCATTGGCGAAGCGTTGTACCGCCAGTTCGGCGTCGGATCGGTCGTCTGGCACAACCTGGAATCTGGCGAATCGACAGTGTCCGTCTACGTTGATCTTACGCCCGAAGGCGTCACCAAAAAACGGCGCGGACTCCGGACGGAATTGAAGGCATTTTCCAGTTACGGCCTAAAAACGGGTTCGCTCAAAATTACCGCGCGCCGGGTCAAACCCGAGGACTGGGAGGAATCATGGAAACGCCATTTCAAACCCATCGAGGTCGGCAACGACCTGCTGATCAAACCCAGCTGGAGCAAACGCAAACCACGCGCTGGTGCCAAAGTGATCATCCTTGATCCGGGGCTCAGCTTTGGGACCGGCCAGCACCCGACGACAAGTTATTGCCTCGAACAACTCGCCGCCGCGCGCATCCGCGATCAACGGCAGAGTTTTCTGGATATCGGGACCGGAACCGGCGTGCTCGCGATTGCTGCCGCGAAGTTGGGATATGATCCGGTCCGGGGTTTTGATTTTGATCCCGTTGCGGCCAGGATCGCGAAGGAGAACTCCGTGCTAAACGATTGTTCACAAATCGAACACGGAGAGCAGGATTTGATGACATTACCGGTGCGTTCAAAACAGAAATTCGACGTCATCTGCGCCAACCTCATGTACGACATTTTGATTTTCGGTCGGAAGCGCATCATCAACCGGTTGCACAAGAAGGGACGCTTGATTCTGGCCGGAATTCTCACCACCCAATTCAAGCAGGTTACCGATTCCTACCGCGAGGTCGGGATGCGGCTTGTCAAAAGCAATGGCGAGGGCGAGTGGACGTCCGGGACGCTGGAGTTTAATGTTTGACGGATTGAGATATGGCTGCTACCAACTAAATAGTCTGTTAAAGAAACAGCATGCTGTTGTTGGAATTTGAACAGCTCGTTTGTCGGTGGTTTTTGGTGCTGCAAAAAAGATGAACGAACCGCTCAAAAACTGGTCCAAACATCAGTTTAAGTCAGCCTGCCGTGGCCGGAGATTCTGACAGGTTGCTGGCACAGGTCTGGCTTGATCAAAACCGAAAGGTAATGTGCAAGTATGAAGAAAACACCCGATGCAATGCAGGAGGCGCTTCGCGCAGGCAAACACCCGTTCACTCAAGTTGCTTTCCAGTCTGGAAAAGCAAAAAAACACCGGTATGAGCGCAGAAAAATCCGGGAAGTCATGCGCATGGGAGACTGGATCGACCCCGAGCCGATCTAATCTCGTACACACTACGAATTAACAATTGAGCCGCGTTCCTTAACGCGGCTCTTTTTTTGTGCCGGTTACGTTCGTGGCCATCGAGAACGTTTTCTCGCTACTGACAATCTGGGCAGGTCCCAAAAAATTCCAGTTTGTGGGTGACCTCCTTGAACCCGTTCTTGCTCGCAATCCCGTCCTGCAGATCCGAAGGAAAACACTCATCGATCTCAACCACCCGGCTGCATTTTTTGCAAACGAGATGATGATGGTGGTGAAGCTCCTCGTCCGCAGACTTCATCTCAAAACGGGCGATGCCGTCTCCGAAATCGAATCGCTCGACGAGCTTCAGTTCCTCCAGCAAATGCATGGACCGATAAATCGTGGCCAGATCGCAGTTTCCCTTGGGTAACAGTTCATAGATATCCTTGATCGCCAAAGGATGTTTCTGCTGGCGCAAGAGGTCCAGAATCGCCTGACGCGGTCCGGTGATCCGCCGTAAATTGCCCCGGAGACGGTGGGTCAGTTCCGACATCGATTCGCGTGGATGGGAATGATGCGCTTTGGTCAAGGCCATGATTTCAATGATGGCTGAGAACCGCCGCCCCGATCGCCAGCCCTGCCCCTGCGAGGATCGCCAGGAATTTCTTCACGTTGAATTTATGGTCCTCGCCGGTCTCAAACAAAATGGTGGTGGCAATATGCAGGAAGATGCCGATCACCACCGCCATCAACAACTGCTGGTACTGCGCAATTCCTTCCACCAGACCAGCGGTCAGCATCCCCAGCGGAGACATCACCGCAAAAATGCCCATCACGAAGACCGACTTGGCCCGCCCCACTCCGTTGTGCAGGAGAAGAGACATGAAAACAACCGACACGGGAATGTTGTGCATCACAATTCCCATCAGCAACGCCTCACGAGCCTCCACCGACAACCCTTGTACGAGTCCGACGTGGTCATGAACCGCCAACGGCGTCCCTTCGAGGTAAGCATGCAGGCAGAGGCCGACTAGCATACCCCAAGGAATCTTTCCGTCATGCGCATGGTGGTGGGCGTGACCGTGTTCAATGCCCTGTGAGAGGTAGTCTAGAATTAGCTGGACGAAAAAACCGAGAAGCAGAAAGAGACCCACCAACGGAAATGACCCGTGTTCGTGTGAATGCTCCGCGTGGCCGAATACTTCGGGCAACAAGTGCAACGACGTCACCGACAGGATGTAAGCGCCACCAAACGCCGTCAGAAGCTTGATCTTCTTGCGATCCTCAGGTTGCCAGATCAGAACGACGAACGCTCCGACCGCGACCGACAAAAACAGTATCAAATAGGTCATAACCGAAGCCTTGTCCAATCAGCTGCTTTTTATTGCAAACTGTTCGCATAAAGCAAACACAAAAACGCCACCCGGTTTTTGACCAGGTGGCTTGGCAGAGAATCTACTTCATCAACAGCACCTGGCGCGCACGTTTGACAGCGCGGGTCATCGTCCGCTGGTATTGAGCGGACAGTCCGGTGTACTTGCGCGGAAGAATGCGGCCGTGATCGGTCACGAACTGCCGTAGCAAGTTCACGTTGCGATAGTCCAAAGCATCAATGGTGAAATCGATTTTTGGTTTCGGGCGCTGGGTGCGGAACCCGCCGTAGGTTCCGCCGCGGCTGCCCTTCGTGTCTTTTTCTTTGGTGTTCTTGCGGGGCATAATGAAAATTACTTAATTTCGCGATGCACTGTATGACGCTTGAGGAAGGGATTGAACTTCTTCTTTTCAATCTTTTCCGTTTGGAGCTTCTTGTTGCGGGTGGTCATGTAGCGCGAAGGTGGTTTCCCTTCAGCTCGGGCTTCAGTGCATTCGATGGTTACAATTTCTCGCGGCATGATTAATTCTTAGATTTTGAAGATTTACCGTCGTCCGAATCATCGTCCGCCATTTCAAACGAACCCGAAGAATCGACCGAACCTAAATTACCAAGACGACGCGACTTCAAAGCGCCTTCTTTTTCCAACTGCATCTGCGCATCAACGGTGAACCGTGTCCAAGGAATCGCGTCCAGTCGGGCCTTGGGAATTGTCTTCCCGGTCAGTTCACAGACAGCGTAGGTCTTTTTTTCAATGCGCTGCATGGCTTCTTCGATCTCATAGACCGCATCCTGATCGGAGGAAAGAAGGCTCAACGCAAAATCCCGGTCAAAATTATCAGTGCCAGAATCCGCCATATGCAGGCTGTATCCCGCGATTTCTTCGGCAGACTCTTTGGCCAGTCCAGCCATCTGGTTGCGCAACCGTTCGCGCAGCTCCATGAGAATCTTATAATACTTCAGCCATTCAGGCTTAACCTTCGGCATCCCGTTCGCCGCAACGGTCTTCGAGTTCGGCCCGCCTCGCTTGCCGTTGGTCATCCCGACGCCGAGAATTGCAGCCACATTGGCCGACATTCCTGAACTCGATTTCTTCGGTTTTGAAGCGGTATTTTCCGTCTTGGCCGCTTTCTTTTTGACCGGATTCTTACTCATGTTAACGCCAACGAATCTCGTCTATTTCAAATTTAAAAAAACTGAATCTTGGCAGTCACTCGGACCTGCCGCCGTCTCAAAGGTGAGCGAATGTACCAAAGGACTTCAAATAATCCACAAAAATCTCAGTTATTTTTTGAACCCCGTTTTTATCGTAATTCCAAGTATTTAGGAACAAAAACGGTCCCGGTAGCGTTTCCGTTCCCGGGCCGCTCCGTGGTCGCTCCGTTCAAACAAAATAATAGGGCTGGCGGTTTGTTTTCCATTCATTTTTGATCGCGGCGCAAATGGACGCCACGACATCCAACCAATCTGTTGAGCGGGCGCTTGCGGTTCGAAACCGGATGCCCCCGGGCGGACTCTTCTTCGGTCACGAGTGGCGGATCAGCCCCGATCCCTTCCCCCTGAGCCCGGCGCTCGTGAAGAATCTGGACTCCCTCGGCAGGGTTTTCCTCCAGTTCTATCGCGCCATCAATCTGCTGCATCGACAAAGCGGTAACGGTCGGCAGCCGGAATGGATTTCGGAGCTCCTCGACCAGGGAAAACCAGAGCCGCTACTCAGGCTTCAGAACGAACCCACTTTCAAGAACGCCGTTCCCCGCGTGATCCGGCCGGACATCCTGTTAACCGAGGAAGGGTTTGCGATCACCGAACTGGACAGCGTGCCCGGTGGAATTGGACTGACCGCATGGTTAAACCAGGCTTACGCCGGCAACGGAGCCCACGTCATTGGTGGCGCCGGTCAGATGATTTCCGGGTTTTCGGGCATCTTCGAAGCCTCGGCACCGGTCAACCTCGTCGTTTCCGATGAGGCGGCAACGTATCGACCGGAGATGCAGTGGCTTGCCGATCAATTGCCGGGAGACCGGTTCCGGTTGCGCGATGAACATTTTGAAGATTTCAGAGACGGCGAGTCGGTCTATCGGTTCTTTGAACTGTTTGATCTCGATAACATTCCGGCAGCCAGGACCATTTTTGAAAAAGCCGTTCAAGGCCGGCTCCAGTTGACGCCGCCTCCAAAACCCATCTTTGAAGAAAAACAGTCGTTTGCACTTCTCTGGAACCGCAACCTGCACGAGTTCTGGCGGCAACAACTGGGCGACGGTTTCCTCAAGCAATTGAAGGCTCACGTTCCGATGACGTGGGTCGTCGATCCCGCGCCGCTGCCGCCGCACGCCGCCTACCCCGACCTCAACCTCACCGACTGGCAGCAGCTCAAGACGCTCTCGCAACGCGATCGGGATCTGATTCTGAAAGTCTCCGGTTACTCAGAGAAAGCATGGGGCGCACGCGGTGTCTATTTGGGAAGCGACCTGTCTCAAGCGGATTGGTCGACAGCGGTGGACGAAGCCATCAGCGATTTTCAACAATCACCTTACATTCTGCAGCGGTATCACAAACCAAGAGTGATCGATGCCGAGTGGGTTGATTTTGAGAAACAAACCGTCGTGCCGATGAAAGGCCGCGTCCGGCTGTGCCCTTATTACTTCGTTCATGGAGAGGGCGATCAGGCCCAGGCGAAGCTGTGTGGTGTGTTGGCTACGATCTGTCCCGCGGACAAAAAGATCATTCATGGAATGAGTGAGGCCATTCTGGCACCCTGCTCCGTCGCAGAAGCCTGATTATCGTCGCCCGTCGTACCACCACGCCTGCGGTCGGTTCATGACGGTGAATGGCAGCAGTGCGGAGCGAAAAAGCAAACCGAACTGTTCGCGCTTGGAGTAGAGCTTGATTTTCCGGGAAGAGGTCTTCAATCGATGCTCGGAGATAATGGTCAACTCCTGCTTTCGTTCTTTCGCGAGTCGTTTTAGTGCGCGACTGAGCACGATTTCCTCCCCGGCGTATCGTGTCAGATCAAATCCGCCGACTTCATGGAATGCTTCCGCCCGCACAAAAATATAGGAACCGGCCATCCAACGCATCATCCGGCTAAATCCATTCCAAACTTCCGTGAGCGTCCTCAACAAATGGCTGTCCATGTCCTGCTCCATGATGCAACCGCCCGCCATGATCCGGTCATTCTGCATGTGCAGGAGCGTTTTCTGAAAGACCTCAACGCTCGGTTCCGAATCACCATCGATAAACATCAGCCACTCACCGGCTGCCGCCGCTGCTCCGGTGTTTCGCGCCCGGCCAATCTGGTTGATCGGTTCAAAGACGACTCTGGCACCCAGCTCTCTGGCAACTTCAGCGGTGCGATCCTTGGAATTATTGTCACAGACGATCAGCTCCCATTTCCAGCCGGCGGCATCGAACACCGGGACCGCGCCGTGAATGGCCTTCATCGTCGCTGGAAGAAATTTTTCCTCGTTAAACGCCGGGACAATGATGGACAAATTCATACGAATTGATGTGTGACAGACTTACGACAAGTTCGTGCGATTGCAAAAGATGCTTTCCCTATCGACAGCAGCACGGTTGAAATGTCACGGCAGTTTCAACACATGAAAAGCAAAATTGATCCCAAGGACCGGTTCGTCATCATCATGGCCGGTGGTCGCGGCGAACGTTTCTGGCCCGTGAGCCGGGAGAAAACCCCCAAGCAACTCCTCTCGTTGCTCGGCAAAAAGTCCTTCCTACAAGAGGCCGTCGAAAGAGTCCTGCCGATCGTTCCGGCGAAGAACATCTTTGTCATCACGAACGTAGTTCAGGCGGCAACCGTCGCCAAACAGCTCCCAAAGCTACCCAGAGGCAACATCGTCGCTGAACCGATCGGACGTGATACCTGTGCCGCCGTCGCTCTCGGCGCAGCATTGGTGGGTGCCCGGTCAACCACCGGTGTCATGGCAGTGTTGCCAGCGGATCATGTAATTCCTGACGCCAAAAAGTTCCAACGCGTGCTTGGCGACGCGTTCGATCTCGCCGCTGCGGACCAGACCATCGTGACGATCGGCATCAAGCCGACCGAACCAGCGACGGGCTACGGCTACATTCACACCGGCAACAAATTGAAGCTGCCTTCTGGAATAAAGACCACGTTCTTCGCCGCCAAGAAGTTCGTTGAAAAACCTGATCTCGCCCGAGCCAAGACTTATTTGAAAAGCGGCAAGTATCGCTGGAACGCCGGCATGTTCATCTGGTCGTTTGCGACGGTGACGCTCGCACTGGAAAAGCATCAGCCGGAGATATTCGACTACTGCCAGGGCTGGTCAAAGGTCGCGAATGACCCGGCAAAACTCGCGCGCAAGTTGAAGAAGGAATATCCGAACGTGAAAAAGATCTCCATCGACTACGCATTAATGGAGCACGCGGAGAATGTCGTGTGCGCGGACGGTAATTTTGAATGGGACGACCTCGGTGCCTGGACCGCGCTCGCTCGTCATTTAAAAAACGACAAGAATGGCAACTGTGCCGTGGCGAATTTCGTGCACGTGGATGCAAAGCGAAACATCGTTTTCGATTCACGCACCAAGAACCGCACCCCCATCGCCGTCGTCGGCATCAGTGATTCGATCATCGTCCAGACCGACGACGTTACGATGGTCGCCCATAAATCTCAGGCACAGAAGATCAAGGACATGGTCAAAAAACTGGCCGGAGACAAGAAATACAAAAAGCTCACATGAACCAAATACCATTCCGGCACCGCAAACTTGCACGCCCCACCGCGGCCTCGACGGGTCTCGTGATCGCCGCGATTCTTTCCTTCCCAAGCGCGACGGAAACGCAAGCCAACGGTGTATTCAGGAATGGCGTGGGCGCACGTTCGATGTCGCTGGGTGGTGCGGATTCGACTCTCAGCGATTCCGCCACTGCTGCGATCACGGCCAACCCGGCAGCTCTCAGTGATTTCAATTCCATCGCGTTGGATCTCGGTGTCACCGCCGCTTTCCCCTCGGGTGAATTTACGAATGCGGCAAACCCGTCCGGCTCGGATTTGGACGCGTCCGGAGTGTTTCCGGATCTCGCCGTCGTGTTCCCGGTCACTGAGAAGTTCGGGCTCGGCATCGGGATCTCACCCGACACGATGCTCACCGACGAGTGGCGCTACGTCGATCCGCCGGGCGGTCTGAGCGGCACGACGAGCTACGGACTCGTGGACAACCAGTCGCAAATTCTGGTGATCCGTTCCGCTTTCGGTGCCGGATACGCCATCACGGAAAAACTGTCGATTGGCGCGAGTGTCGGGTTGCTCTACAACAACAACCAGCTCAACACCGCCTACGTCTTTCAATCGAACCCGACGTTGGCCGGTTTCAAAACATTGGTTGATCTCGACACCGATGGATTCGGTGTGGACGGCGAGTTCGGCGTTCTTTACCGGCCCACGACGAATCTGCATTTCGCCGTCACTTACAAGACGTCCTCCACGGTCAAGGCCAACGGCACGATCACCGGCAATGCGAGCGCGGAGTTGACCGCACTCGGCGGACCATTCGCGGGCGTGCAACCGGACTTCGCCTACGATGCCGAGGTGGAAAACACCTTTCCTCAGATGGTGACCGTCGGCGCGGGTTGGCAGATCAATTCTGAATGGCGGGTGCTCGGCCAGGTGGACTGGATCAACTGGAGTGACGCCTTCGATTCCCTGCCACTGCATCTGACCAACGGCAACAACGCCGACCTGAATGCGTTCCTCGGCAGCAATTCAATCGACGACACCGTTCCGCTAAACTGGAAGGATCAGTTCGTCTATCGCGCTGGTGTGGAATTTACGCCGGGCGAGCACTGGTCGTTTCGCGCCGGATACAGTTTTGGCGAAAGCCCGGTGCCCAGCGGAACGTTGACCCCGTTGACCGCTGCCATCATGGAACAAACCGTCGGACTCGGCGTCGGCTATCGCTGGGGTCGGTATCACGTGGACGCCGCCTGGCAATGGGATCTGCCGACCACCGCCTACGTCGGCACCGCCGACCTTCTCGACGGCGAATACTCCAACAGCTCCGTCGAAGTCAGCGTCCAATGGGTCGGCCTCACGGCGGGAATGAGTTTCTAATACGGACATTGAGAACGATGGGCCCAGCAGAAAGATCGTTCTCAATCCCGCGTTCAACCGGAAACTTCGATGGTAGGGCAGCGTCGCTCCGCACGTGACGGCAAACGCTTCCGCGCGCATCAACCGGCGGATCATCCCTCACCTTCGCTATACCCGTTGGTGTTCAGACACGTTCTTCACACGGTCTCCATAATAGCATCAATCTTTGCTTGCGGAAGGCCCGAAGCATTTCTGAGCCAACTCTCCAAATCGTGCCCGTGCGGACGGACAACTCCCGAAGCCCCTCGTGACTTCAGTAACTTCACAAAAGGCAAATGACCTTTGAGTGCTGCCAGCGATAGTGCGCTCTCACCGAAATGATTCAGGGCCGCAACGTCTGCCCCGTGCTCCATCAGGAAGAATCCGATTTTTGTGTTCCCTTCGAGCGCCGCAGCCATCAAAAGAGTCCAACCGAATTGGTTCGTTGTGTTCGGGCTCAGAACTGAAGGGATGACTTCCTCAAGAGCTTGAATCTGCCCGTGCTTTATTACCCGATGCACTTCGTCGAATGTCATGCTGTCGAACAGTTTTATTGAGCCAAACTTAGTTTGTCCGATCCCGGAACAGCTTTGATCTTTGGGTTTCTCACGAGGGGCCGGAGGATAGCGGTTGATACCGACCGGGCAAGTCAATCGTTTGAACCGGAGATGCTCAAAATCCTCGGTCGCTACTCCGCGATCCGCTTTTTCACTTTTCATGCATCCGGTCCGGGTTCCCGGACGTAATGGTTCGTGTAAGTCACTAAAACCATTGCAGCCTATGAACTCAACCTCACTCCTTCGAAACGCCGGCATGACGGCCGCCGCCCTGGGTCTCGCGACCCTCGGGTTCGCCTCCAGTCATCGCGAGGCGCCGCTCATCACCTCCACCCCAAAACTCGATTGCACCGACTACTACTCGTTCATGAGTTACGAGCCGGGACGCGAGGATTACGTCACCCTTATCGCCAATTACGTCCCGCTTCAGGACGCCTACGGGGGTCCCAACTATTTCCAGATGGACCCGAACGCCGTCTATGAAATCCATGTGGACAACAACGGCGACGCGATGGAGGACATCACGTTCCAATTCCAGTTTCAGAACACGTTGAAAGACATTTCGCTCACCATCGGTCCCGTTGAAAATCAGCGCACCGTGGCAGTGCCGGTGCTGGCCGTCGGCGCGATCACCGCCGGGAACACCTCGGCCCTCAACGTGGACCAGCAATACACGTTGAACGTCATCAATGGTCCCCGCCGCACTGGCACCGTGACGCCGGTCATCAATCCGACGACCAGCATGGCTTTGTTCACCAAACCGCAGGACAACGTCGGCAACAAGACGTTCCCGGATTACGACGCCTATGCGAACAGTTACATGTATGAAGTTGATCTCCCCGGCACCGCGCTCAAGGGCAAGGTGTTCGTCGGACAACGCAAGGATCCGTTCGTCGTCAACCTCGGCGAAACATTCGATCTGGTGAACCTCAATCCGCTGGGTGCCGAAGATGGTGCCAGTGATTCGCTCGCCTACAAAAACGTCACCTCAATCTGCATCGAAGTGCCGAAAGCATTTCTGCTAGCCGAAGGCGGCAGCCCGATCATCGGAAGCTGGTCCACCGCGAGCAAGGTCGAGGGCGACATTCTTAAAACCTACACCCAGCTGTCGCGCCTCTCGATGCCGCTGGTCAACGAAGTGGTGATCGGTGTGAAGGACAAGGACAACTTCAACGCGTCCGAGCCGAAGGACGACGGACAGTTCATCGACTACGTGACGCATCCGACGCTGCCGGCGATTCTGGAACTGCTGTTCAGCGTTCCCGCGCCCACCGCGATTCCCCGCAACGATCTGGTGGCCGCGTTCCTCACCGGGGTCACCGGCTTGAACAACAACGGTTCGGTCGGCGAAATGCAACGGCTCAACACGGATGTTGCCCCGACTGCTCGCGACGCCCAAAACAATATGGGCGTGATCGCCGGATTCACCGAGGGAGTGCTGGACGCGAACGCAGCCGATCTCGCCGGTTTCCCGAACGGACGCCGTCCCGGTGATGACGTAGTGGACATCGCCCTGCGAGTCGTCATGGGCAAGCTGCTCACACCGGATGTTGCCCCGGTCGGCGACGCACCGCTTACGGATGGAGCCACCGTCAACGCGATGATGTTCCCGAACCAATTCCCCTATCTCAACCCGCCGGTTCCTGGTTCACCGAACACCACCATCACCATCGGTGTGCAGACCAGCGCGATGGTGAACGGAGGGTTCCAGCCTGCGGCCGCCAGCTACGATCCAAACACCGGCCGCCTGAGTGCTCCGAAGCCCGCCAGCGACAAGGGATTCATACGCGTTAGCGCCGACCGCAAGGTCAACCTGACCGAGACCCAGGTTGATGCAAACACCGTTTCCGCGAAAGTCCAGTAGGCTCGCGGTGATTGGAAGAACGACGGGCGCCGGCCCGCAAGTCCCGGCGTCCGTCCCTTTCCTCACCCAAACAATTTCTAATTTCATCCCGGATGGGAATGAACGGCGGGCTTCGGGTAAAAAATAATCGTGTGTCTGCCGAGGCCCGCCGCCTTTTTCTGAAACCTCTCCGATTCTCCGAAATGAAATCCCAAACCAAATCAGCACTACCAGAAGCCGGTTCGCACGATGTAGAGAAAAGGGGATCGCACGCGTCCCGCGTGCCGTGTGAGGCGTCCCGCCGAACACCTCGGGAACTCCGGAGGCACCCAAATTGCCACACCTCTTTCAATGATCAGCCGGAAGACCTCGCCGGGACGGCGAGGTCGGCGCGCGGGACGCGCGCGCTCCCCAATTTCACTTTCCGATCACGGTCGGGATATTTTGCCATTCTTCTGATTGCCCTTCTAGTTTCAAGTGATGCGTTCGCCGCACCGCGAGTTCCTCACAACGACGACGAAGTGCTCACCCGGCTGAAGACAACCCTCTCACGCTCCGAATCCGACGAACTGCGCCGTTTGCGATTTTCCACGTCGCCGTCCGAAACCACGCTTTCCGCCGCCATTCCACTTTCCCGCGAACTGATCCAACTCGCCCGCACCGAGGCGGACCCGCGTTATCTCTATCAAGTGCAAACCCTGCTCGCGCCCTGGTGGAACCAGACCGAACCGCCGACTGATGTGTTGCTGCTGCGCGCCACCATTCGCCAAAGTCTGCACGATTTCGACGGCGCGCTCGAAGACCTCGACAAGCTCCTGCACCTTGATCCGCAAAACGGCCAGGCCTGGCTGACCCGGTCAGTGATCCTGACCGTTCTCGGAAAATACGACGCCGCACGGGAATCGTGTTTGCAGTCGATGCGCTTCGCGGATCCTCTGGCCGCGACGACGGTGACCGCCGCCCTCGGTGGCGCAACTGGAAAAGCGGAGAGCGCCTACAACCTGCTCTCCCGTTCACTCGTGTCTGAATCGTCAACTCACGAAGAATTCACATCGGAAGAACTGCGCGTCCGTGCCTGGGCTTCAGTCACGCTGGGCGAACTTGCGGAACGTCGCGGCATTGCCGATCTCGCGCTTCAACACTACGAAGAAGCGCTCCGGTTGGCCCCAAAAGATCCGTTTGCCTTGGCGGCGTTCGCGGATGTTCTGCTTTCACAAAATCGACCGATGGAAGCACTGAACGCTCTCGCCGACTATGAGCACATCGACAGTCTGCTGCTCCGCCTCGCCGAAGCGAACCAGCAACTCTCTTTGAAAGAACCTGACCGCATGGGCGAACTGGCCCGGCAGGTCGAAATGCTGGGCGCAAGATTCGACGCCGCCCGACTGCGCGGGAACGCACTTCACCAGCGCGAGGAGGCCCGCTTTCAATTGCGGCTCAAACACGATCCCCAACGCGCCCTCGAAATCGCCCTGCTCAACTGGACCGAACAAAAGGAATGGGCCGACGCGCAGATCTTGATCGAGGCTGCGGAAAAAGTGGGAGCCCGTGACATCGTGGAATCTACCCGCACGTTTCTCTTCGGCAAACCGACCGCGCCGAACATCAAAACCGCGAACGCTTCAACGCCATGAAAATTTCCGTAACTCAAGACGTTCGCATGTCACCTACGCCGCTTCAACTACGTCTGCACCGGTTCATCACCTCACGTTGGGAGGTGATCATCCGCGCGGGCGAATCGACACGCCGCCGCCGGTGGACGTCTCGTGGCCCTCGTTTGGATCCGCCGATCAACTCAATGATCAAGCTATCCCGCAAATCGGGATCGGTCGCGCGGTGGCTCGTCTTGTTCGCGTGCCTAATTGGCCTCAACTGCCACGCCCACAAACTCAGTGATGCCTACTTGAAAATCGATGTCAGCGACAGTGCCGTCGCAGGCGAATGGGACATTGCGCTGCGCGATCTCGAAGACGCTGTCGGACTCGACGCAAACGGGGATCACAAAATCACCTGGGGAGAAGTTCGCGCACGACAGGAGGAGATCACAACATATGCGTTGAAGCATCTGAACGTGTCGGCGAAAGACCAACCGATAAAACTGGTTCCCGGCGACCTGTTAATCGACGAACATTCCGACGGAGCCTACGCCGTTCTCCGGTTTCATGGTGCCCTGCCAGTGAACTCGGAAAATCTGACCATCAGCTACGGACTCCTGTTTGACTTCGACCCGCAGCATCGCGGCCTTCTGCAACTTCGCCAAAGCGACCAGGTTCAAACCGCCGTCTTCAGTCCGGAAACCCGGGATCAAACACTCAGCCTCGCCACGGTGTCGCCCGTCCGACAGTTCGCCACGTTTGTGAAGGAAGGCGTCCATCATATCTGGATCGGGCTCGACCACATTCTTTTCCTGCTCGCGCTCCTTGTTCCGGCCGTGCTCTGGCGTCCACGAAGCGACAAAGAACTGTTACACGCAGCGCAACGTCCAAATGAATTTTCCATTGTCATGAACCGCACGATCAAACTGGTGACGGCATTCACCATCGCCCACTCGATCACGCTGTGTCTGGCCACGCTCAATCTGATCAACCTGCCGTCGCGACTGATCGAATCGGTGATCGCGGCCAGCGTGATCGTGGCTGCCGTGAACAATCTCTGGTCCTTCTTCCGAGATCGCGCCGCCTGGATCGTGTTCGGATTCGGCCTGGTCCATGGCTTTGGATTCGCTTCCGTGCTACGTGATCTGGGATTGCCTCCCGGCTCCACTGCGTTGAGTCTCGGCGGATTCAACATCGGCGTGGAACTGGGTCAGCTGGCAATTGTCGCGCTGTTCTTGCCAATTGCATTTCTGCTGCGCGACACGCGTTTCTACCGCCGAATCATTTGCTTTGGTGGTTCGGCAGTGATCGCCATCGTGGCCACCGGCTGGCTGGCCGAACGCGCGTTAGACATGCGTATCCTTCCCTTCTGAGGTAACGTGTTGCCAGCATCTTGCTGGCAATTCTCCGAAGAAGTCCCGCGCGCCAAAACCAGCGGAAGGGGAAGGAAAACATTTCCACACAAAGGAGCGTGTTTGAAAGTGTGGGGCAAGGTGAAGTGAGCCAGACTCGTTCGGAGAACTCGCCCCACCGTCCGGCATCCGGTTGACTCCCACTTTCAAACGCACCACACGCAAAGTCGCTGGGGAAGACTGGCTGGAAGCGCCGTCCTACTTTGCAAGAAGGATTGGCTATTTAAAGACTTCGGCTAAGCTTCGGCCAGTTCGACCGCATGAGCCAACCTTTGTCCACCCCCGACCCGTCTGGTGATAATCCGTTGAAAGGAAGCTCCCTGTGGTCGGCACTGATCAACCGGCGCTCGCGCCGTTTCGGTGCGGGCATGAAAATGCCGGAAGGCCCGCTCGCATTTGAAAGCCGGTTTGATCCGGTTCCCCTGTCTGACAGCGAAGAGGCCGCGCTGACGTTTTCCGCGAGCGGCATCAGCGGTCGCGTGTTGGCCGACCTGAGTTTTGGCAAGGCCCAGGGCGGCAACATCATGGTCGGACTCGTCGGACGGACGATTGCCTCGGGCGACGGCATCCAGTCGGTTTCCCTGGCGGTGACAAATGACAACGCCACCTATCTGATCAAGCGCCCTCAGGAATTATTGGCTGACGAAGTAATCGGACTAATCGACCTCGCGAAGAACGGCAGGCTCAGTGAAATTTATCAACGACAACGAGTTCGGTTGAAGTCCGCCCGCAGCGCACCACCGGTCGAACCGTTGATGAACATCAATGTTAATCGCTGGTCCGCGAACGCCGCTGGTTCCACGACCTTTGTACCGCTCAACGATCTCTCGCTCCTCTACATCAACGGCCTGCTGGAGATTTTCAACGAGGAAACCGGTGCCTTCATTCTCGATGAACGCGCAAGTTTCCGCCCCGCCGGAATCGGTCAATTCGCCCGAAGCAAGGGCGGCCACCTCGAGGACGATCCAGCGAAGGGAAAACTCGCTACCGTGAAGCACGTCGAGCTGATGGTCGCGGAGTTCGCGTCGATTGAACAAGGCCTGATGTTGCAGAATCTGGCGCTCACGTGTGAAGCGTTGGGCCTGGGCGGATTTCCCTATTTTGCGAATCACGAAACCGCGTGGTTTGACGCGTTCGGTTTCGAAATGGCGACCATGCCCGCCTCTCGGTATTTGGGCATGAATGCCTTGATCGGCGGTGTGATGCGGTTGCTGGGCAAGGACTCTCCTGTCCGGTATCCGATCGGTCTCAACCACGGCGGGGAACCTCTGCTGAAACCATTTTGCCCGCCCGCGTATCCGTCGATGCGCAACGCCGTGGAAGCGGTGGTGGAACGGAAGTTTGGAACGACCGGGACATTTTCCAAAGACAACAAACTGAACGCCTGGAGTAATCCAGATCAGGTCGGCACCCGGACTCCGCGTATTAGTGAAAAGGCGATCGAGGCAACGGTCGCGTACTGTGAATATTTGTGGAAGCGCTACGGCCGCTTCCCCGCGCACATCCCCGCCTACCGCACCGTGATGGCATTTCAAGCGGCTCATCTGGATGCTGAATTCTACGACAAGTTTTACCAGCCCGATGCCCTCACTCAAACGCACCGCGACGACTTCGCCAAGTGGAGCGGGAAACCACGAATGGACACGAATTCACACTAATCAGTAAGACTGAAAAAAGGTAGGGCGTGTCGCTCCGCGCGCGCCATTGAGCGTGTTGGTGAGTTGGGAATTACCCGATCCATCGGAGCGTAGCTGGATTCGCCATCGGACCGCGCGGAGCGACGATCCCTTGCGTCTCAGGCCATCTGGGCTTGGAGATCGGGAAGGGAGATCACGGCGAGGATGGTGCAGCCGGTTTCGGAATAATTCACGTCATGGGTCGTCCCGGCGTCGGCTTGATGAAAATCGCCCGCTTCCATCCGTTGCTGGCCGATGTTGAGATCGCCGGACAGCACGAACACCTGTTCCGCGTGAATGTGTGTGTGCGGCGGATAACTCGCACCCGCTTCAAGCTTGCCCATCACCACTGCATAACCACGTTCCTGATCCATCGAAAGCAGTTTCACTGACGCACCGGGAACGGGCAGTTGCACCCATTCTCCCTTTTCCTCGCCGAAGACAAATTTGAATCCGGGCATCGGCGGCATGATAATTTTCGCTGCAGATTTCGAAGCCGGGTTCTTCCCACGAATCTGATTGAGCAATCGATCACGCACTGCGGGAGCAGGCTCACTGTCTGGTGCCTGGGCGAGTGCAATCATGGCGGCAACATCGCCAAACCGCGCGACTTCACTGACCGCAACCGGATCGCCATCGGCAAGCAACTGCTCCAGCTCGCGCCGCTCTTCGCCGTCCAGCGCACCGGCGGCATACGACGCCGCCAGCTCTTCGATTTGTTCCTTCTTCATAGTCAGTTCTGTGCGATCTGATCGTCTGACAAGTTGCTCTCTTCGAGTCGCGTCCGCAACTGCAACATCCCGCGTCGGATCCGGGCCTTGACCGTACCGAGTGGCAGCTTGAGTTCAGTGGCGATCTCGGTCTGGGTCAGCCCGCCGAGAAATGCCAGTTCGATGGCGTGCCGTTGATCCACGGGCAGATCGTTCATCGCCGCCCGCATGGTCTCGACCTGTTCGCGCACCACCATCTGGCCAAACGCGGGGGCCGGTCCCTCGGCGGGTCGATGGCTCCCGGATGCTTCGATCATTTCAGACAAACGGTTGCGACGTTGTTGCGAACGGATCCGGTCGATGCATTTGTTGCGAGTCAGCACGACGGCCCAAGTCAACGGTTTGCCGGACTTCGGATCATATTGGACCGCCCGTTCCCAGATCAGCACAAAGACTTCCTGCAAGACTTCCTCTGACGCGGAAACATCGCGAAGGATGCTCATCGCTACCGAGAACAACGGTTTCGCCAGGCCGTCATACAGTCGGGTGAAGGACGGCTCGTCGCCCTCCGCCACCCGACGCAGTAGTTCCGCTTCTTCGAGCACCTGCGGATCGGCGGGTGTCAAGCGATCCAGTTTGTTCGCCATCGTTCGCAAGTCTTCAATGTTAACCGCACCCTGTGTCAAAGCATTTCAAGTTCGCTTTCAACCAAACCAAACCTGGTCGAACGCTCGATAGTCGGTTCATCCGGCCTGGTTGGAATCGTTCAAGGACAGCTGACAATGAACTGTCCGGCAATCGCCAGGATCTCATCCATCGTCTTCGCCTCATCGAACGCCATCGGAAAAGGGCTGTCGCCATTGATCAGGTTCAAATACGACGCATGCCGAGCTTCGACGGTGGCGATCGTGGCGCCGGCGGTCTGGAGATCTACATTCTGAATCTGAGCGAGAGCACCGGTATAGGCCATCACCCCCGTGTTTTCCAATGCCTGCGCCACGCGCAGGAAACCATCCGGGCCATCGTAACCGAAGTCATACTGACAGGCCAAAACCGGAGTGCGGCCCAAAGATTGGATCACTGATTCCAGCACCATCACATGCTCGACTTCATGATCCCGCACTACCAAAAGGTTTTTGTGCAGATCGCGAACCACCTTCGGTCCCAGCTGGCTGATACGCTGCCCACTACAAAAATCACGTGCCGTGAACCGTTGCAATCCTTGAAGGTAAAAGGCGGCTTCCAGATGTTCCAAGGTGAGCGCGTAGTTCAGAATCGCGATATCCGGGGGCAGGTGATCCGCTTTCGCAGAGGAAGGACGCAGGAGCATCGCGCCCATGCCGACTGCGGCGAGGCTGCCGGGGAGCGTGCGCCCGAGAAAATCCCGGCGTGAATTGGTTTTTTTGGCGCCTACCGTTGAAACGGTGCGTTCCTGATTCGCGATCATGCTTTTCACAAGGTCGATTCTGTTGGTTGGTTTGGCGGCCGGGGAACCTTCCTCGACCGCGCTGTTCAACAGGAGATACGACCGGAAGCGGAGATCGGATGCATTGAACCTTACAAAATTTGCAGAGGGGCAGCCGTCGGGGGAGTGGGGGGATCAACTTTGACCAATCAAGCAGAATCCTTGGAGAGCAGGGCCGGTGGCGAAAACAAGCACGGAATAGAGCCGCAACTTACGGCAGTTGGTGGGCAGATTTGGCAACCCCTCATGGGCCCACGAAGAAAAGTTGGATGCAGAAGATCAAGGACATGGTCAAGAAGCTGACCGCCGACCAGCGACTTCAGAAGCTCGTCTGAGCCACGCCCGCGACAGTTCCGCTCCCGTCCTCCTTCTCTGAAGAGAGATACATGAAGACACAACGTGCACCCGCCTCGGTGCATTGCATGATTTCTTCGTAGACTTTGAGAAAACGTTCTTCGTCCATGGTTTGAATTCGGAAGAATTGCCTCAACCCTTTAATTCAGTGAGGCGATTGAGCCTGAAAAAACGATATTGGCGACAAACAACGGGCTGTCCCTGGAGTCCCCAAGGCTCCCCCTCCACCCAATTTCACGCAAATGCGTCGAGGCGATGGTCGCTTTTGGGCAACGTTCCCGCCGCCTCGATCATTTCCACCAGTTGATCGCTCTGTTCCTTCATCGAATCCTGAGCCTGCTTGAGCAAGGCGACTCGTGCGTCCAAAGGCGACTCGCCGTGCTGGTAGTTCGAAAGGACTTCGTTGCTGCCGGTTCCGGTAATTTTCATGGT
The DNA here is from genome assembly GCA_041689265.1 of Verrucomicrobiota bacterium. Taxonomy (GTDB): domain Bacteria; phylum Verrucomicrobiota; class Verrucomicrobiia; order Limisphaerales; family RI-55; genus JBDNGP01. The sequence continues at coordinate 48,691 of JBDNGP010000048.1, forward strand.
ACTAATTCAATTTTCAGTCGGGCAGGCTGGAACACAACAGTCGCAACAAGCCTGCCATTTTTGGCCCGGCCGAATTCCTTCCGATGGAGAGCTATCGCGATGCTCAAGCTAACCCCGTCGATCACAACAGTTAGGACGCAAACAACGGTTTCCAGGGGCCAGTTGAAGCCGCCCAGCCAATACCCACGAGTGTCTCCTTTCGCACTCCTGGTGTCCTCAATGTTGAAATCGTGAACTCCCAGTTGCTCTCCTCGACGAATGCCCTAAAACTGCGCCGGTGCCGAAGACACAAGACAAGCTACTGAACAGTGACAGCATCGCCATCCACGGCGCACGCGAACACAACCTGAAGAACATCTCGCTGGCTATTCCGCGCGGGAAGTTCGTCGTCGTGACCGGCGTAAGTGGCTCGGGCAAGAGCACGTTGGCATTTGATCTCCTCTTCGCCGAAGGCCAACGGCGATTCCTCGATTCCATGAACACCTACGCCCGACAATTCGTGGAACAAATGTCGCGGCCCGACGTCGATCTCATTGCCGGACTTCCACCGACGGTCAGCATCGAGCAACGCACTTCTCGCGGCGGCGGCAAGAGCACCGTCGCAACGATCACCGAAATCTATCAGTTCATCCGCCTGCTCTACGCCCGGCTCGGCACACAATACTGCCCGGATTGCCACGAACCCGTTCAGGAACAATCCGCCGATGAAGTCAGCAAACACCTGATCGCGGACTCAAAGAAGCGCGGAGACCTTCTCTTGCTGGCACCGGTGGTTCGGAATCGGAAAGGCTTCCACACCGACGTCGCAGAATGGGCAGCCAAACACGGTTACAAGGAAGTTCGCGCCGATGGAAAAATGTATCCGACGACCGAACGCCTGCGCCTCGATCGGTTCAAGGAACACGATGTCGAAGTAGTCATCGGTGTTCTTGAAGGAGCGGCTTCCAAGAAGCCAGTAGGGCGACGCTCCCGCGGAGCCCATTCCAAAGAAGGCTCGGCCGCAGCCTCACCCCACCAGCTGATTGACCAGGCATTGCGCGTCGGGAACGGCATCCTCTTCGCCATCGACAATCGGGCGAAAGAAACGGTTCATTCAACCCATCGCGTTTGCCCGTCTTGCAGCCGTTCATTCGAACCGCTGGACCCCAAGAACTTTTCCTACAACTCATCTCAGGGCTGGTGCCCGAATTGCCGTGGATTCGGCGAACTTTTTTATCTTCCGGATGTCGATCGCGGTGCGGACGCGGATTCGATCGAAGAAAGCTGGTGGCGTTGGGCCAATGAACGCGAGACCTGCCCCGAGTGTGAGGGCCGCCGATTGAACGCACTCGCCAGATCCGTGAGGCTCGGCGTAGCAGCCGACGCCCGTCCCGCGACTGCGGAAATGAGGAGGCTCGAATCACAATCAAAAAAGCAAGAGCCTCGTCACCTTGGGTGCTATCAACCTACGATTGACTTCTTTGCCGATGCAACCGTGACCGAAGCGGGCGACTGGTTTGGCAAACTCAAGTTGACCGGTCGCGCAACCAAGATCGCGCGCGACATCATTCCCGAGATCCAGACGCGGTTGCACTTTCTTCAGGAAGTCGGTCTCGGCTACCTCCAACTTGGCCGAAGCGTCACCACCTTGTCCGGGGGCGAAGCTCAGCGCATCCGGCTCGCCGCGCAGCTGGGTTCAAACCTCAGCGGGGTGCTCTATATTCTCGACGAACCTACGATCGGCCTGCACTCCCGCGACAACGAGCAACTGCTCGCCGCGCTGAAACAACTTCAGCAACGCGGCAATTCATTGGTCGTCGTGGAGCACGACGAGGACACGATGCGGCACGCGGATTGGATTCTGGACCTCGGACCGGGCGCGGGTGTGAACGGCGGTGAAGTCGTCGCTACCGGAACGCTCAAGCAGTTGCTCAAGCACAAAGAATCGCTAACCGGCCAGGCGCTCGCGGCGCAGGCGGTGAAGAAGTATCCGAGTCGCGGCGAACGGCGGGTCGTAGGACAGGCTTCCAGCCTGTCTCCCAACGCATCCGCTCGTACCAAACGCGTAACTCGTTCCAAATCGTCTCGTGCGCTCAAAGACAGGCAGGATGCCTGTCCTACGTTGGTGCTTGCTCACGCAAACACCAACAACCTTCAAGACCTCTCCATCTCCTTCCCATTGAACCGGTTTGTCACCGTCACCGGCGTGAGCGGATCAGGCAAGAGCACGCTCGTTCGCGAATGCCTTCTACCCGCTGTCGAACATGTCTTGAAGTTGCGAAAAGCCGGGACGAGCGCGCGTTCGAAGAACAACAAACAACGGACCACAAACAAAGGCCCATCAGTATCCAACCACGAATCTCTGAAATCGGTCTACGAAGTGGACCAGTCACCGATCGGCCGGACACCTCGCTCCACGCCGGCAACCTACGTAGGGTTCTTCGAAGACGTTCGAAAGCTCTTTGCGCAAACGCCCGAAGCGCGAATGCGAGGTTACACGGCCAGCCGATTTTCGTTCAACAGCCCGCAGGGCCGGTGTCCGGAATGCAAGGGTGCCGGAACGATCAAAGTGGAAATGAACTTTCTGCCGACGGCGCATGTGAAGTGTGAATCCTGCAACGGCCTCCGGTTCACGCCGGAAACGTTGGACGTCGAGTACCGCAGCAAGAACATCGCCCAGGTGCTCGATCTCAGCGTCGCGGAGGGCATCGAGTTTTTCGCCGCTCAATCAAAGATTTTGCGACCGCTTGAGGCGCTCCGTGACACGGGTTTGGACTACATCAAGATCGGCCAGACCAGCCCGACCCTCAGCGGCGGCGAAGCGCAGCGCGTGAAGCTCGTCACCCACCTTCTCGGCGGTTTAAAGGCTGAACAACTGAATCTGGATTCCGATCAACGCAGGTCCGGCAAACCAACCGCCAGCCTGTTCATTCTTGAGGAACCGACCATTGGTCTGCACATGAACGACGTGCAGAAACTGGTTGGCGTCATTCAACGGCTCGTCGATGCAGGCCACACCGTCATCGTGATCGAACACAATCTCGATCTCATTGCGGAATCAGACTGGGTCATCGATCTCGGACCCGAAGGTGGAACGGGCGGAGGACAGATGGTCGCGGAAGGAACTCCTGAAGAAATTGCAAAATCCAAGACTTCGCACACTGGCCGATTTTTGAAAACGCTGCTGAGATCGGGCGCGCATTAGGAAAATCCAAACAGTAAGGTAGGGCGTGTCGCTCCGCGCGGTCCGCCGATGGGCTTCACAGGTTCTTTTTTCCGTGAAAAATTCTGAGCGTTCAAAACCCCGTCCGGCTTCCGGCTGCGCGCGCGGAGCGACACGCCCTACCATTTCAATTCGCAGATTTTAATCGCAGTCGCTCGTACCCACATCCTCTCCCTATTCATCCAGTTTGGCGGTTTACTCGTCGCGGAGAGCTATGGGACAACACTCAGAATGGACGGAACGAAAATCTCCTGGAAACCGTGCCGCGAATATTAACTGTCTTTTTTGTCATGGGACTCGACGCTGTTGAAATTGTGATGCGGTGGGAAGAAACCTTTGGGATACGTATTGAGAACTCTGAGGCGTTCGAGTTGATTACACCAAAACAAGCGATTGACCTCATCTCGACCAAACTGTGCGCAGTTGAGCTCCCTTCTTTCTGTCCTGGATTGCGCGCGTTCCATGTGTTTCGACGAGGTATCGTCCAAACAACCGATGGCCGAGTTAAATTGTTACCCCTCAACGACCGATTTCATCACCTTCACAAAAGCGAGGCTGCGGGCACGTTCTGGAAGCACTTCAGCGACGTCACTGGCATCGCGAATTTCAAGCCCCCTCGAATCCTCTTCGGGAGTGCAACTGTCCGGAAAGCTCTTGAGACAATCTTGGCCTCTCATCTCCGCGCCCTGCTCAAACCCGGCGAACCCTGGACTCGGCAACTGGTGAGATGTGGTGTTCGTTATGGTGTCGTGGACATCGTCGGTGCTCGAAATTTTTCGGATGATGCCCGCTTCGTCGAAGACATTGGGATCGATTGAGCGAAACAGGCAGATCAATAAAAGTATGGCGGACGCAAGGAACGAGTCCCCGCCGATCCCCCAGTCCCTTCAATAAAACCCATTCTTGAACACCTCGTAAACATCCACTCTCCCACCCTGCCAGTACGGGGTGGAGGGAAGATAAAATGTACGGTCCGCTTTCTTGAATTTCAGGATCAGCGGATGATCAGAGGTGTTCGGGTCGTAAGCCGCGAAATGAATCTGCCCGTCGCTGTCTTCAACCGAATACAGTAGCACCGCGTGATTGATGGTGAGGGCCGGAAACCGCGAGAGATGGACAATCGCGACCTGCCCGCTCTCAATTCCCGCTTTCAGTTCCGTGGCCGCATCGGCCTGGTTTCCGCGACTGAACGGCAGCACCATCCGCCAGTTGCCGCGCTGGAACCAGCTCTGCCAGTTGCCGCCCATGGATCGTTTCAGGTTGGCCTCGTAGTCCTCACTCAATTCCCGCAGCCCGGCGTAACCCGGAATCACGACCGGCTCGACGTCCTGGGGGTCGGCGCGCGGATTCCGGTCGAGCACGGCATCAATCAGATCGACGGTGGCGACAATATTCGTGCGCTCACGTTGCGGCTCAAAAACGGCGAAGTCATAAAATTGCCGGGCCGCCCGGGCCATCGGGAAACAGTAATGGTGGTATTCCGGCTCGGGTTCGCGAGGTCGGGTGGTCCGTTCACCGGTGGTTTCATCGACTTCATATTCCCAAAGCAACTCGTTCGCGAAGGCAAACGTGTCGCGCTCGAACACGAAGGTCCGGCCGGTCGGCTGACGGTGTTTCGTCGATGCGCAACCGGTCAGCAGAATCGCGATGAACAGGACGAGGCTTGAGCGACACAACATGCTTGCGCGAAACGCTAGCGACACGAAAGCTCACCGGCAATGCTTTACGACCGCTGGCAATCTATCGCACGTCTGAACGGAAATCGGGTCGCCGTTTTCGATGCCGCGAACCGGCGCGAGTGGACGTTTGCCGAACTCGCGGATGCAGCCGAAAACACTTCGCCGACGGGCGGCGTTGTCCAGTTTCCATCCGGTCACACCGTTCAATTCGTCATCAATGTGCTGGCTGCGTGGCGAAGCGGACACCCCGTGCTCCCGCTCGAACCAGGCCAGGCCGCTCCACCGATTCCGGAGCTTCCGCCCGCGACCGCGCACTTGAAAATCACCTCCGGCACCACCGGGCAACCGCAGTTGATCGCGTTCATAGGAGAACAGCTTTCGGCCGACGCGGACAACATCGTTTCCACCATTGGACTCTCCTCTGCACGGCCGAATCTCGGCGTGATCAGTCTCGCGCATTCGTATGGCTTTTCCAATCTGGTCACGCCGCTGTTGCTGCATGGAATCCCACTGATCCTCTGCCCGACCCCGTTGCCCGAAATGGTCCGAAACGCGGCGGCAGGTCACGAATCAGTCGTGTTGCCCGCAGTCCCGGCGATGTGGCGTGCGTGGCATGAAGCGGACTCGATTCCGGCGAATGTCCGCATCGCGATTTCCGCCGGAGCGCCGTTACCTCTGGAACTGGAACGCGCCGTTTTCAAAAAATCACAACTGAAGATTCACAATTTCTGCGGCTCAACCGAATGCGGCGGAATCGCCTACGACCGGTCGGAATCGCCGCGCACCGATCCGTTGTTGATCGGCCGCCCGATGGACAACGTCACGCTCGCCGTCAACGACGGGGGTTGCCTGGTCGTCAAAAGCGCGGCGGTTGGCCTGGGCTGCCTCGCGGAGCCGGGTGACCGTCTGGGCGGCGGGCGTTTCGTCACCACCGATCTGGCGGAGCTGAGTGACGGCGAACTGCGAATCGTCGGACGAGCCTCGGACATCATCAACATCGCCGGCCGCAAACTGTCGCCCGAAACGGTTGAGATTTTTGTCCGCGCCCAGCCGGGGGTAAAGAACTGTGTGGCGTTTGGCGTACCCGCGCAGGATGAAACGAGATTTGAAGAAATCGTTGTTGCGATTGAGCTGAAACCGGGAGCGGAACTGGCCACCGTCAAGCGGGGTGTCGGAACCGGGCTGGCCAGCTGGCAGTTGCCCCGCCACTGGTGGATCGTCGACACGATCGAATCCAATGCCCGGGGCAAGATTTCGCGCAGGCAGTGGCGCGACAGGTTTAAGATCGAATCGTCCGTCGAAGCGGGCTGAAGCCCGCGCTTCAGATCACGGCTTGGCGCGAAGCCGGAAGATCACGGAACCGTTGTCCGGGGCGGCCTGTTGATGAACACCCACCGCACCGGTGGAGCGATACCAGTCGATCAGTGTTTTCCAGTCGATGACGTTCGTGGACGATTGCAGTTGATACGCGCGGCCGGCCGCAGTCGGCCACTTCACTTCGATCACGTTGTTGCTCGTCATCATCGGCTCGCCCAGCTTCAGCAGTGAGGCGCTGTTCGTTGGATTGGTCCCCACCAGAAATTCATGCGAGTCCGGCATGCCGTCGCCGTCGGTGTCGGTTGTGGGCGTCAGATTCGGATTCACGCCGCCCAGGAATTGGCTTTCCCAACTGTCGGCAATCCCGTTGGAATTGCTGTCCGTGAAGAGGTAGTTGCCCGCGACGTTCAGAGTGGATCCCGACTCGAGGACGCCAATGACCGGTGCCGGAGTCTGGTAGTACGGCACGGCGTTGAATGACACGACGTACTCGCCGGGCGGCGCATTCTCATCGCGGAAGAACCACGGCTGACGCGAACGGCTGATCGGCCCGGAGATATTGAAGGTGGACTGCGCGATGTTGTTCGAGATCGACAGAGTCCCGGGATTAATCGTCTGCATGGTCACGGACACGTCGTCGATGAGCCAGCCGCGGCGACGTTCGTTCTCCACGGAAAAGTCAACGTAGTACCAGACCATGTAAACGACTTTTCCGATATGCGGCGACAGGTCGAATTCCTGTTCCTCCCAACCGAATGACGAGTTCAATATGTACGACGCGATCGTAATGGGGGCCGTCGCGGTGTTCGTGATCAGCATCAGTTCGCCGCCCTCGATGATCGAAAACTCGGACGTGGGAATGAAGTCGTAATCCTGCCAGAACCGGAGCGTTGCCCGGTTGCCGAGCGACGGATCCAGCTCGATCGGAGGACTGATCAGAAAGGTCTCCGCCTGCCCGATAATCTCGCCGTCGAGATTGGAACCCCACACCACTGCACCCGAGTGGGGAGACGTCCCGGGATAGCGGCCCGGCTCGCCCTGCTGCCACGCCACTTCGGTGATTTCAGAACTGAAAACCGTCCAGTCATTGAGATCGAAAGACTCCATGTCATCAGACCACGGCGGCGTGAGCGGATCCAGCGTTCTGAAGGACAACGGCTGTCCGCCCTGATCAGTCGACACAGCGGCGACATTTCCCGCGACGTCCCGGCTGCTGACCCGGTAGTAATACACCTTGTCCGGTTTCAGCTGGCTCAGGGTAAGTGAATGGGACGTGGCGAACTGCCGCCCGATGACGGTACGGTGGATCTGCCCGCCAAAGAACGGCGACTCGCCGAATTCAACCAGCGCGTCCGTGTATTCGTCGGTATCCCACACAACGAAGGCCTCGGTGTACTGCGCATCCAGGGCCAGGTTGGAAATGACGGGAGTGATCGTGTCGATGTCCGCATACGCCTGCCGGTTCTGGTTGACCGAGGCGTCGTGGTAGCGGGCGAAAATGGTTTCTCCCTGCGCCGTCGGCAGCACGCCCGGTGACGGCGGCGTGGTCGACGAAGCCAGCGTAAGAGTGCCGCGGAACACGCCCGGTCGCACGGTTTCCGACAACGTGACCGGCACGCCCTGAGGAGCCGTCTCGCTGTGAAAGGTGACCGTGGTCGTGCCTTGATCCTCGAGATCGGAGTCCGCCACCTCCACGATCACCTGATCCGGGATGGTGTACTCGGAGCTGTCGAGCGAGATCGTAGCCAGGCCGTTCAACCCGGGTGCGAGAAAGCGGAGCGCATTCCCAAGGATCGCCGCCCGTCCGTTCGAGTTGTCGGCCAGCGGGATCGCCTCCAGCGGAAACGAAAAGAACACGACCCGCCCGGGACTGTCCTGCCCAGTTCGCGGATACCGAACGCCGCAGGTCTTGTCATTGATATCGTAGAAAATGCTCGCGGCGTTCGTGCTCGCAGTGAAGGTGTCGGAAAGATCCGGCCCCAGATAGAACGGCGCGAGGTCAAAAACCGGGAACGCCGAATAGTCGAGCGTCGCCTCCACGTCCCGAGAAATCCCGTCGCTCGGTTCGCCAAAAATGTAGGGCACTCCGAAATCTTCGTCACAAGTATCACACGGTTCACCAAAAGGATCCGGATTGGTGATGAACCCGTCGACATGCAGAATGTTTTTTCGGAACGGGATATCCCCGAGCCGGCTGATGATCTCCATCGAACTCATGAAGAACCCGCCGCCGCCGTTCACGTAGCTTTCGATGGCGATTCGTTCGTTGGGGTCCAGCACGTCCGACTGGGTCGCCCAGAAATCGTCGTTGATCCGCCAGATCACCACGGCGTACGGCGATAGCGTATCCAGCCGGGGCGAGCCCTGGGTTTTGACATCCCAGATGTCATACGTTGCGCCGGCGCCATCGAGAGCATCCGTATATTCAAAGACGGCGATGGGAAACGCGTCGGATCCCTCCGGATACTCGGTGTAGTCGTTCACGAGCAACACGGTGGACGGCCGGGGCGCGACATAGCGCAGATACTTTCCGTTGTTGTCGTAGAATGAAATGTTGCCGGCCACATCCTCCAGCTCGATCGATATGTAGTAGGTTTTGCCGGGATCCAGTCCGCGCAGTTCGATCTCGTGGCTCGACAACGTTGAACGGCTCATGGCAACACGCCCGGGAGGCTGGTTGGTGCCGAAGTGAATGGTGACGTTCACCAGTTCATCGCTGCGAACCACGACGAAACTCCGGCCGAACTGATTGTCAAAGTCGATGAAGCTGAACGCTGGACTCCGGAAATCCGAATACGCCGTGGCGATGGTGAACGAGTTCCGCGACGCATCGAAATATTCGCCGATGATGATCTCCGAATCGGCGAACTGGAGCACGCCATCACCCTGAATTGCGGGAGCGACGGCCGTCGCCACCGCGCCGGTGAACACGCCGGGCACCCCGACGTTGTTCAGAGTGACTGTGAATCCGGCGGGTTCGGTCTCGCTGGAAAGGTTGATGCTGGCCGAGGTCTGCGTCGAGAGATCGTAGTCGATCAGCCGGAACTTGATCTGGTCGGGGGCTCGGTAGGCCGTCCGGTCCATCAACAGAACGCTGGCGTCGGGCGCAGGCAGATCCGCGGAGAACACGAGCGCGAAATCCTGATCGATTTCGAGCGTATCGATCCGCGCGTCTTCAGGGACGTTGCGTGCCACCACGCGCACGATCCACTCACCGCGCATCGGGTCGTCGATGTAGATGCCCTCCACATTGTTGATCGCATCCGCCGACGGCGCCCCGGGCACGGAGATCCCGAACGGATCAAACTGGTTGCCCCGATAAATCTTCCCGGCCGGGGAGATCACCTCCAGATTGAGGTCGTTGACCAGCGCGGGAATGCTCAGCGGCAGGCCCGGCACGTCCGTGTAAGTCAGCGAAATGATCAACGGCTCGTCCGCGCTCAAAACCACGACACGCCGTTCGAACGCTTCGCCGCTCATCAGCAGCACGGACTGGTCGACAAATTCACGGCGCGTTTGACCGAGCACCAGGTTCGGCAGATCCACCCGGCCCCAGCCTTCGTCATTGTTTGGCGTGGCGGTCGTGCCGAACTCATCCGTCAGATCCCACGCCGAGTTGATCAGCGCCGCTTTGACCATCGCCGGGGATGGTGTCGCGCCCGAATTCATCTCGCGATACCACTGCACAAAAATCGCCGCCGCACCCGAGACGTGCGGTCCCGCCTGACTTGTTCCGCCTTGATACTGGTACAACGGTGAGATCTCCGCCCAGGCGTTCTCGGACGTCGCCGAGAACGACTGGGCCGACGAAATCCAGGTGC
>JBDNGP010000049.1:0-77976 GCA_041689265.1 Verrucomicrobiota bacterium
ACATTGCGACGGCGGTCTCACGGATGAGATACTGCGCCTGAGATGAGAGTTTTCTGGCGTCTCGCTTTTTGATACCTCTCAATAATCGATGAGCACCGAATGTCAATCTTATTGAATGTATTTATGGGCCGTATTAATACGACGGTTAAGGGAACCCTGCTTTGATCCGATAATTGCGTTCCGATATCGGGAAACCTGCGTTGCAAATCCGGGAAAAAGCATCGTTCGAAAAAAGTGATAAAAAGCTCGTGACAAAGCCGCGAGGTTACCTATATTCCGCGCTCCTTGCTGCGACCCTATCGTCCAGCGGTTAGGACACTGCCCTTTCACGGCGGTAACCGGGGTTCGAATCCCCGTAGGGTCGCCAATTTCTTCAACCCGCGTTTCCACCACCATTTTTGAGCACGAGTGCCGCGCCCTCGTCACAACGGGAAAGCCCGGCCGCTTCATTACCATTTGCCATTTCGCCGGGCGTGATAAACTCTCCGCCGTCTGTAATTATGAGTAAAATAGTCGGCATCGATCTGGGCACCACGAATTCAGCTGTGGCGGTGGTGGACTCAGGAATTCCGTACGTTATCGCCGATGCGGACGGGCAGCGGTTGACACCGTCGATCGTGTCGGTTTCGGGCACCGGCGCGCCTCCCGTCGTGGGTCACGCGGCACGTCGTTCACGGGTGCTGCGTCCGCGCGAAACGGTGTATTCTGTAAAGCGTTTCATCGGGCGGCGCGGCGCGGATGTTTCAACGGAAGAGATGGCGGTACCTTATCCCGTGAACGGTAAGGGCAATCAACCCGTCGCCATCCGACTCCACGACCGCACGTGGTCGCCGGAGGAGATTTCAGCCGAAATCTTGAAACGCCTGAAAGTGATCGCAGAAACCGATCTCGCGTCAGAAGTGACGCGTGCGGTGATCACGGTGCCCGCATATTTCAATGACGCGCAGCGCAACGCCACCAAACACGCGGGAGAGCTCGCGGGTTTGACCGTCGAACGGATCATCAACGAGCCCACCGCCGCCGCACTGGCCTACGGTCTGGATAAACTCAAGGAGCGGTCCAGGATCGCGGTCTACGATCTGGGCGGCGGCACCTTCGATCTGTCCATCCTCGAATTGCGCGAAAGCGTTTTTCAGGTTCTGTCCACGAATGGAAACACGCGGCTCGGCGGAGACGACATCGACAACTGCCTGGTGGAATACCTGGGAAAGAAGATCGTCGATGCCGGTGGCCCGCAGACTGGGAGCGCGGAACTTTCAGCCCGGCTTCGGGACGCGGCGGAGAGCGCCAAGATTGCGCTGAGTTCGCAGACTGAATTTGAAATCTCGCTTCCGTTTCTCATCCCTACGTTCAGTTTTCAGCACACGCTGACCCGCGATGCACTTGAGAAACTGACGCGGCCCGTCGTCGAGCGGACGCGGAGCCACTGCCTGCGTGCCTTGGCCGACGCGAAGCTTGAATCAGGCGATTTGGATCAGGTGATTCTGGTCGGCGGCCAGACGCGAATGCCACTGGTCCGGCAACTGGTCAGCAACTGGTTTGGATGCGCTGATTTCGAGGAAGAACGCGGCGAACTGCGATTGGGCACCGAGTATCACGAGCGGTCGGGGCCGATGTTGAACACGTCGCAAAACCCGGACGAAGCGGTCGCACTTGGTGCGGCGATCCAGGGCGCGATCCTGTCCGGCGATATCCGGGACGTGCTGCTGCTGGACGTCACGCCGCTCTCGCTTGGCCTCGAAACGTTTGGCGGGTTGATGAACGTAATCATTCCACGCAACACGACGATTCCGTGCAAGGCGGGCGAGAAGTTCACCAACGCGCTGGACAACCAGCGGAGCATGTTGATTCACGTGTTGCAGGGCGAACGCGAGAAGTCGAAGGACAACTGGAGCCTCGGCCAGTTCGAGCTGGAATTTGAACCTGCTCCCCGGGGGACGGCGCGGATCGGCGTGCAGTTTGAGATTGATGCCAACGGAATTCTTCACGTCCTCGCCCGCGATCTGAAAACAAATTGCGAGCAAGCCGTGGAGATGAAGTCGGCGGTGGACGTTGATGATGCGGACGTTCAGCAGATGGTGGAGGAATCCGTGGAACACGCCTTTGATGATCTCGCGGCACGGCGGTGGATCGAGACAAAGTTGCGCGCCGGGGAAACACTCGCCGCGACCCGTAAGGGAATGGCGCAGTACGCCGGTGAACTTGACGGGGCCTACCGCGCGGAACTTGAGACCGCGTTGGTGGCAGTCGAAAAAATCCTGATTCTCGACGGGGACAGCGTCGATTCCAGCGATGTGGCCGGGCTCAAACGCCTTTTGAGCGAGCTGGATGAGACGACCAAACCGCTGGCCGAACATATGATGAACGAGGTGATGGAAGAAATGCTCCGCCGTCAGGGCGCACTCAAGGACGGCTAGTTGAATCCGGTCGCGAAACCGGCCGGATCCGGGGCCGCGTTAAGAGTTGGTTAAAGCCAAATTTTGGCTTGAAATCGGTCGAAACGGCACTATTAGTAGACGCCGCAAGTGTCACCAGCACATGCTGATTATCGTAGAAAAATACATGTTTAACTTCCAATCGGAGAGGGCCTCTTGAAACGCCCTCGTTTTCGTCCAAGGCAGTTTGAGCCACAAGTCAGGATCAATAACCGCATTCGCGCCCGCGATGTGCGTGTGATCGGAGCCGAGAGTCGTCAGCTCGGCGTCATGACCATTCAAGAAGCCCTGCAGGCCGCCCGCGAAGCCGGTCTTGATCTGGTGGAAATCTCGCCCAAGGCCAATCCGCCGGTTTGTCGCATCGTTGACTTCGGCAAGTTCAAATACGAGCAGGCCAAGCAGAACAAGGACACGAAGAAATCCTCGCACGCCAACAAGGTGAAGGAAATCCAGCTGCGGCCCGCAATCGATCCGCATGATTTCCAAACCAAGGCCTCGCACGCGATCGACTTTCTCTGCGCCGACATGAAAGTGAAGGTTAATCTTCGCTTCCGCGGCCGCGAGAATGCACACAAGGAAATCGGCTTTGAGACTGTCAACCGGTTTGCCAAGGCCCTGGCGAAGTTCGGATCGCCCGATTTCCAGGCAAAACTGATCGGGCGCGGGATCAATCTGATGATCAGTCCCCTGCCCCGTGACAAGCGCGCCCCGAATCCCCGCAAGGTCGAACGCGACTTGGCGAACCAGATCGAGGAGGACGAACCTGAAGAAGAAGACACGGACATCGATGATCAGACTGACGATCAGGGCAATCAGGATGATTCAGCTGATCAGGACTACACTGACGACGACACGATCGACGAGAGTGAGAATGATGACAGCGATGACAGCGATGACAGCGATGACAGCGATGACAGCGATGACAGCGATGACAGCGATGACAGCGATGACAGCGATGACAGCGATGACAGCGATGATGACGACGACGATTCCAAGAACCGTTAGGTCAGCCGAATCGATTCCTTCAACATCCGCTCACTTCAACTAAAGACAATTCAAACGAACTGCCGCCCATCTCGGGCGGCGGTTTTGTTTTGGCAGCCGGGTGCCAGATTCATCCGTTTTCTCTATTTGCTCTTTTCCGACTGCGTCGTTCCAGTTTAGAGCACCACTTCGGTACCCACGCCCTTGTCGGTGAAGATCTCCAGCAGCACCGAGTGTTGAATCCGGCCGTCGATGAACGTCACCTTGCGGACACCCGCGTGCACGGCGGCCAACGCGCTGTCGACCTTGGGAATCATCCCCTTGTCGATCACCCCGGCATTTTTCAATTCGTCCACTTCGCGCGCCTGCAGATGGGAAATGATTGAATCGGGATCGGCAATGTCCCGCAACAGCCCGGGGACATCACTGAGGAAAAACAGGCGTCGGGCTTTCAGCGCGATCGCTGTTTGTGCGGCGGCAACATCGGCGTTGCAGTTGTAGATCTTGCCATCCTCACCGAGGGCCGTCGGGCTGATCACCGGCGTGATGCTGCGCCGGATGCATTCGCGGATGGGCTCCAAATTCACAGCGGTGACTTCGCCGACAAAACCCAGATCGAGCTTCTGGCCGTCGGCGGTTGGGAGCAATTTTTTGCGGCAGGTAAAAATCTCGGTACCGGAGAAGCCCTTCGCCTTGCCGCCAAGATCGTTGATCATTTGCACAATCTCCGGGTTGATCGCGCGCGACAACACGCGTTCGACGACCTGGACCGATTCCTCGGTGGTTGCCCGCTGTCCCTGGATGAACTCCGTTTTCACGCCCGACGCATCGAGCGCCCGGGTGATCGCCTTGCCCCCACCGTGAACGACCACCGGATTGATGCCGACAGCCTCCAGAAACACGACGTCACGAGCCACGCCGCTGCGGACTTCAATGTCCGGTGAATCCATGAAGCTTCCGCCGTACTTCACGACGAAGATCTGGCTGCGGAACCGTTGGATGTAGGGCAACGCTTCCATGAGCATCGCCGCTTTTTCAATCAGCTTTTGCATGAGTCAGGGGATCTAAAGAGCCGAGGCCGTATCCGACAGCAAATTGATGATCACTTCAAGCCGCTTGGTCTCTTCAATAAGATTTCTTTTGAACGAACCAACCACTCAGAAAAAGTTGAGAAGAAGCAAACGTTACTCACACGCCTCCAAAACGACGAGCACCGGATTGTCCAGATCATCTGGCAAAGGAATGTTGCTCGGAGTGGCTCCCAGAAAGTTTTTCCGCAGCGGCTCCGTATCGGAGGAATGGCTGAAAGCACTCCCCTGCGGCCTGCAAGGCCGCAATCCTCGTAGGACAGCCTTCCAGCCTGTCTCCTTGCGGCGACGAAAGCCCGACGTGGAAGGGAAGTGGGAGATCAAGTCTGGGCGTGGCTCCGGCAGTACGTTTGTGGCACCCGAGACAGGCAGGATGCCAGTCCTACTTTTTGGCAGCCACGCTTTGAACATCGAACTTCGCTTTCACTGCCGGACCAGGCTTTTCGATCTCAGCTGAATCGCCTGTTCGACGTCCTTGAGGCGTTGCTTCGCGATGGTGTATTTCGGGTCAATCCCGATGGCTTTGAGGTAACAATCTCGCGCTTCTTCGAGGCGCCTCTGTGTGAGCAATGCTCCGCCGAGGTTGAACCAAGCCTCGTCGAGCATTCCGTCCCGGCACTCAAGTGCCCGACGATATTGTTTTTCCGCTTGTTTGAGTTTTCCTTGGGATTTGAAAATCAATCCGCAATAGATATAGGAACTCGCCTCGTCTGGTTTGAGTCGCGCCACTTTGCGATGCCAGTTTATCGCGTGCCGAAGGTTACCGCGTGCCTCTTCCAGATGGCCAAACTGCCAAAATATAAGATGCCGTAGCTCCTCGGGAGCCAGTTCCAGCGCCTTCGTCAATGCTTTCTCGGCGTCGCGGTATCGGGCGAACGTAACGTATGTTCTCCCCAAACGTGCCCCATATTGGTGCGTGGTCGGGATAAATCTTCAAATGAGACAAGCAAAGCTCGACGACCGTGGCAAAGTGTTCGGATTGATCAAACTTCCTGATTCGCTTCGCACTGCGTGACCGGAGTTCCGTTGGTGTTTTGCTCATTTGCCCCCTTATATTCTATCCTCCCAGCGTCGTCGGATCGCTCACATCGCCTTTGTTGTATTCGACGTATTCCTCGGTCAAATCGCTGGAGTACATGATTGCCTCCCCTTCGCCGAGGTTGAGGCGGATGTGCAGATCGAATTCCTTCGGCGCGGTGGCGGCGCAGAGTTCCTTGAAAGTCGCCTTGGTAGGTTGGCCGCGCTTGAGGCTCCAGAGAATTTTTTTCCCGCCGGGCGCGCTGTAACCGATGTCCACCTTGTCCTCGACCACGAGGGCGTCTGAGTAACCGATCGCATCAATGATCCTGCCCCAGTTGGGATCGCCGCCGAGCCAGCTGGTTTTCACCAGTTCGGAATTCGCGACACAACGCGCGGCGGCATCGGCGTGCTTCATGTTTTTGGCCCCGGCCACCCGGACAGTGACGAACCGTGTCACGCCTTCGCCGTCCCGCACGATCATTTTGGCGAGTTCTAGACAGACGTGGTTTAAAGCCGCTTGAAACTTTTTCAAGTCGGGGCTGAGAGGGAGCTTCGCGCCGCCTGCCAATACTTTGTTCCCGGCCAGCCCGTTCGCCAGCACCAGAACGGTGTCGTTGGTGGACATGTCGCCGTCCACGGTGGTGCGGTTGAAACTCAGCGCGACGGCCTCGGTCAGACATCGCTGCAATGTCTTCTTCTCGACGGCGGCGTCGGTGGTGATGAAGCAAAGCATCGTTGCGTGCAGCGGCATCGCGGCGGGGCGTTTGCCGGTCTGGCTCATGCCGGGATGAATCATGCCGGCTCCCTTGCACATGCCGCCGATCCGGACGGTCTTCCCCCCGAGCTTCAGTTCCACCGCGATCCGCTTGGGTCGCGTGTCGCTGGTCATGATCGCCTCGACCGCGTGTTCGGCGGAGGCGTCGGCACCGGAAAGTTCGACGGCGGCATCAACAATTCCCGTCCGCACGTTGTCCATCGGCATCGTCACCCCGATCCGGCCGGTTGAACCGACGAGCACGGAGCCTGTCGGCAGGCCCAGGGATTTTTCCGTGAAGGCCGCCATTTCCAGCGCGTCCTTCATGCCCTGTTTGCCGGTGCAGGCGTTGGCATTCCCAGAATTCACCACGATTGCTCGTGCCGTGGTTTTCATCCGCGCGACACAAACCTTCACCGGTGCGGCACAGATCTGGTTGGTGGTGAACATGCCGGCAGTCGTGCAGGGAACTTCCGAAACGATCAGCGCGAGATCACGTTTCTTCCCCTTGTCCGAGCCCTTGCCGGTGCCGATTTTTTTGATGTCACAGAATACGCCGGAGGCCTGGAATCCTTTTGGCGCGACAACGGATCCCGAAATGGATTTGAACTGAGTGGTCATTGAAAATTAATTTTCTACGGCGGAGTGAAACAATATTTTTTTTAAGACGCAACAAAACGGTTTGGTATCGGGCGGGGTGATTGCAAATAAAGAAGGGAGGAAGAAAGAATCTCATGCGGAGAGGCAAACGAGCGCTGTTCTTTTCGTCGCGTCCTTTTTTTTAATCCGCCGCGCTGCGCCCTTGCTTTCCGTCCGACAAATCCTCACCTGTCTCCCCCTTTTTTCAATTCGTGGGCATTCGCGCAATTCGCGTAAAACTCCCGACTCCATCCGCGACACCTGCCGTTGGCGCGCGAGCTGCCGTCATTTACCTCCCAAAAAATCGTTTACAAAAACAACCCGACTGATAAATAAATGCCGGTTTTTTTATCCAGAAATGACTTCCGGACGCTGAGTCACTGCTCTGTTTTAACGGTTATTTGATGGAACAACACATTCAGGTGGAAGGCCGCATCCTGACGGTGCTTGCGGGCACGATGTTCAAGGTCGAGCTGGACAACAAACATCAGGTGCTGGCGACAATCTCCGGCAAGATGCGCAAACGCTTTGTGCGCCTGACGATCGGTGACCGCGTAAAAATGGAAATGTCCCCCTACGACCTCGACAAGGCCCGCATCGTCTGGCGCTTGAAATAGGGGTTCATCAGTCGCGCCGTTCCGGCCGGAGGCAAAGAACCGCGCCGGCGATGGAACGACAGCGGGAAAGACTTTGACCGAGTCAATGGATCTCCGGACGATGCTCATCTTGCCGAACGTCCGGCGAAGGAACCGGCGCTGGCGACGCGCTCTCTCCGGAATAAACGGGTCATGTTCACACTGAACGCAGAGCGCCGGTTGCCTGACTCAATTTTGTTGGGCGATCGCATTTTCATGTAAATCTCAATTCTGACCTCCGGAGTCCGATCTCTGAATCACCGCACCGCCCGACACCCCGGGCCGGATCTCACCCGCCGACTTGAGGTAGCCCTGCTCCATCACCTCAATCATGCGCAGATTGGACCTGGCTTCCGCAGTCTCCCGCTTCAGCCGGAGCCGCTTGTCTGGTCTCAGCCAGAAGCGCTTCAATTTCCGCTCGTTTTCCTCGATCGTTTTCGTAAAGGCCTTCCGGGTGCCGTCAAACGTTTCGCGAGCAAACTGCCGCTGCTGATCCGGGGGCATGTCGTAGTAACGGTTGGCAGCGAGGGAAGATGTCAGCATTCCGACAGCGATCCAGGCGATGACTCCGGCAGGGATTGCCGCCAGGAAAAGAACACCGCCGCCTCGATCGGACCATGCGACGGTGCCGTAGAGGCAGAAGACCGTGAGTGCCGCAAAGGCAAGAAACAGGAGCAATAACAGCAGGCGCGACAGAGTGCCGAAAATCCCGCGCCCCAATACGCCGCTCAATCCAAGCGCAAGGACAAGTATGATCGCGCAAATTGTCAGCACGCCCATGCCCTGCCTCCGTCTTTCCGGTTGGTTGCGCGTCGGCTCATGCCTGGAGACCAACAACTGACATCGTGTAACACGCAGGGCCACGGCGGGTGCGGATAACCTCGTATCAGCTCCGTCTGCCCGCAGTCAAATGCTGGAAGCGATAGCGCTTCTTGGGCTCCGGTCGAGGCGTTGAAGTTCATGAAGGTGAAAGAAAAAAAAGGAACATGAGCAGGCCACCCGGCGGGAACGTAAAGGAAGCGAGCGATGAACCTTGAAGCCCTGCTCGCAAAAGCAGGGCGCATGTTCCTCCCGACCGTCTGGTTGGGTAATCGCATTTTCATGTCATCATCGAATCAACTCTCCGGAGTCCGATTCCCGCAATCTGGCCAGACCGTCCGGCGCTCCGGCCCTCGCCAAACGGACAAGAAACTTCCTATCAGAAAAACAGCTGCGCTGTCACTGACCGAATGAGGTCTGGGAAACGAAACCGAAGCACCGCGGAGACACGAAGAGCACGGAGAAATCCGAAACCCCATGCGAGGTAGGGCGCCGGTCCTGCGAAGCCCCTATCAATGTCCCGGAGGGACGACATCTGGGAAAGCCACACCTACGGCGTTCTTAAATGGGCTCGGCAGGAGCGTCGCCTTACCACGCACCCAACTCGTTCGCCCTCCACCTCGTCGCCGGCGGCTAACCGATCTCCAGAACGCCGTTGCTGTCGCCGAACGAATCGACCGGGGTGCCCATCTTGTCGAGCATTGACACGTAGAGGTTGCAGAGCGGTGTGCCCTTTTTGCTGGCGATGTGCCGGCCGCTCTTCACCTTCCCGCCGCCCTTTCCGGCCACGATGATCGGGAGGTTCGAAGGGTCGTGCCGGTTGCCGTCGGAGAAGCTGGAACCGAACAGCACCATGCTGTTGTCGAGCAACGTGCGTTCGCCCTCCCGGATCGCCGACATCTTGTCCATCAGGTAGGCCAGCTGTTCGTTGTGCCAGCGGTTGATCTTCGAGTAGTTTGAAAACTTCTCTTCCTTGTCCTGGTGATGGCTGAACTCGTGGTGGGAACCGTTCGTGCCGGGAATCAATTGTCCGAAATTTTTGCCGGAAACATCGTTCGCAAACATGAACGAACTGACACGCGTGCTGTCAGTCCAGAAGCCGAGCACAATCAGGTCGAGCATCAGGCGGACGTGCTCCTCGTGATCACCCGGTTCGCCCTTCGGCGCGGCCATTTCCCCGCCCGGCCGGGTTTCCGGCTTCCACTCCCGGGGATCGGGTTTGGAGAAAAATTCCAGCCGCTTTTCCACGTCGCGAACGGCGTCCAGATATTCGTCCAGCTTGTACTGGTCATCACGACCGAGCCGTCCGCGCAGATGATTCGCGTCGTCCAGCACCAGATCGAGCAACGCACGGTCATCGGCGCGTTTCAACTTTTCCTTGTCGGTGAACTGACCTGAACCCATCACGCCGTAGAGCCGCTCGTAGGCGGTCTGCGGATTGATCTCCTTGGCCAGGGGCATGGTCTGGGATTTCCAGGAAATGTAACAACCATAGAGCCGGGTGTAACCGACGTTCGTATCGATGCCTGAAACCACCGGATCAATGCCCAGCTCCATCGACGGCAGCGGCGTCAGATGCCCGATCTCCTGGGCGCACAGCTGGTCAATGGAAACACCGCCGACGCTGATGTTCTTGCCCGACGTTTTGTAGACGGGCAGACCGGTCAGATAGTTCCCGGTTTTCGCGTAATGACCGTCGCCGCCGTGGCTGTGCTGTTTGTCGAGGCCGGAGAAGATGTTGAAATTCTCGCGATGCTTTTCCAACGGTTGAAGCGCGAACGGCATCTCGTAATCAGCCCCCTCTTTCTCCGGAAAAAAGCCCTTCTCCCAAACACCGTTCGGGTAATAGATGCACGCCATGCGGACCGGTGCCTGCACGTGCGCTGCGGTCTTTGACGAAGCCAGCGCGTCCGGCGCGGCGACGGCGGAAACCTTCCCCATCGCCTGCAACAACGGTAGACTGAGCATCGCGCCCGCGCCCTTCAGAAAGGTGCGTCGCGGCAGTCGCCAGGAGCCGCTTAAAATCGTTGGCGCGTGAACCTTTTGGGATTTGTTTTTTCGTGGCATGTCAACTCTCCGTCTTGGGGTAGAAACGATATTGGAACGGGTAGCTCATCGCGATGGCTTCGATCAGCACCGTCGCGCGGTAGTCGTTCTGTTCTAGCGCTTCCATGGCCTGATCTATAACGCAACCGTCGAACTTGTTCAACTCCCGTCCGAACGCGAAGCCGGTCATTTTTCTGGCCAGATGCCGCATGATCTTGTTCTTCTGGGCGAGCAACACTTTCTTAAGTCCGGCGGGTCCCTCGTAGGTTTCTCCCGTGGGCAGCGTGCCGGTGGTGTCCAGCGGGTTCCCGTGGTCCTCGGTGCGCCATTGGCCCATCACGTCAAAGTTCTCCAAACCGAAACCCAACGGGTCCATCTTGTCGTGGCACCCGGCGCAGTCCGGATTTTCACGGTGAATCTCCAGTTGCCGACGCAGCGTGAGGCCGTCGGTGTTCATCTTCGCTTCGTCGAGAGCGGGCACCTCCGGCGGTGGCGGCGGGATCTTGTCGCCGAGCAACGCTTCGAGCACCCACCGACCACGCAGCACCGGACTCGTCCGCAACGGAAACGATGTCAACGCGTGGATGCCCGCCATGCCGAGAATTCCACCGCGGTTTGCGTCCGCGAGTTGAACTCTTTCAAAAGCATCCCCCGTCACATCGTCCAGCCCGTAAAGTTCAGCGAGACGCGCGTTCACGAACGTGTAGTCACTGTCGATCAGTTCCAGCAACGACCGGTCGTTCCGGATCAGGTTGTTGAAGTAGGTGGTGACCTCCTGTTTCATCGCAATTGCCAACGCGGAGTCAAACTGCGGATATTTCGTGGCGTCCGGTTTGACATCGTCGCCCAGTTTTTCCAGATCAAGCCACTGCAGCGCGAACCGTTCGCCGAGTGCGTCGGCCTTCGGGTCCTTCATCATGCGCCGGATCTGCGCGCGATAAATGTTCGTGTCTTGCAACTGACCTTGCACGGCCAGCGACATCAATTCCTGATCGGGCATCGACGACCAGATGAAGTAGGACAGCTTGCTCGCCAGCGGAACATCCGCGAGACGATGCACCCCGGCATCGCCCGGCTCGGGTTCCGCGAGAAAAAGAAAGTGCGGCGAAATCAGCACGGCCTTGACCGCAAGCCGCATTGAAACGTCAAAGCTGTCGCCGCGTTCGCGACCGCGCTCAAACATCGTCATCAGCTTGTCGACCTCATCGTCGCCGATCGGACGACGCCACGCGCGTTCGGTAAAACCGGTCAAGACCTCGCGAGCCGCCGTGTCGGTCCGGGTCAGGATGCCGGGTGTGTCCACCAAAAAATGTTCACGCGCCAGCTGCATTTCGGCAGTCATCGCACGCCAGTTGTCCGGCAGGACGGCGTTGGCTATTTGGTCCGCCGCTTCCAAATATTTTTCGATGTGAATTGACGAGAGGAAAAGCGCGTTGCCGGAAGTATCAAACCCTTCGCCGCCGCTGCCGTCCTTCGGGAGAAGTTCTTCAAACGGCAGACCAAATTCCACGCCGAACAAATCGCGGACGGTGTTGATGTATTCCGAGCGGTTCAACCGGCGGCTCATCACGTAGCCCTTGTAATAACTGGCCGTGCGATCCGAGGCGATCTTGGTGCAATCAACTCCCTCGGGTTTGGGCAACTGACGCAGCCAGTCCATCATCAGTTGCAGATCGCCGAAGCCCAGCTTGCCGGCTTTTTCCGGAGGCATCTCGGCGGACTGCACGCGCTCGAGCACGTGCTGCCAGATCTCCGGTTCCGCCGTGACCTCCTCGAACTTGGCGAACCGGGTGAGGTTCAGATCCCCCTTGGTCTTGTTCTCATTGTGGCAATCAAAACATTTCTTTTCCAAAACCGGCCGGATCTTCGCGGAGAATTCCTCCGCCAAGTCAGCGCGAACCGCCTGCCCTGTCCCGGCGAGTGCCAGGGCAATCAAAGCCAAACATCGAATGGTCGCAAAAACGTTCACAGGTATTTCAGGTCGCAGTCTACTCCGGAACACAAAGGTATGTCACCAGAGAATCCGTAAGAGACTCGTTTTCCGAGGTACGTATTCAGACTTTTTTCACCACGGAGACGCGGAGGGGAGTGAATCAGTGATCATTTCCTGCATTCCTGTTTTCCTTATTCGTTTCCAAACCACGAAAGGCTGCGGCCAACCCCGCAGCTCCGGGTGCAATCCGGTCGTGACAGCGGCGCTCTGTTCATTTATGAAAATGTTACTGCCACCATGAAACTCCCACACCAGCCAACCGTTTTCCTTTCACTTGTCGTAATGATCGCTTTCGCCGTCTCGGCGCGGGCGCAATCGAGCCCCCTGCCCCGCAGCACGCCGGAAGCACAAGGCATCGAGTCCGGTGATGTGCTTCGATTTATCGACGCCGCAGACCGAGAGATCGACGCGTTGCACAGCTTCATGCTCATGCGACACGGACAGGTCGTCGCCGAGGGCTGGTGGGCTCCCTACGCTCCGGAGAGCAATCACGTGCTTTATTCCCTCAGCAAGAGCTTCACCTCCACCGCCGTCGGCATGGCGGTCGCCGCAGGAAAACTGAGCATTGACGACGAAGTGTTGAAATTCTTTCCCGACGACGCGCCGACTGAAGTGAGCAACAATCTGAAAGCGATGCGCGTGCGTGATCTGCTCACCATGACCGCCGGACATCAGGACGAGACGTCCTCCGCCGCCGACAAGGTTTCTGCGAAGTCGTTTCTGGCGCACCCGGTTCCGCATTTGCCGGGAACCCATTTCAAATACAACACGCCAGCCACGTTCATGCTGTCCGCCATTGTGCAGCAGCAGACCGGTCAGAATTTGGTGGACTATTTGCGGCCGCGTTTGTTCGAACCGCTCGGTATCGAGAATCCCGTTTGGGACAACAATTTTCAAGGCATCGCGCTCGGCGGATACGGTCTGCGAGTGCGCACCGAGGACATCGCGAAGCTCGGTCAGCTTTATCTTCAGAAAGGTGAATGGAACGGACGCCAGTTGATTGCCGAGGAGTGGGTGGAGCTTGCCACGTCGCGCCAGGTCTCGAACGGCAGCAATCCCAAAAGCGACTGGAACCAGGGCTATGGATTTCAATTCTGGCGTAGCCGTCACAATGCGTATCGGGGCGACGGCGCGTTCGGTCAATACTGCCTGGTCATGCCCGAACAGGATGCCGTCATCGCCATCACCAGCGGCACCGGAAACATGCAGGCGGTCCTGGATCTGATTTGGGAAAACCTGCTGCCCGCCTTTCGACCGGTGAGCCTGCCGCCCGATCCGGACGCGGTAAAAGCGCTTCAAAACAAACTCGCGCACCTCGAAGTCAGCACGCCGGAAGGAACTGGCACCAGCCCGCTTCTGGCAAAAATTAAGGATCGCACGTTCCACTTTGAATCAAACGATTTGAAACTCGAATCAATCGCCCTCGCTCCGGGCGGCAATCCCAAAAGTCTGGAATTGATCATTCGTACCGACGGAGCGGAGAGTCGTTTTCCATGTGGATACGAAAACTGGAAACAGGGACGCGGCACCATCGGTTCCCTCACAAACGAACCGGTTGCCGGCAGCATGGCGTGGATGGATGAGAACACCTGCGTGATCAAACTGTGCGCGAACGAAACGCCGTTCCAGTTCACCCTCAACCTACGCTTCGACGGAGATCAAGTGACGCTCGAAGGCAAAAGCAACGTCGCATTTGGCCCGAAGGGCTGGCCGAAACTGGTCGGGCACACAAAGTAGGAATGGCGCGACTGACCACTGACCACTGACCACTGACCACTGACCACTGACCACTGACCACTGACCACTGACCACTGATTACTGATTGGGAGCGCGATGGAGAGAAAGAACAACCCGCCCGACTGACATTCTGCATTGATCGTTGTCGTGGGAATCCGCAACGTTGACCCGTGCGAACGATTCAGCCCATCAAGTCGATGCAGCGAACCGCGTTGAACTGGCGCCAGGCCGGAATCAAGATCGGGTTCGTGCCCACGATGGGCTACCTGCACGACGGCCACATCAGTCTCGTCCGCCGCGCTCGAAAACTCGTCGGAGCCAACAGCAAAGTCGTCGTCAGCATTTACGTGAACCCCACGCAGTTTGGGCCGAACGAGGATCTGTCCCGTTATCCACGCGATCTGAAGAACGACAAACGGCTTTGCCGCGAGGCGGGGGTCGATTTGATCTTCTTTCCTGACGACCAGGAAATGTATCCCGGAAAACCGGAAGGCCGTTACTCAACCTACGTCGTGGAAGAACAGCTTTCGCGGGGAATGGAGGGAGCGTCACGACC
Source organism: Verrucomicrobiota bacterium (assembly GCA_041689265.1). Classification (GTDB taxonomy): domain Bacteria; phylum Verrucomicrobiota; class Verrucomicrobiia; order Limisphaerales; family RI-55; genus JBDNGP01. The sequence continues at coordinate 14,707 of JBDNGP010000049.1, forward strand.
GACACATTTTCGCGGCGTTGCCACGGTCGTTGCGAAACTGTTCAACATCGTGCTGCCGGACGTCGCGGTGTTCGGAGAGAAGGACTTTCAGCAGGCGGCGGTGATCCGACGGATGGTTGCCGACCTGAATTTCCCGTTGAAAATCGTGGTTGCCCCGACGGGTCGCGAACCCGACGGACTGGCAATGAGTTCGCGAAATCGCTATTTGAATCCGGACGAACGCGCACAGGCGGTCGCACTGAAACAGACAATTGATCGCGCGCGGAAAACGGTTGGCTCGACTGGAGTTTCATCAGCCCGTTTGAAACAAAAACTGGCCGCCTTCATCAAAACATTTCCGCTGGCCCGGCTGGATTATTTGGATGTGTTTGATCCCGACGATCTCCAGCCGGTTAGCACCGCAAAAAAAGGTTCGCAGCTCGCGCTGGCCGTCTTCTTCGGAAAGACGAGACTAATCGACAACGGCCGACTCTGAAAGCTCATGCAAAAATTCGACCACATCGTTCTCGGCAGCGGCATCGCCGGACTGACGTTTGCCCTCAAGGTCGCGGAACACGGGAGCGTGGCGATCATCACGAAAAAAAACCGCGCGGAGTCGAATACCAACTACGCGCAGGGCGGCATCGCATCGGTCACCTCCGCCGAAGATTCCTTTGAGCTGCACGTCAGCGACACGCTGAAGGCGGGTGCCGATTTGTGTGACGAGGATGTTGTTCGCACGATCGTCCAGGACGGCCCGGCCCGGATCAAGGAACTGGTCGAGCTGGGCATGAAGTTCACCGAGCGCGAACAGGCAGTCAACGGCGGACGTGAATTCGATCTCGGCAAAGAAGGCGGACACAGCCGCCGCCGCATTCTTCACGCGAAGGACATCACGGGGCGGGAAATTGAAGGCGCGTTGCTCGGTGCCATCGCCGCCCGCCAGAACATCACGATGCTGGAAAACCACGTCGCGATTGATCTGATCACCACAGAGAAACTCGGACTGGTCGGCGAGAACCGATGTGTCGGCGCTTACGTGCTGGACCGGACTTCGGGCACTGTCGAAACGTTTGTCGCAGGCACGGTGCTGCTGGCGACCGGCGGTTGTGGGAAGGTATATCTCTACACCACAAACCCCGACATCGCATCCGGTGATGGCGTGGCGATGGCCTATCGCGCCGGCGCGACGATTTCGAACATGGAGTTCATCCAGTTTCATCCGACCTGCCTGTTTCATCCGCAGGCGAAATCATTTCTCATCAGCGAAGCCGTACGCGGCGAAGGCGCGGTGTTGAAGACGTTGGACGGTCGTGAATTCATGGACTCACATCATCCGATGAAGTCGCTGGCTCCACGCGACATCGTGGCCCGGGCGATTGATTCCGAGATGAAAAAGAGCGGTGCGGAACACGTCTGCCTGGACATCACCGACAAACCCGCGCCGTTCATCATCGACCGGTTTCCGAACATCTATCAAGTCTGCCTGAAGTTCGGAATCGACATCACGAAGAGACCTATTCCGGTGGTACCCGCCGCCCATTATCAATGCGGCGGCGTGGTCACGAACACTGATGGCGAGACTGATATCGCGGGATTGTTTGCGGTCGGCGAAGTCGCCTGTACCGGTTTGCACGGCGCGAACCGGCTGGCCAGCAATTCACTTTTGGAAGCGCTCGTCTGTGCGCACCGGGCGGCGGTCAAGGTCGCAAAGGCGGACACCGGTGTTCCGGACGTCGATATTCCTGACTGGCATTCCGGTCACGCGAACGACGCCGACGAGCTCGTCGTCATCTCGCACAACTGGGACGAAATCCGACGAACGATGTGGGATTACGTCGGCATCGTCCGCACGGACAAGCGATTGAAACGGGCGCTCAAACGGATCACAAACTTGCAGGAGGAAATTCAGAGCTACTACTGGGATTTCACGGTGACCGCCGACCTGTTGGAATTGCGCAACATCGCACTGGTCGCCGAGCTTATCATCCGTTGCGCGTTGCAACGACCGGAGAGCCGCGGTCTCCACTATACGCTCGATCATCCGGAGCCGGACCCAAAATGGGCGCATGTGAACACGGTCGTGCGCCGGTGACCGCAACCGGACGTTCGATTTCATCCGCGAAACGCTCGTCACTTTCCCAACCGGTCGACGCGACCGGTGCGATTCAACCCGGGCGGCGCAGCCCTTTTTTTCCAGCACCGACAGGGCTTTCCGTTTGATTCCACGATATAGGGCCAGTGTTTCCTTGCCTGCGGCATCGGCGTGGTTCTACGGTCCGCCGGTCCAGTCGGACCGAACTGTTTACAAACCATGTCCACACTTCCTGAAATCATCATTCGCCCCGGCGAACAACACCGCACTCTTTCCGGCCATCCTTGGATCTACAAGGGGGCCATTCAAAAAATTACCGCACCCGTCGCCGATGGCGAAGTCGTTCACGTGAAAGATGCGAAGGGCCGCGGCCTGGGAATCGGTTTTTACAATTCCAAGTCCCGCATCGCGATCCGGGTGCTCGCCTCGGAGCCGGTCGAGATCAACCAGGCATTTTTCGAGCAGCGCATCATGGCGGCGAACGAGCTTCGGCGGCGACGCATGCCCGAAGCCACCTCCTATCGCGTGGTCAATGCCGAAAGCGATTTTCTCAGCGGCCTTATCGTGGACAAATACGAGGACGTGCTCGTGTTGCAGACTTCCTCTTTGGGAATGGATCAGCGGAAGCATGAGATTGTCGCGGTGCTTCAAAGTATTTTTTCTCCACGCGCCATCGTGGAACGCAACGACATCGGCACGCGCAAGTTTGAAGGGTTGCCCGAAGCGAACGGCCCAATCGCCGGTGAGCAACCGGTTCCCTTTCCGATCAAGCTGAACGGTCTCGAATTCGTAGTGGATGTTCAAGGGGGGCACAAGACCGGTTTGTATCTGGATCAGCAGGAGAACTACGAATTCATCGGCAAACTGGCGAAGGGTGGGAATGTGCTCGACTGCTTTTCGTTTCTCGGCGGGTTTTCGCTGCACTGCGCGCGGGGTGGGGCAACGCACGTTCACGGACTGGACCAGAGCGAAACGGCGGTGGCTTCAGCCGTCTCCAATGCCGAAAAAAATGGTCTAGGGGAACTGTGCTCGTTCGAACAGGCCAATGTCTTCGACTGGTTGAAAAACCGGACGCAGAAGGGACCGAACGACAAACTGATTCCCCCTTACGATTTGATCATTCTCGATCCGCCGTCGTTTACCCGGTCGCGCGAGTCCGTTCCAAACGCGTTGCGCGGTTACAAAGAAATACACGTGCGCGCCATGAAACTGTTGAAACCCGGTGGCACGCTGGCGACATTCTGTTGTTCGCACCACGTGGACATGGTCACTTTCCGGGAGGTCATCCTTTCCGCGGCCTACGATACGAAGACCGTTTTGCGTCAGGTCGCCATCTACAACCAATCGCCCGATCATCCGATTATTCCGATGATTGCGGAGACGGAGTACTTGAAGGGATTCGCCTTTGAGAAGGTTGGGTGAAGCGGTTTGCTCTGAACGGGGCAGATCGTTGAAGCGTCCATCAAGTATTGGATTAGTTGTGCCCGCAACTTAGGCGGTAAGAATCTCGCTCGCTTGTTGATTCCGAATTCGCCGTGATGAGGATCGATCAACCGGTGACGGGATGCCACAAGTAAAAAAGACGGGCCTTTGGAAGACACACAATGATCCAAAAGCCCGCCTGTCCCTACACAGTTCGGGACAAACTGGTTGAAACTCAAACAGGAGCTCCAACCAAAATTTAAACTGTTCTCGGTCGGTTTATGGGAAACTTGGTGAACGCGCCAACAGTCACACCTTTGTCCCAAGAAGTCAAAAAATGGACGCGGGCCAACCTACCCGCGTCCACCGTGTTTACCCAATTTCAGTTGACCTGAATTCTGAAGTATTTGTCACCCACCGCACTGATGGTCTGGTCAAACGACTTGTTTCCACCGTCGCCTTCAACCGCCGCGCCGTCGTTCGTCCAAATGACCGGAGTCGTGCCCAGACCGGTCGTGGACTGGAGCTGGTAGGACGCGCCCGACACGGTCGCAACGTTGATCTGGAGAGTGGTGCCGGATCTGCCATAAACGATCATCGGCGCCTGCACCGATGGTGTGGCTTCGATCATGAACCCCATCTGCGAGAGGGCGGTCCAACCGTCGGCCCAATTGTCGTTCTGGGCAAACGCGCCGCGATAAGTCGTTTCCACGACACCATCGGCCTGCTGCTGAGCCGTGTTCACATTCGCCAGGGCCGGGCTGCCGGGCTGTGGACGAGGGTTAAGGCCGAGGTTCTGGGCGTAGCTGACGCCGCCGATCAGCGGGTCTTCCAGCGTGTTCATGTAACCGGCCACCTCGAAGAGGTAGTTCCCGTTCGTCCCGCTGTGCAGCGGCGTCACCACGTTGAAGATCGCGTTGCGCATCTCCGCACTCGCCGGGCTGTTCGTGAAATACAGCAGCCCGTCGTCGTCCAGCTTCAGACCCTTGTTGAAGTCCGTCACCACCGCGTTGTAAATGTTCGGTGACGTCTCGTCCCGCGCGTTCCACGCCGCTCCACCACCAAAGGCCGTGTCGTTCAAACCGCGCCCGATCAGGGTCACGTTGTGCGCCGTCCACTTGCTGACGGGCTGTTCGCCCGTCGTGTTCTGGTCGAGGTCGCCATCGGACTCCATGCCCCGGCTGTCCGAACTCCCGTTCCACGTCGGCTTGATCCCGAACCAGAACTGGTTCACTCCGCGATATCCCTGGTCCGTGTCAAAGTCGTCGTCCTCGCAGAACGCCGCCACCAGATGGTCCGTGTTCACGCTGCCGCCCCACCATTCAAACCCGTCGTCCGAGCCGTTGAACGCCTCGACATAGGAGATCGTCGTCCCGCTGCCCACCGCCGCCAGGGTCAGATTGTTCAGCTCGCTGTTCGCCGCAAACACATTGCCCGCGTAGCGGATCGACACGTAACGCAGGATGCCGCTGTTGTCCGCGTCGTTGTCGCCACCGAAGAGATGCGCCCCGCCCACGCCGTCGGTCGTCGTGCCTTCGAACCGGTCGTAGATCGGCGTCGCCGCCCCGCCCGCAACGAGCTTCGCCGAGTTGAGCCGACCATAACCGCACAGCACGATCCCCCCCCACATGCCCGAGGTGTCGATCGCCACGTCATGCAAATCGGCTACGTCGTCTTGTTCAAAAGTGAAAATGATCGGACGGCGGGCTGTTCCATTGGCGATCAGTTTGCTGCCACGCGTCACCCACAGGGCCGACACGTTGTTCGGGATGCCGTCGCGGGCAACGGTCACAGTCGTCGAACCCTTGACCACCGTCCCGGGCTCGATCGTCAGCGTCGCGCCATTGAGGACGTAGATTACGGTGTCCAGGATGTAGGTGTCGGTCGCCACCCACGTCGTATCCGTGGTGATGTCCTGTCCGATTCTCACGGTCGCAGCCCGCAGGGACGCAGTCCCGGCCACAGCCGCAACCACGCTCAGCAGTAGGTATTTTTTCAGTTTTATCATATTGGAATGTTTGGTTTTGAATTCGCGGTGTCACAACCTGTGTCCGGTTGCGAGGCAGGTTGAAATTGTTCCTGAAGTGTGAAGGAAACATGTCAGGCAGGTGACGATCACGTTAAGAGCAGCGCCGAATTCCAGCCGTGATTGGCGCAGAAAAAGGTGTTGGGAGCCGCATGAATTCTTCGGTCAAAAAAAACGCAATCCAACGACAGACGGACTCGGATAAACACTGACGCAAAGAGGACTCAAAGACGGTCATTCCCCCTGCGGACGGATGGTTTTCGTCCCGCTGATCCCGGCCGGTCCGTGGCTTGCCACGTTTTTCCCGAGTTCAAAACGAAGAATCAATAGCTGTAGCCGAGCGAGATACCAAACTCCATCCCCTTGGTGTATCGCGTGCGAACGAGCGGGCCCGCGGTCGGCCATTGTTGGACCACTTCGTAATCGGGATTCAACAGGTTCTTGGCGGAGAACCTCAGATTCCAATGATCCGCCAGCTGTTGGGAAATAAACAGGTCAAGGTTCGGGGCCGGCTCCAGATACTCGTCGGGCGCGAACGTCCCGACCGCCACCAGCCGCTGGCCCACGGCTCCGGCCGAGAGAGTCACCCGTGTCTGCCAATCAACGTTCTCCCAGGTGAGGTCACCGTTGACAACAAAGGTCGGCTGATCATAGAGCGGGCGCGTTGCACCGGTCTCACCATAGTTCGCCCGGAGGATCTTTTCGCGCTCGAGCAAATTTACTTCCGACTCGATATGCGCAAAATTAAATCCAAGCGTGAACGGCCCGAGAGGCTTCCACCAATTGCCCAGGTTTTGCCGCATCTCGAACTCGACCCCCTGAACCTTGGCGTCGGAGTAATTCGCGTACTGGTACAGATCAGGCCCCCGGGCAATCTGGATCAATTCAATCGGGTCAGTGATGTTCTTATAAAACACCGACGCCGAAACAAGCGAGCCTTCCCATGGATACCAGTCCATCCGGATATCAAAATTTTCACTGCTGCCCAGCCGGTTGTTCTCGTTGCCCTGGATCTGCCGGGAAAGGGCCACGTCGTAGATGGCCGCCCGCGAAATCTCGCGATAGATCGGTCGAACCAGCGTTTCCGACCAAGCCAGTTTCAGTTGAAGATTTTCCCGCAGGAACACGGTTGCTCCAACCGCGGGCAACCAGTCGTTTTGATTGATCGACGAATTCCATTCCTGGCCCGAACTGAGGTTCCTGGTATCGACGGCCAGCTTGGTGTTTTCAAATCGCGCGCCGCCCACGAGTCGCAGCCAGTCCAACGCCGCCCATTCCGTCATCAAATAGGCGCCGGTAACATCCTGCTGACCCTGGTATGAAAAATTGGGACTGAAGTTGCGGTAGTCCGTGTTGGCCCCGTTGGCCGGGGACAGATAGTCCTGGGGATCTCCGGATTGGTTGAACGAATTTTGACGGGACGAACGGATTTCAAAAGACCGGCCCATATAGTCGCGCCGGGACCCGGTATAGGCCCCGCCAAATTTCAGGAGATTGTCAGAGTCGGTGTACGTCGGCAACGGCACTGCAATGTCTCCTTTCACACTGCTGCCGTCCTCCTCGATCGAACGCCAGGTACGGTTGGGCCGCTCCGGCCGGGCCGGCCCAAACGGTGTATAAGTTCCGTTTTTTGGGTCAGCAAAAAACTGAAAAATTCGCAGGTCGGGTTCATCCTGATCCGTGGACGACAGGGCTCCCACCCAGTTAAACCTGGTATCATTCAGGTTCGGCAGCTTGTGTTCACCAAACAACTGGTAGTAGGTCAAACTGCGCTCGGTCCAGGCGAGTATGGTTTGCTCAACATACGTCCCCTCCCCCGGGTCGGTGCCCGCATCTGCTGATTGTCCCACCAACCGTCGGGCGTAGTCCTCCGCCGTTTGCACTTGCAAAAAATTAAAGCCGATTTCGTGATTTTCACTCAGCTCGTACGACAGCGTAACCATCGCCCCCCAGGTGTATTGAACCACCCCCAGGGCATCCTTCTTGTCCTCGGTGATCTGGGTGCCGTTGCCGTCATAGTTTCGGACGAGTCCTCCGGTATAAAGATTCCATTCGTTATTGTAGGAGATCCCCGCGAGATAACCAAACTTGTGTCCGCGGAGCAGAACCTGGTCACCCACGTTCATTGAGAATGACCCGTCCACGGGTGAACCGCCGACGCCGGGCGAGAACTGCCGGGAACCAAATGAGCTTTTAATGTCATTGCCGAGGCTCTGACTGGAATCGACCGGCATATTCGCAGCGGCTTCCGGCAGCTTGCGCTTCCCATCATCAACTCCCCGCCAATCCGTGGAACCGCGATCCGAGGTAAGGAAGTCGTTACGCAGACTCGACTGCGTGTTGTAGTTGATCCCCGCTTTGACGTTGAAAAGAAACTGGTCGGGGTACCGCCGCGTGACGATGTTGATCGCACCACCAGCAAAGCCGCCCGGCATGTCCGGCGTGAAGGTCTTGCTGACATCCAGCTGCTCGATGAACAACGAGGGCACCAGATCGAGCTGCGCCGCCTTGCGGTTTGGGTCCGCACTGGGGAATTCCGTCCCGTTCAACATCGTCGTGGTGTAACGATCGGCCAGCCCACGAATCACCGCGTATTTTCCGTCCGCCACACTGGCACCTGTCACCTTGCCGACCGCCTCGGCCGCATCACTCAGTCCCAGCTGAGAAATCATCCCGGCGCCAATGGCGTCCTTGATCACCGGATCTTCCTGCCGTTCCAGCAACAAGTTTCCGTCGAGACCGGCGAGAGGATCCCCGACTATTTCCAGCAACGGCAGCTCATACATTTCCAATCGCATCACGACATCCAGGCGCGTCGCCTCGCCGTCGATCATCTTCGTTTCAGAATGCTGGGTTTTCTCGTATCCTTTCAGATAAAAAACGACGTCGTAACTGCCGGGTGGCACCATGAGAATGGACCATCGTCCGTCCGATCCCGACGCCGCGCTGAACGGCGTTCCCGAGATCGTCACGCGAACGTTCTTCAATTCGCTCGCCGTCTCGGAATCCGTGATCTGGCCGAACACGCTGCCGCCGCCGAATTTGACTCCTTGTCCAAAAACTGCCGGTGCCATCAGAGAAATCAGCAGCACCGGAAACCACCGGGCAAAGATGAGGAAGAACTTCATTACTCGCATGTGGCAGGAATTATGAACGGGTCGCCGCCTGCACTTTTAGAACGCCTTCGAGGTAGCGTTGGATGTTCTCCTTCGGCTCGATGGCCAGTGCGCTCCGCAGAAGTTTGACGGCCCGTTCGTACCTCTTTTGTTTCACGAGCAGTTGCGCGTGTTTGATCTGCGCGTCCGCTTCAAAATCAGTCAGCCGTTCGGCTCGTTCATACATCGCTTCGGCCTCGGCCACCTTGTCCGTACGACCATAATAACCCGCCAGCAGCAGCATGATTTCGCCATCCATCGGATCTCGATTGATCAGATTTTCCATGATCTTGGCGGCCTCTGCGTCCTCGCCGTTGGCCAGCGCGAGCTTGGATTCCAAACGCAGCAACCGCACCTGCTGTTCAGTATCAAGCGCCGCTCCCGCATGTTCGTGAATTGCCCGGATCAACTTGCCAGACTGTTCGGTCGCACGACGCGCGGCCAGCACTTCGGCAGATTTCACGGCGCGAACAAGGTTGCCGTCCGGATCTTTTTCAAAGGCGGCGATATACGTATCGAGCGCGAGGTCTTTTAGATCGCGAGAGAGATAAATGTCGCCGAGCGCGGACAGCATCCCGGCATCGATCGCGCCCAACTCGCGGACCATTTCATAATTGTAAGCCGCCTTCATCGGTTCGTTCAGGCCGATGAAACAGTTCGCCTGGAACAGCCAGTATTGCGCGACCCCGGGTTCCTTTTGAATGAGCTCACCGAACAGCGCCCCAGCCTCGTGATAGCGTCCTTGATAAAGCAGCGCACGAGCGGCACCGAGCTGCCAGTCCTTTTTCCCAGGTGTAAGAACCATCGCCTGATTGTAAGCCAGTTCGGCGGACCGATTCTGACGGGTTGACAGATAACATGCGCCCAGCAAACCGTAGAGATTACCGTCATTGCCACCGAGCTCAAGCGCCTTGAGCAGCGATCCGAGGGCCTCTTCAAACTTGCCATTTTGCACGAGCAACACGCCCATGTTCTTGTGCGCGCGCAAGAAATCGGGAAACGCCTCGATTGCCTGGCGATAACTTTCCATCGCCGCATCAGTCTGCCCTTCGCTCACTTCCAAGTTTGCGAGCGTAAACCAGAATGAGGCGGGATTCTGAAGCGTGACCTCCAGTTCATCCGGTTGCTTGCTCTTCTTTCGTCTGCCGACGTCCTCGCCTTCGAGCGGCGCTGGCGGATGAACCAGGGTCTTGCCGTCCTTCAACGTCACTTTCAAACACTCGATAGCCGCCAACTGGTTTGTGGCAATGATACTCGCCAGCTCCCGGTAGAACAGTTGTTCGTCCGGACCCATGGATGGTTCGACGTTGCTGTTAACGCCGTAGCTGCCGATGAACTCGGCGACAAATTGCGGATCTTTCCAGAACTGTTCCTGAGGATTGCTGGCGGCGGTCGCGTGATTGGCTGCTGTCGTCAGCAACGCGGCGATAACGAATGAATATATGAATTTCGGACGCATGGAAAACTAGGAGGTCGTGGTAGTAAAAAATTGAACCGGGTAATAGATGGCGAATCTTGTGGATTCGTTGTTCTCAACGGATCGAAGCGTTGCGCGGTCAATCCCAAAGGGATTGCGTCCTCCAGCCCAAGGTTGCGAGTCACGAGCTACCTTGGGTGCGTGATGGTGGAGGCCCCAACCCCATCGGGGTTGATACTCACTCACTCGCACACACTCTGAAAAATCAGCACGCCTGGCGGTGAACTTGGAAACATCGGACGCACCATTGGTCAGCGGAGCGCGAACTGGGGATACTCGAAACACTCCGTCAATTTGCCGAGTTTGGATACAGCACCAACGAACTCTCCCTCTCCCTAAGGGAGAGGGCCGGGGTGAGGGAACGGTGCCCGGAACCTTCACGTGACTGGGAATCCTCGAACTGATGGTAGTCCGCTGTTTGGAAAGCAACTTAATCATTCTCTTAGAGGCGGAATCGGAGTGGCTGTCGCAGACGGGCGCGGACGGGTTTTCCGTCCTTCACCGCCGGTTCAAACATCCATTGCTTCACCGCTTCAACCGCCGCGCGTTCAAAACCGCTGTTCGAGGAAGACTCAACTCTCGGATCCTGCACCCGCCCTTTTTCGTCGAGCACAAAAACCAGCACGACAGTGCCTTCAACGCGGTCCCGCTGTAGTTTTGGCGGATAGGTTGGATGAATCATCATGGTCGCGGTTGGTGCCTTGTCCACGTCGGACAGTTCAAAGACATTGATCTGCGCAACCAGGTTGGAGGCGGTCTGCATGCCGAGACCGATGCCCACACCGCTCCCCATGCCGCCATCGAGCGACATCTCCAACTGACCGAGACTGAGCGGTGGCAACGCGTTGTCCTCCTGTAGTTCTTCGGGTTCGGGTTCCGGCTCTTCCTCGGGTTCGGGTTCCGGCTCACTTGGCGGTGGTGGTGGCGGTGGCAGCTCGGATTCGATGCTGACCAGATCCAAATTCTTCTGTCGCGACGCCGACATCATTTGCGTCAGCGGCAGTGCAAGAAAGACGAGCAACGTGAACAACAACGCCACGGCCCAGGTCTTGCCGGACGTTTTTGATATCTGTGGAGGTTGATAAACTCTTCGCATGATTTTCTCTCCTATTGCTTTTCAGTTGCCACGCTCACCGCCTTGGCTCCACCTAGCTTCGCTTCATCCACGACCCTGACCAATGTCCCTGACTGGCTCGCGGTGTCAGCCTGCACAATCACAGGCATGTCAGGCTCTTGGGAAGTCAGTCGCTTCACCAGCGGACGCACGCCGCTCAGTCCAATTTCACGTCCGCCGTAGACAATCTGGTTCTTGTCCGTGACTGCGATGAGGATACTGTTCTTCTCCAGCATGGACCCCGACGCGGCCTCGGGCCGGTTGATGTCCACGCCGGTTTCCTCGACGAACACGGTGGTGACGATGAAGAAGATGAGAAGAATGAACACCATGTCGATCAACGGCGAGATGTTGATCTCGTTGATCTCTTCGGTGTCAGTGACAGAACGGCGGTTCTTCATAATGCGGGCAGCACGTTGGCCATGCGAAAGTGTTGAATGGTGTAGCTCTCCAGCTTGCCGAGGAACGCCTCGTACTCGTGCTGTTTACGTTTGATGACGTGCGTGAAAAAGAATCCCGGAATCGCGATCAACAGTCCGACCTCGGTGGTGATCAACGCTTCGGAAATGCCGGTGGCCATTGCGCCGGTCAGCTCGTTGCCGCCGGTGGAGATCGCTTCAAAGGTGTGGATCATTCCCAGCACCGTCCCGAGCAATCCGAGCAGCGGCGCGGCGGACACCATCACATTCATGAACATCAACTGACGTTGCACCGGCGGCAGCTTCGAAGAAATCACTTCGCTGAACCGGCCCTGGATGTCGCTGATGTTCGAAACCTCATCCTGCGTATAACGGATGATCTCGCCCACCTCGCCGCGCGAACTCTCCGGGGCCTTCACCCAGCCCTGCCAAGTCGCTTCGTCAATTTCCCTGTACTCACGCCGGGCGAAAAACTGCCAGAGCTGCGTCGCGCTTGCGAAAATCAACAGCGAGAGCGCCACCAACGGGATCATCAGCGTCCCGCCGGCGAGCCAGAGGTCGAGAACCTTATGGAAGAATTCCGCCATACGATTTACTTCGCAGTATTCTGTTTCGGAGTTCCGTTCACGAACGCGACCGCCGCCTGTTCCATGCTGCCGAGCAGACCCTTGGCCTTGCGTGAAATCACCGCGTGCAACAGCAGTGCCGGAATCGCCACGATCAAGCCATACATGGTCGTGATCAGCGCTTCGGAAATGCCGGACGACAACATCCGCGGATCGCCGGTACCAAAGACGGAGATCAGGTTGAACGTGTTGATCATGCCGGTCACCGTTCCGAGAAGTCCGAGCAAAGGTGCGGTGGCGGCGGTCAAGGCAATCAGCGGCATCCACTTTTCCAAACGCGGGCGGGTGTCGAGCATCTGTTCGTAAAGAACTTCTTCCAACAGCTCGCGATCCTCACCGGCGTTCTCCACCGCGCGACGCATCATCACCCCGGCCGGTCCGCCGATCTGCTCGGCGTGATCGAGCGCGTTCGATTTCCGACCGGCCTTGAGGTGCTCCAGGATGATCTGCACATCGCGGGCGTTGGCCTGACGGATACGGCCGATCTGGACCCATTTGCAGATGCCAACAAACATGGAAAGGAATCCCAGGAAAAGAATTGGCACCATCACCGGGCCGCCCTTTTTCCACTGCTCGACGATGGTGTCCTTGGTGGCCGCCAGTTTGCGGGCGTTGCCGCCGGAGGGATCGATCGGCAGGAGTCCTTCGCGTTTTTCCACGAGCTTGCGGATGTCCGACATCTGGGCCGGATCGCCGCTTACGATGGTCGGCTCGGCGGAACCCAGAACCAGCTCAACCGTTCCCGCAGGTCCGGCGGCGCCTTCGGAAAACAACGTGACCGGCCCGAGCAGCACGAGTTCGCCCGACGCCATCTTGCCGTCGCCAGCCAGCGCCTCCCCCTTGAACGAATCACCGCCGAGCATTTCCCGCACGCGTTTGATTGAGGCATCGATCAACGGCAGTTGCTGTTTGATTTTTTCGAGATTGTTCAGGTTGCCATCGGCCACCGCGTTCTTCGCGTCATTGATCAACGCCTGGTAACGCTGCACTTCGGCGATGTGAATGCGCGTTTCAAAGTTGCGCGTGTAATCGGCGATCAACCCGGTGAGATATTTCACCTCGTCCTGACGCGCCTTCAATTCCTTCTCCTCCTTCTTCAGCAGGTTGTCGCGGCCGCCGCGCACCCCTTCGAGCCGTTCGGTGTCCTGCCGCAGTTTGATGACCTGCGCTTCGAGCCGGTTGCGCTCCTTGATGAGCGGCACCTTTTCCGTTTCGATGCTTTTGTTGACGTCCGCAAGTTCGCCCACGGCCTTCTCGACGCGGGCCCCGATGGCGGCCGACGCTTCGGAAAACTCGGCGGCAACGGCGGTGCTGAACAGCGTTCCGCAAATGAGTCCGTTAATGATCAGTCGTTTCATGGAAGAAAAATTATTTGAAGCTCACGGGCAGGCTCACGTAGTTCGCGACCGCCGTGTTTTCTTGAATGGCGATCGCCTGATTCACCAGCGGGGCAAGGGCGTCGTCCTCCGTCCAGACCCAGCCCGTTTCACCCGGCTTGCCGTGACCGGCGAACTTGCCGTCCTGATTGACGAACCACGCCTGCGCCAAACCGAGATACAGCACGCGCACCTGGATCTTCTCACCGGCGGGGTTGGTGTGAACCTCGGTCTGCACGCTGAGCTGGCCGTTGAATTTGTCCACCTGACCGAGCACGCCGACGACCACCTGCAACCGTTCGGAAACACCGGGAACCGTGGAAGCACCCTCCTTCGGCAAGCGGCTGACCAGCGTTTCAACCGTCGTCTGGAGCGGGGCCGGAAACGCGGCGTTCAGCATCCGCACACCGGTTTCCAGTTCGGGAAGTTTTTGTTCAACGAGCTCGGACGCCGCTTTCAAGGAGGCGTTGTCGTCCGCGAATTTCTTCAGCTCGGTTTCAATGACGTCGGTTGATTCCTTGAGCCGGGTTTCCTTGTCCGTGAGTGCTTCGATCTCCTCGCGCAACAGCCGGATTTCCTCGTTCAAATACTCCTTTTCCACCGCCCAATCGCGTTTCTCGGAGGCGACCGACTGCTGGAGTTCCACCCACCGTTCAAACGCCGTTTGGGACGATTCCAGCGGGGATTCCGCTGCGCCCGTCTGCGCCACGGCGCCCAGCGCGCCGCCGACCAGCAAACCCAATATCAAGATGTTTCGCACGGCGGCACACTGCGACGCCCGTGTGACATCCAGATGTCACGTTTGTTACGATTGAGTTTCAACCACCCCGTCGCACTCAGCCCAGCCCAGCCCTCCGTCCACGATCACGCTGTTGAATCGTGTAGAGCCTGAGTGGCGGGCAGTCCGCAACGACATCTCTGTGAATCACCTGATCATTCCGATGAATTCCGAAACGGAATATCTGAAGGCGTTCGCCTTCGAGAAGGTCGGGTAAGACCGGCCCCGCCATTTTTGCACGACGGCTTGGAAAGCTTGTTGGGGAGGGACGGATTCAACGGATGCACGTAGCGGTTCGCACCGGCTATTTTCCCAGCGGCCCGAAGTCGGCGCATACGGCGTGGTCTGTCGCCACGAGCCGGGGTGTTTTTTGAAATCTGCTGAAAACCCAGCATTTTGTGGTTTCCTTGGATAGCGACTACGACATTTATACGACATTTTTTTTCGTGGCTCACCGTCGTGCCGTCGTATTCTTCCCCTCGCCGAAGGCCGTATCAATGCGCTGACAACACGGCTCGCTAATAAGCAGACTGTCGAGGATATGAAGGTATCATTTCGCAGGGATGACCGCCGACCGGCTGAATCGAATTGAATCAATGACGCCATCTGACGTTCGAAATCGGAAATGGGTTGCCCTTTTAGGCCTGGCGGCGATGGTCGTCTGCATTGTGCTGCTGATCGTTGAAGTCGCCACCAGCGGGCACCGGTCCGGTTCCGGAGTCGCGGGCGGCGACGGGCAAGCCAGAACCAACACAGTCGCCGATGCTCCGCCATGACAGTTGCTGAACTGCTCAAACTCCTGAAAAAGTCTCCGCCACATCATGTGGTGCAGGTGTGGAACACCCATCAGCAGCATTTTGAAGGGCGGGTCAATCTCCGGGTGAACCACACGAGTGACGAATTGCAGATCACTCTGGGAGAGGCGAAATCGAGCCACTTCGACCACCCAAAGCTTCCGTTCGTCTGGAATTCGTCGCCACCGGAAACGCCGCGTGCGGACCTCTGATCAGTTGTCCACGAAGCGGTAACCGACGCCGCGAACGGTGTCCAGGTGACGGGCTGCCTCCCCCAGTTTTTCGCGGAGCCTCCGCATGTGCGTATCGACCGTGCGGGTATCAATGACTGAATCGTATTCCCACACGTCCTGGAGAAGTTGATCTCGCGATTGCACACGACCCTTCCGCTGGGCGAGCAACGTGAGGAGCTTGAACTCAGTCGCGGTGAGATTCACCGGATTTCCGCTGACGAGCACGAGATGCTGGGGAATGTCGATCAACATTTCGCCGACCTTGATCTGGTCGACTTTTTCGTCAGGCAGCAGGCCGCGACGGAGCATGTTCTTCACGCGCAGGACGAGTTCACGCGGGCTGAACGGTTTGGTCACGTAGTCGTCTGCGCCGAGTTCCAATCCGAGCACCCGGTCCACTTCGGACGCTTTGGCGGTCAGCATGATGATCGGGATGCCGGCGGTGACAGGATCGCGGCGGATGATTTTGCAGACTTCAAGACCGTCCACTTCCGGCAGCATGACATCGAGCAGGATGAGGTCTGGCTGCAGTTGACGTGCAAATTTCAACGCGTGTTCGCCGTCCGCCGCAGTGGAAATGTCAAAGCCGGCATTGCGCAGATTGAACCCGATCAGTTCGAGCGCGTCGGGTTCGTCGTCCACCACGAGGATGCGTGGTTTCACTCGAAACGTCGGAGATTTCCCGCCGTTGCCTCTGGTGTTGCTCGAAGGGGGTTTGGGTTTCATGGCTATCATCTTGGGTTGGATAAGTCTTCGTCGGAACGCTGGAAAATGGCCTCGACCACGAGGGTCAGCATGCGGAACTCATCGGACGAGAGTTCAATCTGTTTTCCGTTGGCGGCGACCTGCCGGCTCTCCAGATCAATGGCCAGCTGGTTCAGCTCCATGCGTTTTCCGGAGTGCTTGCGGAGGGAGGATTCCGCGAGGAGGGACTGGATGCGGCTGACCAGTTCGCGGGGGCTGAATGGTTTGGTCAAATAGTCGTTTGCGCCGGCCTGCAAACCTACGACACGGGCGCGCTCAGTCACCCAGGCCGTCAACATGACCACCGGCGTGTCCGCACCTTCGGGCAGCTTGCGGATCATTTCGCACACCGAGAGGCCGTCGATCTCCGGCAGCATCAGGTCCAGCACGACCAGGTCCGGCCGGTGGTTGCGAACGCTGCTGATGGCGTCCGCGCCATTTTCCGCGAACAGCACGTCCATCCCGGCGGCGCGAAGATTGAAGGCGACCAGATTGCGGACGTCCTCTTCGTCGTCGACGACCAACACGCGCGACGGCTTCGTCTTCATCATTGGTTTGACCTCGCTTGGTTTCATACTTGTTTCAGGTTATGTGCCCGTCTTGTTCGATTTCGTGTGTCGAATATCTTTTCCTTCGTAGAGAAAGACGACCTCCTCGGCGATGTTCTCGGCGTGGTCGGCGATGCGTTCGAGGCATTTTGAAATGGTCATCAGATGCAGGCAGCGGGAGATCGTGCCGGGCTTCTCGATCATGTAGCTCGAAAGTTCGCGCTGGAGCTGCTTGTGCATGAGGTCGACCTCCTTGTCGCGCGGGACGATCAGCCGCGCCTTCTCGGGATCACGCTGCACAAACGCGTTCATGGCGTCACCGAGCATTTCGAGGGCGATGCCCGCCATCTTCGGTATGTCCACGTACGGCTTGAGCTGCGGTTCTTCACTCAGCTCGATCACGCGGCGGCAGATCGTCGTCGTCTCGTCTCCCACGCGTTCGAGGTCGCGGCTGAACTTCATCGCCATCGTGATGAGTCGCAAATCGGTGGCGAGCGGCGCCTTCGCGAGCAGGCTGATCGACATCTCGTCGATTTCCATTTCGAGGTCGTCGAGCAACGAATCGTCCGCCATCACTTTGCGGGCCTTGTTGTCGTCGCGCTCGATCAGCGATTCGATGGCGAGCTTTACCGAGCGTTCGGCGATGCTGGCCATGGTCAGCAGCTTGTCCTTGAGCGCCGCCAATTCCTGTTCGTGATGATTTGTCATGATTTAAAAATGGCTCAACCGAACCGGCCCGTCACGTAGTCTTCCGTCTGTTTCTTGGCGGGCGTGGTGAAGATCTGGTTGGTGTCGCCGTACTCGATGAGTTCTCCCAGATAGAAAAACGCCGTCCGGTCCGAGATCCGGGTGGCCTGCTGCATGTTGTGCGTAACAATCACGATGGTGAACTCCCGCTTCAGATCGAGAATCAGCTCTTCGACACGCGCCGTCGCAATCGGATCGAGCGCGGACGCCGGTTCGTCCATGAGAATGACCTTGGGCTTGATCGCGATGGCGCGGGCGATGCAGAGCCGCTGCTGCTGGCCGCCGGACAAACTCAGCGCGCTCGTGTGCAACCGGTCCTTCACCTCGTCCCACAGCGCGGCGCCCTTCAGACTTTCCTCGACGATGCCGTCCACTTCGCTCCGGTCTTTGATCCCGTGCAGCTTGAGGGCGAAGGCGATGTTCTCGTGGATCGATTTGGGAAACGGGTTTGAACGCTGGAAAACCATGCCGACCTGTTTGCGCAAGTTGATAACGTCCACTTCCCGGTCGTAAATGTTCTGACCGCCGATCAGGACTTCCCCCTCGGTGCGAACGCCGTCGATGAGATCGTTCATGCGGTTGAAACAGCGGAGCAGCGTGGATTTGCCGCAGCCGGACGGGCCGATGAACGCGGTGACGATCTTCTCGCTGATGGTCATCGAAATGTTCTTCAACGCCCGCGAATGGCCGTAGTAGAGCGAGACATCTTTCGTCTCCAGCAACGACGGATTGCCGTCCGCCTGCGGGGCGGCCGGTGCGATGGTGGATTTCGGGGTGGTCACAGAATCGGTCATGAGATTATTGGAGTGCCCGCATCTGGCGGCGCATGCGGGCGCGGACAAAAATGGCAACGATGTTCAGTGCAAACGTGAGCAACAACAGCACCAGCACGGTGGAATACAACAGCGGCCGCGTCTGCTCGATGTTCGGCGATTGGGTCGACAGAATGTAAACTTGGTAGCCGAGATCCATGAATTGATCGGTCAACGCCTGTGGAAATCCTGACATGTAATACGCGGCGCCGGTAAACAGCAACGGAGCCACTTCGCCCGCCGCGCGGCTGATGCTCAGAATTCCGCCGGTCAGGATGCCGGGCAACGCCTGTGGCAGAACGATTTTCACGATGGTTTGCAGCTTGGTCGCACCCAGCGCCAGACTCGCTTCGCGGAGCCCCTGCGGAATCGCCTTCAAGGATTCTTCAGTGGCAACGATCACGACCGGGAGCGTCATCACCGCCAAAGTCAGCGACGCCCATAAGATCGCGGGCCGTCCCCAAAGCGCTTTTTCACCGGGACTCAGCACGAGTGAATCGATGCCGCCGCCGATGAAGCTGATGAAGAAACCGAGACCGAACAAACCGAACACGATCGACGGGACGCCGGCGAGATTGTTGACCGCGCCGCGAATGATGCGTGTGAGCAGGGAATTGTTGCGGGCATACTCAGTCAGATAGATCGCCGTGATCACGCCGACCGGGATCACGAAGATCGTCATCAGAATCACGCGAGCCGAAGTGCCGACGATCAGCCCCAGCGCTCCCGCTTTTTGCACGTCGAACGGGTCGCCGCCCACGGTCGAAACGAACCGCCAGGAAAGCCCTTCCCAGCCATGGTAGAAAACATTGCCCAACACCACCACGAGCAACGCGATGATCAACCAGGTGGCCACGCCGGTAATCCCGGTGAAAAGTATCGAGATTGGGTCACGACTCTTCACGTGCAGATTCCCGAAATCGGGATCCACCGGCGGCGGGTTGAACTGAAGTTGTGAAGATTGCGTGTCCATCAAACCTTGCCCTCCAGACGCGATTTGAGCCGGTGGATCACAAAGTCAGCAACCAGATTCGCAACGAACGTCACGGCAAACAGCATCGTACCGAGGAGAAATAACATGCGGTAGTGGGTTCCGCCAAAGACGGTCTCGGCGAGCTCCGCCGCGATCGTTGCTGTGATGGTGCGGACGGAATCAAAGAAACTTCCGGAGACGATGCTCCCATTGCCGCTCGCCATCAGCACGATCATCGTTTCACCGATCGCGCGACCGAAGCCGAGCACGACGGCGGCGAACACGCCCGGGATCGCGGCCGGCAAAACGACCTTCCACGCGGCCTGCCATTTTGATGAACCGAGCGCGAGCGCGGCCTGGGTGTAGCTGCGGGGCACGCTGGTCAACGCGTCTTCCGAGATGGAGAACACGACGGGGATGATCGCGAATCCGAGCGCGATGCCAGCGACGAATGCGTTCAATCGGGATTCGTAGCCAAAGACATTTTGCAGGAAAGTGGCCATTACGATGAGAGCAAAGAACCCGAGCACGACGGATGGAATGCCCGCGAGCATTTCGATGGCGGGCTTGAGGATTTCCTTGGCGCGCGGCGACGCCAGTTGCGAAACATAAATGGCGGCTGCCAGCGAAAGCGGGACGGCGAAGAGCAACGCGACCAGCGTGGCTTTCAGGCTGCCGATGAACAGCGGGATGATGTTGAACTTGTGGATCTCGCCGACCGGCTGCCAGATGTACTCGGGCTTGTCGTTGCCGCTCCATTGATGCGCGCCAATCAGATACTTCCATGAGACGGTGTTGGCAGTGGCATCCTTGTCGGTCGGGGCGTTGGCGATTTCCTCCGCCTTTACCTCCAGCAGCAGCTTGAGCGTTTCGTCATCGTATTCAGTCATCTCCTGCGGCGTGAGATCGAGATAGGCCGCCAGCCGCTCCCGGGGAACTTCGCTCATCTTCTCCGGATCGATCGCTTGCTCGGACGCCACGCTGCTGTTCATCTGTCCAAAAATAATGGGCAGCGATTCTCGGGCAACGAACAGGAAGATCAGGAACACCATCAGAATGGCGGACAGCGAGACGAGGAGAATCACCTTTTCGGCGATCCATTCGAGCGGTCGCGCCTTGTGGCCACGCTGGATGCCCATCCAGCCGTGACTGCGATTCTTCGATTGTGGGGCCAGTGCCATTCAGGAGAGAGCTTGGAGACGTTTCGGGGTCATGTCAGCGGCGAATTCGTCACGCGCTGGTGACAATGTAATACCGGGGATTGAACCGCAGATGGACGCAGATGAACACAGATGGGAAACGGCGCGATGCCAACCTGCGACTTCATCCGGCTTCGATTGCTTTGTGTTCTTATGTTCACTTCTGCTTGTGGTTCTGTAGCTCGGCGAAACTGATCCGGATTTCGGTTTTTGAAAACCGGGCTGCCAGTTTTCGTTCCTGACAGCCCGGAGGTGTTTCCAACCAACCCAAGAACCAAATTATTTCCGGAGGTCTGCGGGGATCGGGAAGTAGCCGATGTTCTTCACGATGGCCTGGCCCTGGTCGCTGCGAATCCATTTGAGGTAGGCCCCGATCTCGCCCTTGTCGAGATTCGGGTTCACGTAGATGTAGAGGTAACGCCAGATCGGGTAGGTTTGGTTGATGATGTTTTCCTCGGTCGGCTCGACGGCGGTCGAGGCCGCGTCCTTCTTGATCTTGAGCTGACGCACGCCTGCGGCGTAGGCGGCACCGCCGTAGCCGATGCCGTCGGGTTCCTTGGCAACAGCCTGAATGACCTGAGCCGTTCCCTGCAACGTTTGCGCGGTGGCGGCAAAATCCTTCTTGTTTAGCACGTGTTCCTTAAAGAACTCGTAGGTGCCGGAACTGTTTTCACGGCTGTAAAGGGTGATGTTTTCATTCTTGCCACCGAGATCCTTCCAGTTCGTGACCTTGCCCGTGAAAATGTCTTCCAGCTGCGCGGTCGTCAGTTCGGTGATGGGATTGCTCTCATGCACGTAGACGGAAAGTCCGTCGAGGGCGACCTTGTATTCCGTCGGCACCTTTCTGAATGCCTTGATGCACTCGGCCTTTTCCTTGGGCTTGATCTGTCGGGACGCGTTGGCCAGATCGGTGGTCTGGTTTTGCAACGCGGCGAAGCCGGTGCCCGAACCGCCGCCGGTGACCTGGATCTTCACCTCCGGGTTGGCTTTCATGTAAACCTCGGCCCATTTCTGCACCAGGATGACCATGGTATCGGAACCCTTCGCGGTGATGTCGGCATTGGCGAACTGGGCGGGAACAGTGATCAGCGCGGCGGCGGCGAGGGCCTTCAGCCAGTTGGATGTTTTCGTCTTCATGTTGAATGTGCGTTTCATTTACGGGGCTCAATATGTTGAGGTCGTGTTACAGCCATGCGAACGAAATGTTACGGTTGTGTGACAACGCTTCCCGGATGATTCCGTGCGCGGGATTCGATTTTTTCAACCCAGATCCGGAGATGAGAACCACGGAATGCACCGAAAACACGGATGAACATCGGCCTGTACACGCGATCCCGTTCTCCCATTAGGGAACCGTTGATTAAATCCATGCAAGAAAGAGGACCCGCTAATTCGCGCTAATCTTCGGAAGCTCTTGTCTGTAAAATTAGCGCCGCTTAGCGGTTCCAAATCCGGGCGGCAGGGATGCCACCATCACCCGCAGGCAAGGATGCCTGGCGCTACACTCCCCCGGACCGCGACACCTCCGGGCTCGCAGAGAGCATCAAACCGCTTGCGCGTCCGGCGAAGCACAATGGGTTCACAGGCATCCCTTCGGATTGGGCGAGGCCCGCTGCGGACCGGGACGTCCCGCGCTCCGTCGTAGGACAGGCATCCTGCCTGTCGCCTTGCGGCCACGAAAGCCGGACGCCGATTGAAGTGAGAATCCAGGCCAAGGCGCAGCACCAGCCGGCCCCTCGCGGCACCCGTGACAGGCAGGGATGCCCGTCCTACCTTGCAGGCCGAATCCAACGCCCAACACCCAGGGCCGACTCCGGCTTCCCGCCGGTGCGTTTCGCCCCGCGAATGATCCCTTCCGCCACCCGTTCACAGGGCTCCGTCCCGAAACCGTGGCACAACCGGATTTTGTCGGCCGAATGACAAGAAATGAACACCTCACCCGCATTACTTCCAGCCAACCTCATGCGGCCAACCGGGTGGATACGCCCGTTCGCCGTCCTCTTCCCGCTCGGAGCCGCTTCGGTTTTCGCCGATACCATTTTTACCGTCCGCCAGACGTTCACCGTGAAAGACGTGCCCGACTCGGCGAACGAGGTTCGCGGCTGGTTCTGGATGCCCGAAGACCGGCCCGAACAGAAGGTGTTGGAATTTCGCGTGGTGGAAGCGCCCGAAAACTTCAAGATCACGCGCGATCCACACTACGGCCGTTCGTGGATCTCCGCGGATGCTCCCGCCGACAGCGACAAACCGTTACCGGTGGTGACTGAATTCAAGGTGCTTCGGCGCGATGTCAAGGGCATGGCTGATCCGACAGCAATTCGACTTTTGGGATTTGCCTGAGCGGGTGAAACGGGGAGGAGTGGGCGGAGGGCCGGGATTTTGATCGGGAACCCCGGTCCAAGGTGCGTCCTGACCTCGTCATTCGCGGCTGGGTGGAAGTCGATGGCAAACCGCACTCCGGACTGGTCCGCACGGTGAACTTTCAGAGGGAGCCGGTGCCAGCCGGAAATGTCCACGTTACTGCGGCGGTGAAGTGAAACCACTGTGGCCGACATGTCGGCACTGAAACCCCGCCGCTCCGCCGCCCGGCGTAGGTGTGAATCCGGAGCGGGTTTCGCGGTTGGCGCCGCCGTCACGCACAATTCACTGTTTCGTAACGTTGTCACCATTCTGTAACATTTCCGCCGTTGTGTTGTAACAAGATCTCAATAGTTTGGCCCTGCACAGTAAATTAATTATCGAACCACCCGCAGATGAATTCCTACCCAACCGCACGTCCAACCTCCCGGCCAGCCGGCGTGCAAAAAATCTGGAAACCCGCATCCTTCTTCGCGCTCCTTGCGCTGGGTCCGGTCGCCGCTCAAGCCCAGGACAAGCCGGCTGCGCCAGCCGGTGAACCCACGATGAACGGAACGCCTGCGGAAGGTCAGTCACCTGTCGTCAAGGACGTCGAGGGCGTCATGACGGAGACCGTTCCGACGATGGAACCGGTGAAAGAGGGTGCGCTGTGGGACAAGGTCTGGGGATACACGGAACTCTACAAAAATTCGGAGAACCACGTGATCCAGAGCCTCAAATTCACCGGCCGGTTCCAGGCGGACTACGCCTGGGTGGGGCCGACCGATTACAATGACGTCTCGATCCGGCGCTTTCGCTTGGGTCTCAAGGCCAAGATGTTCGAGAACTGGACCATTGAAGGCGAAGTGGACCTGGCTCCGGATGACAACCCGGTCTATGATCGGATGACCGTCGCCTACATCGCCTGGAGCAAAACGGATAATCTGCAGATCACCGTCGGCAAGCAGAGCGCTCCGTTCACCATGGACGGTTCGACTTCTTCCAAAGCCCTGCTGGCCATCGACCGGTCCAACGTGGCGAACAACATGTGGTTCACGCAGGAATATTTTCCGGGCGTGACCGCCTCCGGCGCACCGGGCAACTGGCGCTACCTCGGCGGCGTTTATGCCACC
Source organism: Verrucomicrobiota bacterium (assembly GCA_041689265.1). Lineage (GTDB taxonomy): Bacteria > Verrucomicrobiota > Verrucomicrobiia > Limisphaerales > RI-55 > JBDNGP01. The sequence goes on from JBDNGP010000049.1 coordinate 38,694, forward strand.
GGCAACGACCAGACCGAGTTCGGCCACTTCGATGGCAGCGCGTTCGGCCTGGGTTCGCTGGGATACGATTTCGGGGAAAACTTGAACGCCAAGGAAGCCGTCCTCGCGGTCAACTACGTTTTCAACGGACAGGACAACGGCGGGGCCACGAGATTGTTGGAACAGGTCGCGTCGCTAAATTTCACCTACGCCCGCGAACGCTGGGGCGTGCGGACAGACCTTACGGGCGGCATCGGCTACCAGGGCCAGAGCGATTTGTGGGGCACGATGGTGATGCCTTACTACGACATCACCAAGAAACTGCAGGCGGTGGCTCGTTACACGTTCGTAACCAGCGTCGATCCGAACGGTGTGCGGCTCAACCGTTACGAAAACCAGACCGTATCCGGTCGCGGCAACGAGTACAACGAATTCTATCTCGGCCTGAATTATTATTTCTACGGCAACAAGCTGAAGGTCCAGACCGGCGTCGATTACACGGACATGCAGGACAAGGCCAACGACGGCGGCGCCTACAGCGGCTGGGGCTGGACGACGGCCTTCCGGCTCAGCTGGTAACATTTTTCAACAGTTCAACGGTTCCTCCAAACGACCGCAGCTTTTCGGCTGCGGTCGTTTTGTTCGACGTGGCAAACCTGACCGGCCGGCCGATCATCAGGACGGCGGAATCTGCCCAGGTTTCAATTCCGGCGGCAGCCGAGTTTACGACCGCCTGACCGTCACGCCGAAGCCGAGTTTCACCGCGTCCAGCGCGTTGATCATCTGTTCGACGTGATTGCCGCACAGTTGTCATATTCAGCTGCGCTCGGCGAAGAAAACATCCAGAGATCCCGGTCCGCGTAATTTTCTGTTTCGTCGGCTACTGTCCGACTGCCCGGTAGAAACGACGGCTGGCCGCCGTTGCCGTCGTGTCGAACCACATCAACACGTTCGATTCGAGCGTGATGCTGGTCAGGAAATTCCATTCAATCGCGTCAACCGATTCGGCATATTCGATCTCGAAGGTCGTCCCCGGCTCGCCCCGCAGCGTCAACCCGGGATACATTGCGATCTCCATTGTCGAGCGCAGCGGTGTTGCGACGTCGACGTACAAAAAGCTGACCTTGGATTTGAAGCCGCGCAGACCCACCTTTGTGATCCGGTTCGTTCAACCCACGTTATCGGGTCCGAACGAATCGCCGGGACTCCCGATGATGAAGTTGTTCGAGACCCGCGTGAAGTTGGGCAGTCATCGAGTGGCGTTTGAGTTCAGTCTGTCCGATCCGCACGACTTCAATGATTCCGGCCGTGCTCACGGAAAGAAACACCGCATCGGATTTCAGGACATCGCCGAGCAACGCGGACTTTTCCACGCACCTTATTGCGTTCCGTCGGCAGAGATTCAGGACTTGAGTCCTCGTTGTTCCCGGCAGTATTCCCAACGTCAGCGGAGGGGTGAAAACCATGCCGCGCGTCATCCAGAAAACGTTGGAACTGATCGCTTCGGCTACGCGACCTTCGCAGTTGAGAATCAACGCGTCGTCGAATCCGGCGCGGTCCGCCTCCATCTTTACGGCGACGTTGAATATGCGGGACGCCGTCTTGTTCGCCGATGACAGCGGGCAGTTCGGAAACGGCAGGGTCGCCACACCGAGTTTCCATTGTTTGGGCGATCCGGCGATGATCTGCGGCACAGAATGCAGGGTGATGATGAGCACCGGCGAGTGTGCGTGAACCGGTGAGTAACCCCGGGGACTGGTGCCGCGCGAGAGTTGGATTCTGGCAACGGCATTGACGCACTTGTTCCTTCGCAACAACTCTTGAACTGCGGTCAGGATTTCAGTCTGCGTTGCGGGGATTTTAAATCCAAACTCCCGAGCCGTTCTGCAAAAACGCCCCCAATGCGCGCGCCATTGCAACGGACAAGTGTCGAGAATCCGCAGCGTGTCGAAGATCCCGTCGCCCAGCGTGAAGCTGCGGTCAAAAATGGAGACGTTCGCGTTGGCGGCGCGCGTCAGTTTCCCGTTCAGCCACACCCACGGAAACGCGATGGATCGATCAATCATTCGTTTCCTGAATGGAATGTTGCCGTGCGGGGGACGGCGAATGAACCGCCTGAAAAAAGGCACGCGCCTTGACGTTCGTTTCCTCGAACTCAGCTTCCGGATCGGAATCAGCGACGACGCCCGACCCGGCGTGATAATGAACCCGGCCGTCGTTCACGATGGCGGTGCGAATCAGGATGTTGAGCTGACTTTCCCGGTTGAACCCGATGTAGCCCATGCAGCCGGTGTAAGGCCCGCGCGAGACCGGCTCAAGTTCCTCGATGATCTGCATTGCGCGGATCTTCGGCGCGCCGGTGATGCTGCCACCGGGAAAACAGGAGGCCAGTGCGTCGACGTGGGTGACGTCTTTTCGGAGCCGGCCTTGAACGGTCGAGACCAGGTGCTGCACGTGAGAGAACCGTTCGAGCTTGAGCAGATCCGGCACTTTGACCGATCCGAATTCGCAGATGCGGCCGATGTCATTGCGCAGGAGATCGGTGATCATGACCAGTTCGGCGCGTTCTTTTTCGCTGGATTGCAGCTCGTAAGAAAGCCGGGCGTCTTCGTCGGAATCGACGGATCTCGGGCGTGTTCCCTTGATCGGGCGTGTAATGACCTGCCGACCGCTGAGTCGCAAAAACTGTTCCGGCGACGACGACACGAGAGCTCCCGATTCCCAACTCATAAAGCCGGAAAATGGCGCGGGCGAAATGGTTGACAGCCGACGATACAATTCCCAAGCGTCGTGCTTCATCGGAAGTGACCAGCGCCGTGAAATGTTCGCCTGATAGATGTGACCCAACCGGATGTAGTCCTTCACTTTTTTCACCGCATCCATGAATCGGTCCCGATCGAGAGTCGACGCCGGTTCGATCCGGGGGCCGGGCGAACTCGTGCCGGCGACGTCGGGTTCAGTGCCGCATTCGGCCAGCAGGGACTGCCAGCGTTCGACCTGTTCGCGCGCGCTCGCTTCGCGCCGGTTGCCATCGCGGGTCAGGCCCGTGGCGATGATCCAGGTGCGGCCGAGTTGGTGATCCCAAACCATGAGGCTCGGATGAAAACCGACCCGGCAGTCCGGCAGATTGAGATCGTTGACGGAAGCGCGGCCGACGCGAGGTTCGACAAACTGTTTGAGATCGTATCCCCAGTATCCGAAACACCCGCCCATCGGAAACGGCGTATCCGTCTCATCGATCATTTCAAAGCGCGCGATTTCAGAGCGCAGGAGGTGCCAGGGGTTTCCAAACTGAACCGCGGCGATCGATCCGTCGGCGTTCGTCCATTCACATTGCGCGCCGTACGCGGTGAGCGTTCGCAACGGAAAAGCAGCCAGAAATGAAAACCGTGATTGGGCCGATGGCTCGCCCCCGCTCCGCAGCAACACGGGACTGTCCGTCTGGTCGATTCGCCGCGCCAGTATTTCGGGTGAAAGCTCGGTTTCGACTGTCTGAATGATCGGGCGCATTCTCGTCTCAAAGGGTGTTGGATGCAGAAATTGGCGTCGATGAGAAATTGAAACAGGGCGGAATTTTTTCCGATAAGTGATTCGGATAGCAGACGCCAAGGAGGTGGGGGTGAGGAACCCCGCTGAAGAAACGTACCGCTACCCGAATCAGAGAAAAGGTTATGATTTGAAGAGTTGATGTCAATGTTCGATTTGGCTCCGCGGACCGGCGAATGAACGGCAAATCTGGTGTTTGATATGGCAAAAACTGTTGTTTTCTTATTAAATTTAACGTTATTGTTGCGTGTCGTTTCGAATGATCCCCCGATGGATCACCGTTTGAAATCGTTTCATCTTGCTCCCCGGCAACCGGGTTCTATCTTCACGCGCATGCAAGCGGACTCCGCCAAACATTTGACACTGGGCGACTACATCACCGAGGCGGGCATCTGCCTCAGCCTCACGTCCCGACTGCGTGACGAGATCCTGACCGAGCTCATCGGCTACATCCCGGCGCTCAAGGAACGGCCCGCAGAAAGACAGAAACTGTTTCTAGCGCTGAAGGATCGGGAAGAACTTTGCAGTACCGGGGTTGGGGATGGCGTCGCCTTTCCGCACGCACGGAGCGCCATGGTTGGTCTGGTGAAAGACCCGGTGATCGTATTTGGCCGAAACGTCGCCGGGGTGCCGTTTGGCGCCGTTGACGGTTCGCCGGTGAAGATTTTCTTCCTCGTGATCGCGCCCACGGTCACCACGCATCTGCGAATACTCTCCCGCCTGAGCCGCCTGCTGCGCGACCCGCATTTGAGGAACAGCCTGATCACTGCCGAGCATGCGTCACGGGTGTTATCGCTGATCAAGGTGAACGAGGTGAATCTGGAGAAACTTCCTGCGAGCTGAAACGGTGATTTCCGCACCGGGCGAGTGATACCGGTCTGCTTGACGCGAATTTCACGAATGGATGAGAGGGCGGAATTGGCCTGCCTGTTGAAATGGAATAGTTCATCTTCGTTCCGCTCCTTCCTTGTGTCGTTTCTGGATTCGCGCCAATTAGTGAAATTCGCGTAAAACCTGTTTTCTTTTTCGGGTTCAATTCCCAAGCTCTCCGGCGAAACCATGTTGCCGGAGTGCTTCAAACAGTACCAGCGAGACGCAGTTGGACAGGTTCAACGAACGTGACTCTTTGTGGAACATCGGAATACGTAGCCACGCCTCGCGGTGACTTTCTAAAAGCTGCATTGGCAAACCGAGTGTCTCCCGGCCGAACACCAGATAATCGTTCTCGCCATACTGCGGTTCGTCATACCGCTGCGGTCCATTCGATTCGATGAACCACAGTTTCGACTGGGACGGAACTGATGAGGCGAACTCCGACCAGTTTCCCCACTTTTCCCATTGGACCTGTTGCCAGTAGTCCATGCCGGCACGTTTCAAATGTTTATCCGTCATTTGAAATCCCAGAGGCTCGATCAGGTGAAGGGTCGTATTCGTCGCTGCGCAGAGTCGTGCCACGTTGCCGGTGTTCGGCGGGATCTCGGGTTCAACCAGGACAACGTTCACGAGTCAGTCTCCGTTCGCGCTGGTTTCCTTTTTTTTGAAAAGAACACCTTCCACAAGACGAGGCCGCACGCCGGTGCATTCGCGCCGGCTGATCGGCGATCTTCATCCCTCAGAATTTGCAGAATCGCTGATGGTTCGATGCCTTTTTTGCCCACGTTTACCAGCGTTCCGACGATAGCACGGCACATCTGGTAGAGAAACCCGTCGCCTTCGATGACGAACGTAATCAGCGGGCCGTTCTTCTTGATATCGCATTTTGTCAGCCGACGGACGTAGCTGGTCATCTCGTATTGCCGGGTTGTTGCAAATGATTTGAAATTCTGTTTGCCCAGCAGGAGCGCCGCAGCCTCCCGCATGAGTTTTAGATCCAGCTTAGGGGCAACATGCCAGAGGCGATTCACCAGCAGCGGATTCGTCGCATGATGATTCCAGACGTAGTAACGATACTGCTTTCCCGTCGAATTGAAGCGTGAATGAAATGTGTTGGGCACTTGCCGCGCGTTCATGATCCGGATGTCCGGGGGCAGGTTGGCATTCAGGGCAAGCGGAATGCGGCGTGCCTCGTACCTGAACTCGGACTTTGGAATGTCCACATGAGCAACCAGGCCCATCGCGTGAACGCCGGTGTCCGTGCGACTCGAACTGTGAAGCTTGGCCGGCGTTGGGTACAGTTTCAGGAGCGCCTCTTCGATGACCTGTTGCACGCCTAGACCGGAGTTCTGCCACTGCCAGCCTGAGTAGTTCGACCCGTCGTAGGCGATCTCAAACCGGATTCGAATCGAGTTCGGAACGGGGATCTCATCGGCAGCCATTGCGGAACAATTCGGGTCGGTTGATCAGAACGTTTTGGAGTCGAGATAACTTTGAAGCAAAATGGCGGCGGCCATCATGTCGACCTTTTCCTTGCGCTTGTTGCGGCGCGTTCCGCCTTCGATCAGAACCCGCTGGGCCTGGGCGGTCGTGAGGCGCTCATCCCATTCATAAACGGGTTGTGTGAAGCGTTCCTTGATTTGCGCGATGAATTCGTTGGCCTTGTCCGCGGCCGGTCCAAGCGTGCCGTTCATGTTACGCGGCATGCCGACGATCATCTCGTCGACTGACTTTTCATCGACAATTTTCTTCAACCGGATGAACACTTGTTCCAGCGGGTGTGCAGGAATGAATTCCAGCGGCTGGGCGATCATTCCCAGCTCGTCGCTGATCGCCACGCCGATGCGTTTGGTGCCGTGATCCAGTGCAATGATTCGCATCTTAAAGAGTTGGTTTCTGGGTGTGCCAGTCAGTGGCCTGCTCGTAGGCGTGGGCGATCTGAAACAATTTCTCTTCACCGAAACTTGGCCCCAGCAACTGCATGCCGACCGGCAGTTTCGGATCGCTCGTGAAACCGCACGGCAAGCTCATGCCGCAGTTCCCCGCGAGGTTGCTCGAGATTGTGAAAATGTCGGACAGATACATCTGCAACGGATCGTTCGCCTTCTCGCCAACCTTGAATGCTGCCGTCGGAGTGGTCGGCGAAATGATTGCATCCACCTTTTCAAACGCGGTGTCAAAATCCTGACGGATCAGCGTGCGAACTTTTTGCGCACGCAGATAATACGCGTCGTAGTAGCCGCTGCTGAGGACGTACGTGCCGAGGATGATTCGTCGCTTCACTTCCGCCCCAAATCCAGCACCACGCGTCTTGCGATACATTTCCAGCGGATCCGCGCCGTCCACGCGTTTGCCGTAGCGGACGCCGTCGAACCGCGCGAGGTTCGAGCTGGCTTCCGCCGTGGCTACGATGTAGTAAGTCGCGACCGAATACTTCGAGTGCGGCAGCGACACTTCGACAATTTTCGCGCCGAGCGATTCCAGTTTCTTGATGGCGGCATCGATGGCGTTTTTCACTTCGGCGTCGAGTCCGTCCACCATGAATTCCTTGGCAACGCCGAGCTTCATGCCCTTCAGATCACCGGTCAGGCTGGCGGTATAATCCGGAACCTCGCGGGGAACGCTCGTTGAATCCCGTGGGTCATGACCGGAGATGGCGTTCATCATCAACGCGGCATCCCGGACGTCTTTCGTGAATGGCCCGACCTGATCGAGCGACGACGCAAAGGCGATTACGCCGTAACGGGAAACCCGGCCGTAGGTCGGTTTAACACCCACGCAACCGCAGAGCGCAGCGGGCTGGCGGATCGAACCGCCCGTGTCGGTGCCGAGACTCGCAATACATTCGTCTGCGGCAACCGATGCGGCAGAACCGCCGGACGAACCGCCGGGAATCCGCGACGTGTCCCACGGATTGAGCGTCGTGTGGAACGATGAGTTCTCCGTCGAGCTGCCCATCGCGAACTCATCCATGTTCAACCGACCAAAGACAATCGCGCCCGCTGCCTGCAGTTTTTCAACCACGGTCGAGCTGTAGGGCGAAATGAAGCCGTTGAGAATCTGCGATGCGCTTTGAAGGGGCTGATCCTTCACCGCGAAAATATCCTTGAGCGCGATCGGCACGCCGAGCAGCGGTTTGTCAGCATGCGAAACGCCGGAAGCGATCTGTTTATCAGCGGCGTCCGCCTGTTTGAGTGCGTCCTCTGCATCGTAGCTCATGAAGGCCTTCACCTTCCCATCGACACTTAGGACGCGGTCGAGACAGGCCTGCATCGCCTCGCGGGCCGAGACTTCTTTCTTGGAAAGTTTCTCCGTGAGCTTGGAAATAGTCAGTTGATTGAGCATCTGAATTCGAAATTGGCGGCCGGTCTATTCCACGATCTTGGGCACTTGAAAAAGTCCGTTGACCTGTCGGGGGGCGTTCTTGAGCGCGTCTTCATGCAAAAGGCATTCGCGAACTTCATCCGGTCGGGTGACGTTGGTCAGGCGGACCGAGTGGGCGGCGGGTTCGACGCCCTCGACGTTCACTTCCTTGAGTTGATCCACGTACTTCAGAATGTCGCCCAGCTGTGCGCCGAGCTTCGACTTTTCTTCGTCGGTGAGTTCGATGCGAGCCAGTTCGGCCACGTAATTGATGTCAAATGCGTCCTGCGCCATGGCCGGGGAGAGTGCGAGAAAGGGGTGATAAAAGGCAAAGGGAAAAACCTGCCGGGCCCATCCCGTCACCGTCGCCCGCAGCGCTGGAATGATCGCTGGGCGCCCAGACCGCTGTGGCACGCGCAGCGGGACCCCCCTTTTCGCTTTCGCGCGGTTGGATCGGGACGACCAGCTCATTTACTCGTTCTAATGGGGCGTCGCCGCTTCGTTTGGCCGGCGCAGTCTAAAACGAGTGCCGACAATTGGTTTAGCCCGTGCCCCGCGTTTGTGGGCGGAAAAAACTTCACGCCCGTTGCCGGTGGCTATTCTCAAAGCTGATATGGCAAGGGGTCCGAGCGTTCAATCTTTTCCCGGGAGTTTCTCATCGTGATAATAGTTGAAATCCCTTCTTTATACGACGGGACATGGATGGTATTTGGACACTTTTCCGGAGATTGAACTCCGACCGAAACTATTCGATCGGAAACTTGTTAAATAGACATGAAAAGTAGCGCGGTTTCAGCCGATGGAGATTGAGTCGTTTGCAATTGGCGGGGCGGACCTGACCGGAAGTCTGGTGCTGGCATCGGCTTTGCTAAATGTCGAACTGCGGTTGGCAATAGATTGAATCGTGAACCAATACCGCAATCATAAATAAAAAATCTATTGCCAAGTTCACACCGCAACAAACAGAACACTAAAAGGTAATAACAGTTATGCGTATCAAAACTAATCGTAAGTCCGGTTTCACCCTCGTTGAAATCATGATCGTCGTGGCAATCATCGGTCTTCTGGCCGCTATCGCCATCCCGAACTTCGTGAAAGCTCGTACCACCGCGCAGAAGAATGCGTGCATCAACAACCTCCGCCAGATTGACGGTGCGAAGGAGCAGTACATGCTGGAAAATGGGACGTCGACTCCTCCTGCTACGGTAGCATTGCTTTCCGGCCCAACCGGATACATCAAGACGGCACCGACTTGCCCGTCAGGACCTGCTGCCTATGCCGTCGGAGGTGCTGGTGTTGATCCCACCTGCACACAGGAAGCAGCCACCCACCTGCTTCCTTAATCTAGTTCTTGAAGTGGAGAAGGGTCGGAAGAACGCCTTCCGACCCTTTTTAATCGCCAACCAAGATTGCTAAATGAGAACAAATCATCAAGCCCGGTCGGGATTCACACTCGTGGAGATTATGATAGTGGTCGCGATCATTGGGCTCCTGGTTACAATCGCAATCCCGAACTATTTTAAGAACCGACAAATTGCTCAAAAGAACACTTGCTTGTCCAACCTCCGGGTCATTGACACTGCCAAGCAGTTATGGGCCATCGAAACCGGCAAAGGTCCTAGCGACGTGGCGGACGACACTGACCTCGTCGGGGCGAACCTCTACATTCGAAAAAAACCGAAGTGCCCCGCAAATGGCAACTACACCTATTGGGAGGTTTCTGAGGCTCCCGAATGCACCATCCCGGGACACATATTCGCGCACTGAGGAGCTTGAGGTTTTCTGAAACAATCACACGACGGCGCGGAGTTTGACTTCGCGCCGTTTTTCTTTTGTGCGGCCAACCACAGTCGGTTCCTTGGAAGCACGGATAGTTCGAAACCGACAGCTTGGTTGAGCCCGACAACTCTGACTCGGAATAAATAGAAACAGGGGGCCGCGACAGCTTAGGACCGACATCCTGTCTGTCACGGGCGATGAACGAGCCTCCGACCACTCCGCCCAGTTGAACATGCACGGAGTCGCGCGCAATTCGCCGGCGCGTCCGTATTGCGCATGTCTTCAGGCCCACTTTTTGAGAGCGTCGCCGGGGGCGAATCGCGGTCGGCCAACGATTCCGTCTTTTCAAACAACCGTGGCTCATTAATCTCCGGCGCATGGACAAACATCAGGTCGCCGACATCCTGAACGAGATTGCACTCCTCCTCGAATTGAAGGGTGAGAATCCGTTCAAGACCCGCGCCTATACAACCGGCGCACGCACGCTCGAATCGCTTGAGGAATCTCTGGAAATGATCGTCGAAGAAAATCGATTGGGCGAACTCAAAGGATTTGGCGAGGCGCTTCAGAAAAAAGTCACCGAACTCGTCACAACCGGGAAGATGACCTATTATGAAGATCTCAAGGCATCGCTTCCCGCCGGGTTGTTGGAGATGACAGAACTACCCGGGGTCGGTCCCAAAAAAGTCAAAGCGCTTTACGACGAACTCCAAATTGATTCGATCGAAAAACTTGAAACTGCGTGCAAGAAAGGAACTGTCGCCGGACTGAGTGGATTTGGTGAAAAGACGCAGCAGAAAATCCTCGACGGAATCGCGTTTCGCCGGAAGTTCGCGAGCCAGTTTCATCTGCACGACGCGATCGCCGCGTCGGAACCCATTCTCGATGCGCTGCGGCAACACCCCGCCGTCATTCGATGCACCACCGCCGGGAGCCTGCGCCGCAGCAAGGAAATCGTCGGAGACATCGATTTCCTCGTGTCCTCCCAAAAACCCGCCGACGTCATCAAGTTTTTCACCGAACTGCCCGGCATCATGAAGGTCATCGGCGCGGGCGATACCAAGGCGAGCGTCAATCTGGAGAGCGGATTACAGGCGGACTTGCGCGTGGTGAGCGATGCCGAGTTTCCGTTTGCCTCTCATTACTTCACGGGCAGCAAGGAGCACAACATCGTCATGCGCCAGCGTGCGATCGATCATGGATTGCGGCTCAACGAATACGGTCTGTTCAAATCGAAGGAGGAAACGCGCGACCCCAAGTTGCTCGTCAAATGCAGCACGGAGCACGAGATTTTCGAACATCTCGGTCTGGAATACATCGTACCCGAACTGCGCGAAGACATGGGCGAGTTTGACGCCGCCGAAAAAGGAAAGCTCCCGCGATTGCTCGAATGGACTGAACTCAAAGGCTCACTTCACAATCACTCGAACTGGAGCGACGGCCAGCAGACGCTCAACGAAATCGCCGACATGGCGGTCGAACTGGGCTGTGCTTACTGGGCGATCACCGACCACTCCAAGTCCTCGTTTCAAGCGAACGGACTCACCGCCGAACGCGTGCGCCAACAATTGAAGGAAGTCGCGCAGGTCAATCAACGGCTGGCCGATGAAGGGCAGGACTTCCGCCTGCTGACGGGCTCCGAGGTCGACATACTAAACCTGGGCAAACTTGATTTTGACGACGAACTGCTCGCCGAACTCGATGTCGTCGTGGCCAGCATTCATCAGGGCTTCACCCAGAGCGAAGCCGAGATGACGAAACGCATCATCGCCGCCGCCGAGAATCCGAACGTCCACATGCTCGGACACCTGACCGGTCGACTGTTGCTCGAACGGAATGCTTACGCGGTCAATCAACACGCGGTCATCGATGCCTGCGCCGAGACCGGCACCTGGATCGAACTGAACGCCAGCCCGTGGCGGTTCGACATGGACTGGCGGCTCTGGCCTTACGCGAAGAAGAAGGGCGTGAAGTGCGTGATCAATTGTGACGCACACAAGGCGTCGCACGCGGGCTATCTCCGACTCGGTACCGGGCTTGCCCGCAAGGGCTGGCTTGAGAAGGCAGACGTGATCAACACCCTGCCGCTCGGGAGATTGAAGGAAGCGTTGGCGAACAAGGTGGGGTGAGCTCTCCGAGCGAACCTTGAGCGCGTCGTTGGTGCGGACCTGAAACGGTGCATTGGCGCGTCTCAGGATTCGCCGGAGTCTCGTTCGGAGAACTCGACCTACCTTTCAGTGATCGGCAATCGTTCTGTTCTCCTCGCACTTCGCGTCTTTGCGTGAGTTTGCCGGATGAGGTCCGTCCCAATTCGTGCCCATTCGCGAAATTCGCGTAAAACATCCCCAGCCGTTACGCATGGAAATAAACTTCCTTCCCGCTGCCAACCTCGCTACATCTCTCGCATGTCTGATTCAATCTCCATCGGTTTCCTGGGTGCCGGGAAAATGGCCACAGCTCTGGCCAAAGGCTTGGTCAGCAGGAAAGTGGTTGACCCAAAGAACCTGATCGCCAGCGACCTGTTCGCACCTGCGCGGCAGCAATTCTCCACGGAAACCGGCGGCAAATCGGTAGAGGCCAACACCGAAGTTCTCGCGTCCTCAAACGTCATTATTCTTGCCGTTAAACCGCAGCAGGCCGGTGAAGTTCTCGAAGGCATCGCCAGCTCCTGGACCAGTGAACACCTGCTCGTCTCGATCGCCGCCGGCGTTTCAATCGCGAAACTCGAAAGCCACTTGCCGGATGGCGCGCGGGTCATTCGTGTCATGCCGAACACGCCCGCGCTCGTCGGTGAATCCGCGTCGGCGTTTGCGGTCGGCGCCGGTTGCAAACCTGAAGATGGCCAACTCGTCATGAAGCTGCTCGCCGCCGTCGGCCTGGCGTTTGAAGTGAAGGAACCTCTGCTCGACGCGGTCACCGGGCTGAGCGGAAGCGGTCCGGCCTATGTATATCAATTCATCGAGGCGCTCAGCGACGGCGGCGTGGCTTCCGGTCTGCCGCGCGATACAGCGACGAAGCTCGCCGCACAGACTGTATTAGGAGCGGCAAAAATGGTTTTGGTAACGGGCCAGCACCCCGGCGTTCTGAAGGACATGGTGACCAGCCCCGGTGGAACGACGATCGATGGCATTCACGAACTTGAGGTCGGCGGACTACGCGGAACCGTGATGAACGCCGTCCGGGCCGCCACTGAAAAATCGAAGGAGCTGGGGCGCGCGTAGCGGGCCCTCGGCAAATTCCCACTCAAAGTTTGCAACTGAAACATTCGCATCCCCCCACTGTCCCATTCGTCTCCTTTTTCTTGCTCTACTAAGCAGCAAAGAAATGTCAACGGGCTTGGGCTTTCATTGGCAACGCTCAACCATACTACGTTTGCACCACGCAAATTTTCATCGATTCGTTCAACATGAACGTTGAATCGCATTTCCGGAGGAGCTGCGGGTGAGGCAAAAACTATGAATGTGCCTAGAAGAACGAAACCCATTGCGATGAGTCCCTTCTTTAATTTTAAATACATGGCGGAAACAGTGTTAATAACCGGCATTAAACCATCGATATCCCGGAGTGGATTGGCAGTCCTTCCACCCTGAAATCGTCTGGCCCTCTGTTCATGTTTGTCTGGTTACAACTCAACAGGCGCCCGGTAAATCCAAATATTAGATATGGCGTCGCGTTTGGTTTTCTGACTGCCCGGTATCTATGATCAAACTCCAGTGGTGAGTGTCAGTTGATTCAGGACGAAAACTCCGTCAAGCCGATTGCTGGAAATCCTTCGGCACGTTCGCGGGTATTAAATGTTTCCCGTTGCACGATTTTGCGGAATTCGATTCAAACCCGGGAACGGTAGCGGAATGGAAGGACTATCCTTATCGGGCCCCCTCTTCTGGTCGGGAGGGGGCACCAAGAGAATCAGCATTGATACCGATTCAGTGGGAGAAAAATGGCGGGAGTGACGAGACTTGAACTCGCAACCTCTGCCGTGACAGGGCAGCGCTCTAACCAATTGAGCTACACCCCCGCGAAGGGGAGGCGAGAAACTAGGAAATGAGCCCTGCCAAGTCAATGGAGAATATCCGTCACTGCGGATTTTTATTGGGACCGTCCCCGCCGTCCCGGTTTTTCAACGCATTCCACACGCGCAACGCCTCGGTCACACCCCACGCCTGGGCATCGCAGCCCCGCTGTGCATGCGGTGCGTCTCCGTCGAGATTCTCGGGAATCTGTCCGTAACAACCCTCCTCCAGCAACCGGTCCATGCTGCCGAGATAGGCAACGGCTGCGCGAATTGCCGGGAGTTCGCCATCGTAGGCCGCAACCAGTGCTTCGCAAAATATGGGGAACGTCCAGGTCCAGACCGTGCCGTTGTGATAGGCGGGCTTGCGGCGCGTGTCCTCGTCGCCCTTGTAGCTTCCCCAGTACGGATTCTCCGGATCATTGAGCAGTCGGCCGTCATTTCCATGAACAGGTAACGGCGGTTCGACGGGAAGCGGTGCCAGCGAACGCAGTCCGCCGGGAACGACGAGGTAACGCCGCGCCGCCTCAACACATCGTCTTGCGTTTTCGCCGGTCAACAGGCCGAAGCTGATCGGGATCAGACAATTGCTGCGCAATGCCTGGTCAACCACACCGAGACTTGCGGGCTCACCAGCGCTGGCGTTGATCGAGTCCGCATACCAGCCCTTCTTCTCCAGCCAATAAAGTTTATTGACCGATGCAACCGCTTTCGTTGCGAGCTGGTTCCACTGTTCCGCGACAGGTTGGGCCCCGATTTTTTTTAACGTGTTCAGCAGGCGAATCCAGAGCGCCTGAATCTCGATCGGATACCCTTCGCGCGGCGTGCCGGCAGGATAGTTCGTGTCCATCCAGGTAAAATGACTCGGGCTCCACACGAGTCCGGATTCTTCGTCAACGTGGATTCCATTCGGCGTGCCCTTGAGGTAACCGGCGGCAATGCTCCGCAGCACGTCCGTCACGGTGCGGCGGTCATCAACCTTGATCGAGTAGACCGAATCGTCGGTGGCGGCGGCGAGTTCTTCAGCAACGACGCCGTACCACAGCGGCGCGTCGGACGTGTCGCGATTGGACGCGTCTGCGCCGTGAATCGTGTTTGGCAACGTGCCGTTTTCTTCAAACCGACCGAATCCCACGAGCAGTTGCCGCACTTCGTCAATCCAACCAGCCGCGATCATTCCGCGCGCGCAGATCAACGTGTCGCGTCCCCAGTCCAGAAACCATGGGTAACCCGCGATCACGGATTTGAAATCACCGCGTCGGACAACGAACTGCGACGCCGCAATCTTCAGCCGGTCACCGAACGGATCTGCATCGTCGGTCGTCGGTGAAGAATTTTCGGCGGCCGGAGCGTCGGCGGAATTCGGTTCACCGATGTGTGTGTGTACTTCGCTGGTGGCGATAAGTGCGGTCGCGTCGCCATCGTCTCCCAACGGCAGATCAAACCATCCGGGGCTCCACGCGTCACCGTGCCCGGTCTGGCCGCGGCTGGCTTCGACGGGATGAGGCAGATTTTCGCACCACTCCGGCGCGGAATGATATTTTCCCGCAGTCGCCGTCACCAACAAGCGGCGATCCACTGCCGGCTGGAATTCAAACCCGACCCCGGCTTCGACCGCGTTTGTGTGCGAGGAGAAATGGGCTTCCGCGCTTCCGTTCTTCTGGGTCTCCCAATGAAAGCTCCGGTCCTCCAGATCGAACCGTGCGGTCAGGCGAAGCGGCAGCTTGTCTGTCTTCGCGGTCTGGTTTGGCATCAGAGGAAATTCCGTGTGTTCCCGCAACAGAACGACCTGCACCGTGTTTTCGTTTTTCACCATCTCGATTCCCAGCCGGATGAACACGGCGCGCCCGTTGCCCGCCTGGACGCGGAACCTCCAGACGGCCGGCGGTCCGGGTTTGAAATGAATGAGGTTGTCCGCGTTGAGCGGCGAAACGAACCCGTCCGCGTTCGCCCAGAGCCGGAGCCGCTTGATGAAAACGTGACGGTCCACCGGCAGATTGGGGCCGAGATTCGCGCCGAGCAGGCAGTCATACTTTGAACACACGCGGCCCAGATCCAGATTGATGCGCGCCATGCCGCCGCGTCCGTTGGTAAGCAGAACGGTCCGCTCCGATGCGAGGTGATTGAGCCCTTTCAGCGCGGTCAGTTCGCCAACCCAGGCGGGTTGTTTGTCCAGGAACCGGATCGCGCCTTCGTGCTGACCGATCATCGCGCCGTAAGCGTTGATCTCGATTCTCGCATCGCCGGGTTCCGTTTGCGCCGGGACAACGGCGGCCCAGCCTTGGTTCGTCAAAACCGCGTGACCGCGAACCGTTCTTTCGGGTTCGTCAAAACGAAGCGTCCACGAGAAACGTTCTTCCAACCGGATTACCAGCCAGTGCTCTGGCGGCACCGGAACCACGCGCTTCGTGTCCGGCAATGTCCAATGAACTGCGCACGGGTACAGGCCCAGACGGTAGTCCGGCGAACCGGCGACGAAGCCTTCGAGATCGGTGTCAATTTTCTGCGCGAGATCCGTCCACGGAAGATCGGTGGCCAGCGATTCGTTGCCCGCACCCAAGGCAATTTGAAAGGCCAGGGCCGCCCGTGCACGCGCCGCCCGGTAGTCGGCGCCCACGGATTCGGAGGGCACCGGTTCGAGGGCAAGACAGACCGACTGCGCTGCCTTCAGTTTGACGGACGTCTTTTGACCGGGACCGGAGATCTCAGGAAGTTCTCCGGAGAGCAGTTCGTTGGCAGTTCTTTTCTCGATCGCGTCGAGCAGCGCCGGAAGAGCGGCGATGGACGACTCCGTCGCGGCGGCCAGCGCACCATCTATTTTTGATCGGTCGAGCGTGAAGGTCGCAGCTGATTTGATGTCGAGATTTACCAGCACCAGCACCGTTGATTTGAAACCCGGCGAGTGGCGAATCAACGCGAGCACCGGATCGGCGGGGGCGCTGATCCGCGCGATGAAAGCGCTGTCAAAAAAACACGGATGTGTCGCGAGCAGGTGGTTGAGTTTTTTCAACTCGGCCACGATGTGATTCGTGCTGCCCCAGGACATTCCACGCGCGGAATGCACGTTGACCTGCTCGGCCGCCAGCCATTCGACGCCGTTGGTGAAGCCGAATCCGCCGCTGACGCTCGTCAACGCGCACAGCTGGTTTCGGAGAAGCGACCACTCGCGACCCTTCTTCGCAAGCCGGTCGTTGTCATGGGTTTCGCTGTAGTTGAACAGCAGGCCGACACGTTTGCTGTGCTTCAGCGAATGATCGAGATAATGGCTGACCTCCGCCGACGAATAATTTTGAAACAACTCGGAATACGCCCATTGCATTCCGCCCTCCGTCAACCGGATCGCAGTGTCATCCCAGCCGCCGCCGAGACCTTCGAGAAGGAAGACGGTCTCGGGAAATTCGGTGTGTACGCGGGCAGTGATGTATTGCCAGACGATCATCGGAACCTTGTAGCCTGCGTCGCACCGGAAGCCGTCGACACCGCGCCGGCACCACGTCAGGAAAACGTTGGCCAGGTAGTCCCAAAGCTCCGTGCTTTCCATTTGCATCTCGACCAGATCCTCCCAAATATTGCCCCACGCGCCGGGGCTTACGAACTTTCCGTTGGGATCTTTTACAAACCATTCCGGGTGTTTCTCGAAAATATCGGAGCCCCAGCCGGTGTGGTTGATCACGAGATCAAGCAGCACGCGACCGCCCTTCAAATGAACGGCGTCGGTGAGTTCGCAAAACTGCTCAATGCCGGTCGTGCGTTGGTCAAACTCGACGAGCGCGGGATCGACCGCCGTCAAATCTTGAACCGCGTAAGGACTCCCAAACCGGCCGAACTTCGCCATCGTCGTCGGCGTCGGCCCGACCGGCAGCAGGTGCAGCAACCGGCAGCCGAGGTCGTCGAAAATATGGGGCAGCTCCGCGATGACGTCCCGGAGTTTTCCGGACGGCGGAATTACGGTGTAACCCTGTTCATCGAGTTTTTTCCAGCGCGCCTCATCCGCTTTGTTGAGCGTCGTCGCCTTGGATTTGTTCGGACCGAACATTCTCGGAAACGCGCAGTAAATCGTGTTGGCGGTGCGGCACCAGTTTGGTTGGACGTTGAGAAAGACATCGGAACCGTCCGGCCAGTGCTGCCAGCCGGGTTCATCGGTCAGATACGCCTTGGCGTGGAAGAAACCGACTTCAGCCAGCGGAAGGTCGAGATGCCAGACGGCACCGTCCCATTTCATTTCAAGATCGCGCCACGCTCGGCCCGCCGACGGCACGTTGTGGAAATGCGCGTCACAGATTTCGCGCCGACGTTCGTCTCCGCGACCGATGGTTGTCCGCAATCGCGCGACAGAGCCCGCCGCGTTCTGCGGCTTCGTGACGGGTGACAATTCAAACCGGATGACGTCGCCGACGAACCGGACCAGGCACTCGCCAGTCCGGGGAAACATGGTTAATACGGGCTCGCTCATTTCGGCGTCAGAGCATCGTGAACACGGGGGCCCAGTTCAATCCTCATTCACGAAAACACGGCGGCAAACCGCATTTTTTAAGCATCTGTCCCAGGTGACAAAAAAAACGGCAACCCGAGGGCTGCCGTTCCATTTGTAAAATGTGTGGTTTGAATTACTCGGTCCGGACGATGGAACCGGATTCCTTTTTCTTGTTCGCGTTGTTTGCCACCACGCGGGCGAGCATGTCGCCAAGTTCCTTCACTCGCGGGGGCTTGCTGAGCACGCCGTCCACCTGCGCGGGAATGTCGCCCTCTTCCTTCATCATTGTTCCCCAGCCGGTCAGCATGATCACGGGCGTCCCCGGAGATTCGGCCTTGATGGTTTTCGCCACCTGGCGTCCGTCCATTTCCGGCATCCCAAGGTCGGTGATCACCATTTCAAACGGCTGCCGTTCTTCGATCGCCTGCCGGAACAGATCAAGGGCCTTCTGGCCGCCGTCGGCCGTGGTCACCTTGTGTTTGAAAAGCACCAGCGAATCGACGAGCAGTTCGCGAATCAGCGGTTCGTCATCCACACAGAGAATTTTGAGCGGCCGGGCGAACGCATTGGTGTCCGACCTGCCGTTGCGACAGCGGGAGACAGAGCGAATAGGGAACACGAGACGGAAGGTGCTGCCCTTGCCCTCTTCGCTCTCAATCTCGATCGTGCCTTCGTGGCGTTCGACCATTCCGTAGACCATTGCGAGCCCGAGCCCGGATCCGCCGCTCTGGCCTTTGGTGGAATAGAACGGTTCAAGACAACGTTGCCGCGTCTTGTCGTTCATGCCGATTCCGGTGTCGGTCAGTTCGAGAATGATGTGGCTGTATTTGCGTTCGCCCCGGGGGCCGCCCTTGATCTGGACACCACGTGTCGTGAGCGTCAGATCACCGCCTTCGGGCATCGCATCCAGCGCGTTGAAAATGAGATTGGTAAGGGCCTCGCGTAGCTCGCTTTCATCGCTCGGGACGGCGGGCACCAGCTTGTCCAGATTAACGTGCATATCCAGTTTGATCCCCTTGTTCTGCATCATGTCACGCCAGCGCGGGCGGGTCAGCTCGATGACTTCCTCAATCACGCGATTGAAGTTCACCGGCGCGAGGTTTTCTTCACCGTCGCGGCGTCGATAAAACTCACGCATGCGGGCGACGATGTGCGCGATGTCCTCACCGGATTTGCGGATGTAGCCGATGTGCTTCCGGCTCTTTTCAGGGATATCCTTTAACGTCGTCAGCAAGATGTCCGAGTAGGCGACAATCGGCGAAAGAGCGTTGTTGATATCGTGCGCCATGCCGCTGGCCATCTGGCCGAGCGCACGAAGTCGTTCCAATTGCATCACCGACTGCTGCGTCAGGCGAAGTTCATCATAAGCCTTCTGCAACCCTTCGGTGAGTCGCACCTGGTCGAACAGCGTCCGGCACTTTTCTTCGGTGGAAACGACCTGCATTTGCAGCGATTCTTTTTCAGATTGGATGGTGGAGATCTGCCGGACGATCTGTTCGTTCTTGAATCGGACCTCTTCCAGAACGAGGACAATCATGGACACGGCGATGAACAATTGCAGGACAGCGGCCAGGAAGAAGCCGGCATTCCCGAGATTCTCCATGCCTTCGGCCTGCGTGAACGGGTAACTTCCCAAGTAGAGCCCCCATAGAAAGAAACCCAACGACAACATCCCCGCGCCCACAAAGGGCATTTTCTTGCGCAGTCTAAAAAAGCATACGCCCGCGAAGATGCTGCCCGATCCCATGAGAATGAACACCGGCAACTGCATGATCAGCTTGTTCTCAACGAGCTGTGGAATCACCGCCGTCCATGTGAGAATGAAGGCCATAAACAAACCGAACAAGGTTTGCCGGACGGGCAATCCGAGAAATTGAAGGCTCCCCCAGAGCAGGAATACTGCAGATATGCCGACGCACCACTGCCTCAGAACGAAACCCATCGAGTGCGGATCTTTCGCACCGTCCGTGATGCTGAGCGTGAGCCAGAGCGCGTAAAACAACCACGCTGCCGTCCAGACCGTGAAGTAGTTTCGCTTGGTGTAATAGTTGAGATAGAAGAACAACCCCACCAGGACCCACACCGAAAGGAGTGATACCATCAAAGCGGCTTTGAGGTAGTTGTCATCAAAATTCGTTAAAAACGACATTGTTTCCATATCAAAAGCAGATTGAGGACAGATCGATATCGGGAGGCAAACCCCGTGACCCGCAACGTTGATACACGCACTGAACTGACGACCGCCTCCAGCTAGTACGGGACCAAAACAAAATGGACGGCCGTTTTTGTGCCGTCCGGCGCACCTCGCGGGATGAAAACCAGGAAGGAACCGCTGGAGTTCCCGCTCCAACTCGTCTTTCGGCGACTGGAACTGGCGAGGGGAACCAGGTGAACACAAGACCATTGTGTTTCCGGAAGAGTGACGCGCCTTCCCGAGCGTGTCTTCGATCACCGGACGCCGGTTTGACGAATCATCTGCCAATCACCGGGTTAATCTGAAAGAGCCTCCGACGCCCGGGTTTACGCTCCCACCCCGGTCGAGCGATGCGAATTGGCAAATCTGCTTGTCGACATTCGACAGACAAGGTAGAAAAACGTCATGCCAAAGCAAACATTCTATTTCGGGAACCGTCGTGATTTCATCAAATCAACCTCCCTCCTCGCCAGCGCCGCCGCATTCAGCGCACCGTCCATCCTGCGCGGACAGGGCACCAACAACCGCATCAACGTCGCCTGCATCGGGGTCGGTGGCAAAGGCAGCAGCGACTCGGACCATGCCTTCGCAGCCGGTGGCAACATCGTCGCCATCTGCGACGTTGACTCCAACACGCTGAACTCGCGCAACCAGTCGTTCAAGGAGATGGCCAAGAAGGGCAGCCGGACCTACGACGCCAAGTTTTACAGCGACTGGCGCAAGATGCTCAGTGAAATGGGCGACAAAATCGACGCCGTCACCATTTCCACACCGGATCATATGCACGGCGTGGCCGGCATCACCGCGATGAGGATGGGCAAACATATTTACTGCCAGAAACCGCTCACGCAAACCGTCTGGGAAGCACGTGAAATGGTAAAGCTGGCCAAGGAAAAAAATCTCGCCACCCAGATGGGCAACCAGGGCAGTGCCGGCAGCGGGCTGCGCCGCGCCGTCGAGGTCATTCAGGCCGGCGTCATCGGCGCGCCGCGCGAACTTCATGTGTGGTCGAACCGGCCGGTCTGGCCGCAGGGACTGGCCCGGCCCGAAGGTTCAGATCCGATACCGAAGAATCTCGACTGGGATCTGTGGCTGGGCCCGGCACCGCTTCGTCCCTACAAAGAGGGTGTTTATGCGCCATTCAAATGGCGCGGCTGGTATGACTTCGGCACCGGTGCCCTCGGTGACATGGCATGCCACACCGTCAACATGCCCTTCCGCGCTCTCAAGCTCGGATACCCGACGAACATCGAGCTTGAAGTGGCTTCACGGATTTATTCGGAAACGTTCCCGCTCACCTCACGCATCCGCTTCGACTTCCCGGAACGCGACGGCCTGCCACCGTGCAAATTCTGGTGGTACGACGGTGACCCGAAAGACAAAGGAGCCGCTGCCGTTTCCCCCCTGCGCCCGAGCGCGGATCTGACCCAGGAAATCATCGCTCAACGGGGCGAACTCCCGGGCAGCGGCTGTCTTGTCATTGGTGAAAAAGGCAAGCTGTTTGCCGGTGACGACTATGGCGCGCGCTTCGACGTGATTCTCGAGGGTGAAAAGGCTTACACCAACGGTGACAAACATGAGGCCTGCATCGCCGTCGCGCAGAGCATCCCCCGGGCGGCGAATCAGAACACCGACATGGCCATGAAAGAGGAATGGTTTGCCATGATGAAGGGCGGTCCGGCGGCTTACTCGAATTTCGCCATCTCGGGTTTCCTCGCGGAAATCATTCTGCTCGGCTGCGTGGCGTTGCGCTCCGGTGTGGGCCACAAGCTCGATTGGGACGGCCCAGCCATGCGTGCGACCAACGCGCCCGGAGCCGAGCAGTTTGTGAAGCCGAACATCCGCAAAGGCTGGGAGATCTGAAGCCGTTTACCTCTTGAACCTGTCAACCTGCGGCGGCGCGTTCGCCGCCGCAGGTTGTTTATTGCACTAACTGAGTATTATGAAAATTGACCTGTATAAACCGCTGTTGACCGCAGCATTTGTTTCCATCCTTTCCGTCAACCCCGGCCAGGCGGCCGATGCCGGAGCGACCGAAGCGCTGATTCTGAAACTCCCGCTCCCGACCCTCAAGGGCACTCCTGAGGATCTGCCCTCCGGACCCCACATCGAAGCCCCATCGGACGAACCGCCAACGCCGTTACAGGTGCCTGCTGGTGTCAAAAACGTTGCGGCTGGAAAAACGGTCGCCAGCAGCGTGAGTCCGTTTTTCGGCGACCTTTCACAGGTTACCGACGGTAAGAAAGAGGCCTTCGACGACGACGCCGTCGAGATGAAAAAAGGCTCTCAGTGGATCCAAGTCGATCTGGGCGAACAGTTCGCCATTTACGCCATTGTCATGTGGCACGATCACCGTTACATCCAGGCGATGCGCGATGTCATCCTTCAGGTGTCCGATGATCCTGATTTCAAAACCGGCGTGACCACACTTTACAATAACGACACTGATGATTCCACCGGACTCGGCGTGGGAACAGACCGCGAATATTTCGAAATGAAGTTTGGTCGTGCCGTCCCCGCCAAGGGCATCAAAGGCCGTTACGTCCGCGGCTACACCAAGGGCAGCAACCAAAGCTCCCTCAATTGCTGGCAGGAAATTGAAGTCTACGCGCTGCCCGCGAAATGAATCGCTGGAGCGCCCTGGCACTGCTGGCGATCCTCGCCGGGGCGCTCGCCCTTCGCCTTCCTTCTCTCGACAGCCGTCCGCTGCACAACGATGAGGGAGTCAATGCGGTCAAGGTCAGCGAACTGTGGCAGGAGGGCCAATATGTTTATGATCCCGACGAATACCACGGACCGACGCTCCACTACGCGACGCTTCCGTTTCTCTGGTTGAGCGGCGCAAGCAATCCCGACGAACTCCACGACTCGCTGCTGCGGATCGCGCCGGTCGTTTTCGGTGTCGGGTTGATCCTGCTTCTGCTGCTGCTAGTCGACGGCTTGGGACGTCCCACCGTCTTCTGGGCGGCGATCTTCACTGCGGTTTCTCCGGCGATGGTTTTCTACAGCCGGTATTTCATCCACGAAATGCCGCTGGTTTTTTTCACAGCATTAGTGATCGGAGCCGGTTGGCGTTATTCCCAAACACGATCCGCCCACTGGGCATGGGTGGCGGGTGCGGGATTGGGATTGATGGCGGCGACCAAGGAAACGTTCGTCCTCGCTCTCGCGTCGATGGGGCTCGCTCTGATCGCGACGATCTGGACGGCGACAGCGGGGCAAAACCGGCTTCAATGTCTGCGGTCATTTTGGAATTGGAAACACGCGGCTCTGGCGTTTGGCGTGGCCTTCGCGGTCTGGCTGTTGTTCTTCAGCTCCTTCTTCACGAACGCCGCAGGTCCGGTTGATTCCCTCCTGACCTATCTGCCGTGGCTCAAACGGGCAGGCGGACATTCACCGCACATCCACGCGTGGAATTTCTATCTCGAGCGGCTCATCTGGTTTCATCCCGCCAAAAGCCCGGTGTGGAGCGAGGCGTTGATCCTCGCGCTGGCCGTCGGCGGTGCGGTGGTGTCATTGGTCAGGAAGAAGTCTCCCCTGCTCCGTTTCATCGCGTTCTACACGATCATTCTTACGATCGTTTACTGTGTGATTTCCTACAAGACGCCGTGGTGCCTGCTCGGTTTTTTTCACGGAATGATCATCCTCGCCGGCGTCGGTGCTGCCGCTCTGGTTGACGCGTGCCGGACACGTGCGCTAAAAGCGACAGCATTGACGACGCTGGGGGTCCTGACTCTGCAACTCTCCTGGCAGGCCTGGCGGGCAAGCGTTATTTACGCGGCGGACCCGCGCAATCCATACGTTTACGCACAGACCACTCCCGACCTGCCGAGCCTCATGGAACGAATCGAGGGCATAGCCAACGTGGCTCCGGCGGGGTACGACACCGTGGTGAAGATCATCGCCCCGGATAGCGATTACTGGCCGATGCCCTGGTACCTTCGGCGATTCCATCATCTCGGATGGTACGACCGGCTTCCCGAAGATCCGTTCGCGCCCGTGGTCATCGTCTCGTCGAAACTCGACGCCCGGCTCGACGACAAATCGGACCGCCGTTGGATCATGGCGGGAATCACCGAACTGCGCCCCGGAACGTTTCTCGAACTCTATGTCGAGCTGGAGTTGTGGAAGGCTTACGTCGCCACGTTGCCGCGAGACCGTGACTGATCGGGCGCGGAGGGAACCGCCACCACGCGTATAGGAAAGAAATCCCTGCCCCTTGAAATCGCAACTGAGTCGCTGGTCAGTTCGCGTACACGAAAAACTTGTACCAGAAAAAATTCCAGACCAGTCCGATCGAAACCGCCATCACTTTGCAGGTGTTGCGGGAGATCATGTCCTCATTCCACTGATGGCCGGGCCACAGTCTGCGAACGAGTGCCAGCGCCAGCGTCGTCGGCAGTGTCCACGTATAGGTCGTCAGGTAGAGGATCAGATTCTGCAGGACGAACGCCGAGAAAGCAGTGGTCACCAGGAAGCGCCCGGCCCGTTCGAGCCAGGCGTGTCCATCGGGCTGAAACACGAGAAACCAGTTCGCCAGAAAAGACCACACCATCGCGATGGTGACGGAAACAACGTTGGCCGGGATGCGACGCCATCGCAGCCGACGACCGGTCAACAGGTTGAAGACCGCGAAGTCAACGACCGTCGTCAGGACACCAACCACGAAGAAAAGCAGTAACTGTCGGGAGGACTCCATCTCAAGGCGACCCACCTGCCCGCAGTTGACCCGTGGCCGCAACGCTCGGTTGCAAAGGCCACCGCCGGCGCGGAGGAGAAACCGCCCAGTTTTCAAGGCGGTCGAGTGCCGGTCTGGTTGATTCCTGATCCATGCGGGTGTGGCAAACGGTGAACGGGCAACCATGTGCCGAACTCATCGCCGATGGCAATCTTCGTATCGCCCGAAGCATTGGAGGGCCATTCTCCAGTTCGGCGCGTCGTGAAGGACCGAAGTTGCGGGCTGATCAGAAGGGCTGGTACATCGACCGCAGCGATTCCACACACTCAAAACCAAAGGTTGACCATGGCCAAGAAAAGCAAAGACTATTAGTGGCTCCGAACACCTTAACCAGCGGAACCACAAACTCCACCAAACCATGAAAAAACACCCAGCCAAGAAACTCAACCGGAGGCAGTTCCTCCATCGCACCGGTGCCGGCGTGGCGCTGTTCAATATTCTTCCAGGAAACTCGTTGCAGGGCGCCGAGGCGCTCACACCCATCGCAAAGGTAAACGTCGCCGGCATTGGCATCGGCAGCCGGGGCGGAGCCGATGTGGACGAGATCGCGGGACTGGGCCACAACATTGTCGCGTTGTGCGATGTGGACGACAATTACGCGGCCAAGGAATTTGCCAAGTACCCGGACGCCAAACGGTTCACCGATTACCGCGTGATGTTCGACAAGATGGGGAAGGGCATTGACGGCGTGATCATCGGCACCCCGGATCACACCCATGCGCTCATCGCCATGGAAGCCATGAGGCGGGGCAAACATGTCTACTGCGAAAAACCGCTGGCGCACTCCGTCCAGGAAGTTCGCGACCTCATGGCGGCTGCCCATCAATACAAGATTGTCAACCAGCTCGGCAACCAGGGCCATTCCAGCGGATCGATCCGCCGGGTTTGCGAATGGATCTGGGCCGGGGCAATTGGCAATGTGCATACCGTTCACGTCGGCTGCGACGCGTTCAAGAAGGTCTACTGCCAGATTCCAAATCTTGGCAAGGTCAACGAGCCGCACGAGGTTCCCAAAGGGCTCGACTACGATCTTTGGATCGGGCCGGTGCCATTTCGCCCCTACTCTCCGCTC
Organism: Verrucomicrobiota bacterium; assembly: GCA_041689265.1. Taxonomy (GTDB): domain Bacteria; phylum Verrucomicrobiota; class Verrucomicrobiia; order Limisphaerales; family RI-55; genus JBDNGP01. Next base: position 64,724 of record JBDNGP010000049.1, read on the forward strand.
TGGGTCCCGTGGAACTGGCGCGGCTGGATGCCGTTCGGCGGCGGGGTGATCGGCGATTGGATTTGTCATGTTCTGGACCCCGCGTACTGGGCGCTGGATCTGGATGCGCCTGTCAGCGTGACGGCGGAAGTGACCGACTACGATCCGGCGAAGCAAGGACTCACCTATCCTTCTGGCACCCGGATTACCTTCGAATTCCCCGCCCGAAAAGCGCGCGGTCCGGTCAAGGTCGTCTGGTATGACGGAAACGCGACGATCCCCAAACCCGTGAATTTTCCGGACGACGAGGAGGTTCCCGGAACAGGCGGAGTTATCATTGGAGACAAAGGAATGATCGTCCACGGTTCCCATGGGGGTTCAAACTGCCACATCCTGCCGGAGGGCCTGATGGAACAATACTCAGGAAAGAACGCGCCCGAGGAAAAGATTCCCCGCGTGAAAGGACATGGATGGGACTGGATCGAGGCCATCCGTACGGGGCGTCCGGCCGGTTCAAACTTCGATTACGGTGGCCCGCTCACGCAGGTGGCGATGCTTGGTCTCATTGCGATCAAGTTCCCTGGGCAGACGCTCAAGTGGGACGATCAGGCGATGAAATTCACCAACCACGAGGCCGCCAACGCGCATGTGAATTCATCGTATCGGGACGGGTGGCACATTTAACAGACCGGTAACGAACCACCGCTTTCACAGCGGCCGAATGACAGGTCCGGATGCTTCTCAGACTGGCATGAGATCGGGGCTTCGTTTCTTCGGCGGTGAAATTCTCCACGGCTCCCGCCTTGATGCAAGGTCAAACAAAACCCCGGCGACCAATCGATCGCCGGGGTTGAAGTTTTGTTTGTGAACGAGACCGGTGACTACGAGCAGCCGCAGCCGCCTTCGTTGCAGCACTCGCTCTCGAAATCGTCTTCACCGGGAACGCGACCGAGCTCGAAAGTTTTGCCGACGTACTGGGCGACCTGATCGCGCATCTTGAACGCCTCGTCCTGCGCTTCCATGAATCCTTTCGCAATCGGGTTGCTCAGAAAGTCCTGGCGTTGCTTCTCGAACGCCTCGATTTCTTCCTTCGAGATTTCCACGCCCTGCTGCTGCTTGTGGTGGAGATGCTCGCCGGTTTCGTTCAATTCCTGGTAATGTTGGCGGGCGGCATCGTTGACCAGAAACTGGTCGATGCGCTGGCGGACGGAATCGAATTCCGGCTGTTGGATGATCGTTTCACACAGCTCGCGGGTCTTATCGAGCACACTGGCTTCTAGTACGGTTGACATAAAATTAGTTCTTTTAAGTTGCCGCACATCCTCCTTCACACGCTCGATTTGGCAAGGGCAATTCCTTCGAAATAACAAAAACGCTGGCGAAAACCGCGCCATTCACTACGCTGACGCACGTTCACTATGGAACACAATAATCCGTTTAACGATAAACCCGGAAAGACGAAGCCGGTTCCTTCAGCCGAATCGGAACCAACCGATTCACCGGAACCGGTGGACAACCGGGAGATTCCGACGGTGTCCAGCTCCATGTGGACGGTGGCCGGGTACATCCTTCTCTTCGCGCTGCTCGGGTTCACCGGTTACTCGTTGTTCAAACAAAAAGAAGTCAACGATTCGCTCCGCTATGAAATCGAAATGCGTGAAGCGGCCAGTGCGGCAGCCGAGGGCCGCGTGCTGACGACCGAGTCGCAGGTCATCGCGTTGGAAGCCGACCTGCAGGCTTTGAAAACCCAGAAAGCGGAACTGCTCAAAGCTCAACTCAAGGCACAACAGGAAGCCGCGAAAGCTCAAAAAAGTTTGAAGGATGAAATGCTTTCAGCGCTCCAATCCCGCGACGTCACGATCTCGGAACTTCAGGGCAATCTGACGCTGAACATTCTCGACCGCATACTCTTTGATTCCGGGCAGGCGATCATCAAGGCGGAGGGCGAGAACGTTCTGAAACAGATTGGCGGCGTTTTGGAACAGGTTCCCAACCGGCAGATCCATGTGATGGGGCACACGGACAACATCCCGATTCACACGTCGATGTATCCGAGCAACTGGGAACTGTCCGCGGCGCGCTCGCTCGCCGCGGTCCGGTTTCTCGTCGACAACGGCGGCGTTGATCCGAAACGGATTGCCGCCGTCGCGCACGGTGAGTTTCAGCCGGTCGCCAACAACGCTACGCCAGAGGGTCGTGCGCGCAATCGGCGCATCACCATCGTCGTGCTTCCGGAGGTGTTCAAGACGCCGGAGAAACCGGTCCAGGAAGAGCCGGCCAAAGAAACGGCCGTTGAGTCGGCAATGAGGCCGGAGGAGATCACAGCAGAGGCTCCGAAGAGCTCACCTAAAGTTGAAAACGCAGCACCACAAACGCCGGTTGAGCTCCATGATAGACCAGGTGGCGAAGACTTGCTGAATCAATCGGAATCCGTTTCGTTGCCGGATTCTGAAGGACAATAAAATCTGACCACGCGTTACTTGATGCCGGGCGCACCGGACGTGGCGAGGAAGTGTTCCACAAACAGAAGACCGCTGTCTTCCGCGCGCTTGACCATAGCCTCCCCCGTCCGCTGCCGGTAAATTGCCATTCTCTGTCGGGCGAATGCGATTGTCTGGTTTCCGAAAGGATTGCGACAAATGCCGGGTCGTTTACGGCGGATGGAAAGTTTGCCGTATGCCCGCCGAATATCGACCCTTGCCGTTTCCTCCGTAAGCGATACCGAAGGTGAGTGAACATCCATCTGTTCCCCGGCGGGATGTGTAACTTTCGTCTGGACCTGAACGTCAGTCTATGCACAGTCGCGCGGAGATTTTTTCCGGAACCATTGTTTTGCAAATTGAAATAAAACCTCCAGCCATAGCTCCTAACATGATGAATTCATTTGACCGCCAGACCCTCGTCTCGAACGGGTACCGAAATGCCAAGGCCTTCGTTGTTGGCAGCCTGGGGATCGCCGCATTGGTATTTCCGATGAGTGCTGCTTCCATCACGGTGCCGAACGGATCGTTCGAATCACCCACCCCGCCGCAAGGATTCCCCGCGACGCCGCAGGTGGACGACTGGCAGAAGACGGATGAAGCGCCGGGATACGATTCGGCAAATTTCGGCGGCCTGATGTGGGGGCAGCTGTCTGGCGTCTTCGTCAACTCACCTTCAACCGAGCCGTCGCATATCAGCAATATGACCGGCAACCAGTCCGCGTACCAGTTCACCCTGCCGGGAGTGGGACTGAGCACGAGTCTTGTTTCGGAAACGTACCAGCCGGGATACTCCTACAATCTCATGTTCGGCATTCATGGCGGCGGAAGTATCGCTGAGGGCGACCAGCTCAGATTGGGCTTCTATTATCAGGATGCCGGAAGCCTGACGCCGATCACCACCACGCTTGTTACATTCACGGCGGCGGGCTTTCCTGACAGTTCGTTATTTTACGACCACAGCCTTGATCTCCCGACCGTTCTTGCGGGCGATGCCTGGGCCGGACAGAACATCGGCATCGAACTGCTTTCGGTGTCGGGGTTTGGGTCGGGAACATGGGATATCGACAACGTGCGGCTTCAGATGGTGCCGGAACCGTCCACGATCGCACTGCTTGCGGTCGGGCTCGGTGGCGGTTTTCTGCTGGCCCGTCGGCGTGGAAACGCAGAGGTTCGGAACAATCCGTTGGTGAAGTCGGAATGAACCGGCGTTGGTTTAAGTTCGTCTCTTGCCTAGTCGGTTTCGCGTGTATGGGAAACGCGGCTTCCGCTACGCCGGTTCCCGTGCCCAATCCTTCGTTCGAGTCGCCGACGGTCCCTTACGCGGGGGTCGCGCTTGATGCTTGGCAAAAGAACCCCAAACCGCCGGACTACCTCGAGGAGGACGGGTTTACGTGGGATCAGTTGGTCGGCACATTCAAGAACCCAGCGGCATCGGCGGCCAATCACATCGACAATCTCGACGGCGAACAGGCGGTCTGGGTGTTCGCCGTTCCTGATGCCGGACTTTCCATCGATTATCATTCGGTGGATTGGAATGATGGCGAGGCGACGCACGAATTTGATTCCACGTTTGAAGCCGGGAAAAGTTACCAGCTCACGGTCGGAGTCCTCGGCGGCGGCGGCGGAATGCTGGAGGGCGCCACAATTGAAATCAGCCTCTACTACCACGACACACAGACGAACGTGATCACCGTGACCTCCACCACCGTCACACACAGTTCCGCCCTGTTCCCCACACGCACGCATTTCGTCGATGCTCAGCTGGACATGGAAAAAGTGGAGCCGGGTGATCCGTGGGCCGGACAGCGGATTGGAATAAGCATCGTTTCAACCGTCAGCGAGGAGCTCCAGGGCGGTTACTGGGATCTCGACAACGTGCGGCTCAGTTCAGTTCGCGGGCCGACCCTCGCCAGCCCCACCGTGACCGGTGAAGGGTTTCAATTCACATTGCTGAGCGAACCCGGCATCAAGTTTGACGTGCTCGCGTCCGAAGATCTGACGTTGCCAATTGCACAATGGACAACTATTGGTACGTTTACGAATGACACGGGCACGGTGTTGTTCACTGATGAAGCCGCCGCCAGCCGGCGCTTTTACGAATTGCGAGAAGTGCCGTGAAAAGATGTCCGTCAACCAACAACGAACAGCCCGCTGCCCGCCGTCCGGCTTTACGCTGATCGAGCTGCTGGTTGTCATTGCGATCGTGGGAATCCTGGCCGCGCTGCTCCTTCCCGCGCTGTCGTCTTCCACGCAGGCCGCCAGAAAGGCCGCCTGCATTTCCAATATGCGGCAGATCGGGATCGCCATCCACATGTATGCCAATGATGACGATGGTAAAATTCCGTTTGGTCCCAAGGCGCCACCGTTCACCAGCCCCGCCAGTTTCTACCCCTCCACGGGCACGCCCACCAGTCTGCTCTCGCTCAGGCATGGCACGCCTGTCGGGCTCGGATTGATGCTGGATGACTATCTTTCAAAAACTCCCAAAGTGCTGTTCTGTCCCGGGGCGGACCAGCCGCTCAATGCGGACGAGGAACTGGCGAAGGTCGGTAACGCGCAGGCGCAGGGCAGCTATTTTTATCGTCACGCCGGCAACACCCGTTTGTTTGACAATCCCGGAGCCGCGGACGCGTTGCAGCACATTCGCCTGAACAGCCTGGGGCGAAATCGCAACGGTGCGCCAATCCGTGCCCTGGTCATCGATACCCAGTTCCTGTGCCCACCAGATCTGGAGGTGTTTAACGTCCTGCAACGGACCCATCACCAACAGAAGGCCTCGAACATTTTGCTTTTTGACGGAAGTGTCCGCACTCTGAACAATGAGGATGGGCGATACACGGTCGACCTGAGTGACTACGCCGAATTGCACGGAGCGTTTGACAAAATTCTGGACGTGTTCGAGCGCGCTGATGTTGCGCCCTAGCCTGCGGACGGATGTCAGGACGAACGGTTCGTGACGATTTTCGCCCGCGCGGTTCCAAACAGTCGTTCCATCGGGTGTGATGGTAGAAATCATACTTCCGGGGTGCAGCAAGTTGATGACAGCTCGTCATTCGCGAAAGGAAAACTGACAACCGGGAACGGATTCATGAAACCAAACAGATTCATTTCGATCTGCGTTCTTGCGAACCTGACATGGCTCAATCCCGGGTGGTCGCTGTCCGCAGCCGAGAACCTCAATGCCCGCATTGAATCTGCTCCGCCCGGCGTCACACCGCTCGAAGCACCGGGGATTCACAATCTCTTCGCGGTTGGCACCAACATTTTCTCCGGAAGCACGCCCGGGGGCGACCAGGGGTTTGCGGCGCTGGCGGCACTGGGGGTGAAAACAATCATCACCGTTGACGGCACCAGGCCGGACGTTGTGGCGGCGCACAAGTTCGGCATGCGCTACGTCCACCTGCCACACGGTTACGACGGCATCGGCACGGACGTTCAATTCATGCTGGCCAAGGCAGGCCGTGAACTCGACGGGCCGATCTTCGTGCATTGTCATCACGGCAAACACCGCGGGCCAACTGCCGCCGCAATCATCTGCATGGCGGACCAAGGATGGAGCCGCGAACAGGCGGAGGCGTTTCTTGTGGCGGCGGGAACATCAACAAACTACGCGGGACTCTATGAAACCGTGCGCGAGTTCAACGTGCCGACGGACGAAGAGTTGCGCGCACTGCCGGATGACTTCCCCGAGACCGCCAAAGTCTCAGGCCTGGTCGACGCCATGGTCCGGATTGACGAACGTTGGGAGTATTTGAAGGTCGTGCGCGCCGCCGGTTATCTCGCGCCGCAAGATCAACCAGACATCGTTCCGGCGAATGAAACGGTCATTCTTTGGGAACATTATCGCGAAGCGCAACGCCTGCCGAAAGTGGCAGAACACGGCGAGGATATGATCAAACAGTTTGCCGAAGCGGAAGCCGTCGCGAAGGAGGCCGGGCGGTTGTTGCGATTGTTCGCCAGTGATGCAAATCCGGAAATCGAGGCACAACTCGACAAGTCGTTTGACGCGATGGACCGGAGTTGTTCCAACTGCCACAAGGCCTACCGCAATCCGGCCGGCATCAAATCAAAACAGTAGCGGCAACCGGTCGCCGCATCGTTCCCCCATCACCCCTCCGCCTTTTTTCCTCCCCTCATGAAACAGATTGCGAGTCGTCATCATGCGCGGTCGATCTTTGCCGGGACTCTTCTTTCAGGCAGTTGCCTGATCATTTCCGGTCAAGCCGCCGAACAAGTTGCCGCCAAGCCGCCCTCGGCCGCCGGGCTGATCAACGACTGGTTGCGTCAGGAGTTCCCCGCGGCCAGCGCATGGGATGTCGGCGGACAGTTCCGGGCGCGTTACGAATCACACGTGAACGCCGGGTTTCTTCCCGGCAACGACTTTTTCAAGGCCTGGACAACAGCCCCGACTATTACCAGTTTCGCACCAGGGCGCATGTCGGCTGGACTCCGGCGTGCTGGTTCACCGTGTTCGGTGAGGGACGCGATGCGCGTACCGTGAACGATTCCCGAACGATCAATCTGGATGACTTGTTCGACCTGCATCAGGCCTACGTCAGCCTCGGCGACATCAAACAGTTTCCGCTGGTCTTGAAGGTCGGCCGGCAGGAATTGAGCTATGGCGACCAGCGTTACGTCGGCGTCTCGGACTGGAGCAATCTCGGACGTACCTTCGATGCCGTGAAGCTGCGTTATGAGAATGAACATTTCTGGGTGGATGCCTTTTCCGGTCAGCAAGTGCTGCCTTGGGACGGACACTTCAACAAGTCCAATGACTACGATCTGTTCAGCGGGTTATATGCTTCGACAGAAGGGCTGGTGCGCTGGCAGGAAACCCAGCTCTATTTCCTCGTGCGCAATGTTCAGCCCGGATCGCTCACGGCAATCTCAGCCACGATCGGCGGTCCCGGACCACGCGACATCTACACGATCGGAACCCGGTGGAAATCATCACCGGGAGCGCTTGGAAACTGGGACTATCTTTTTGAAGCGGCCGGGCAGTTCGGGAACATCACGCAGGGCGGCGGCGTTCTCAACCACCGGGGTTTTGCGGTGGATGCCACCGGCGGATACACATTTAAGGAGACCTTCGGCAAACCGCGATTCACTGTCGGGTACGACTATGGTTCCGGCGACGGCGATCCGAATGACGGAACCGATGAAACCTTCCAGTTGCTATTGGGCACCAACCACAGGTTTACGGGTTGATGGATATTTTCGGACTACGGAACATGCACATTCCGCGCGTCGGCGCGTCATTCACGCCGGTGAAGGACGTTTCCCTTTCGGTTGAGTGGCTGGGTTTCTGGCTCGCGCAGACCACCGACTTCCTCTATCCGGAAACCGGTCCCGGTCGCAACCGGAACGGGTACGGTCGCAATCCCGGTTTTAATTCCTCCGTCGGCAACGAAATCGATCTGCTGTTGACGTGGCAGGCTGCTTCGTGGGGACAGCTTCAAAGCGGCTACTGACATTTCTTCGTCGGCGATTACATCCGGGAAAGCGCCGCCGCCGGTGGGTTCGCCACGGAAAACGCCGACTGGTTTTACATTCAGGCGACATTTAATTTTTAGAGATGTCTGAATCTCGAAAGCAACAACAGTGGTGTTTCAAAGTGATGGGTCCGGCGCTTTGCCGGCCTTCGTGGGGCATCGGCCAAACGAACTTAAATGCCCGATAAACCTCGATTTGTTTGCGGACCCCGGATTACTTTTTGGTCGTCGTCCGATGCCTCGGCTTGCGAATGAAAAACCTCACCCGTAGTCACCATTTTATCCTGATAGGCGGTTGCCTGATGGCGTTTATGGCGGCGATTACGAACGTGGCTTTTTTACTGCAGACAGGCACTTCGGTCAGTCACCTCACCGGCGATATTGCGCGGCTCGCGACTGATCTGGCGCGCAGCCGGAATGAAATCGGCGGTGACCTGCACAAGGTCGGTTCCGCCGCCGTCGGGTTTTTGTGCGGGGCGGTGTTGAGCGGCTATTTTATTCATCATCCGACGCTTGAGATCAGCCGGCCCTACGGAAGGACGATCACGTTCATCGGGATTCTTCTTCTCGCGGCGCACTCGTTGCTCACGAGCTGTGACTGGCTGGCGATCGGCCTCGCCGCGCTTGCCTGCGGAATTCAGAACTCGATCGCCTCCCGTTTCCGCGGATTGATCCTGCGCACGACACATCTGACCGGGCTGTTCACGGACCTGGGGATATCGATCGGAATGAGGCTCAAAGGACATGACATTCCGTATTGGAAGATCGTGGTTCCGGCCAGCATCGCGATTTGTTTCTTCAGCGGCGCGTTGGTGGGAACCTATGCGGCGGTGTTTCTGAACGTGCGTTTGTTGCTGGTGACCGGGCTGTCCTATGTCTTCGGTGGGATTCTGTGGAGCATTCTGAAACGGCGGGGATTTTTTATGACGTCACCCGTCGGCGATAAAGTACCGGACGGTGATGGGCGTGATTGAACCGGTCAGAAGCTAGCGTCTGATCTTCTCCACCAGCTTCGCCACACGTTTTGGATCGACCGGATTCCCGATCTTCCCGTCGCGTTTCAACGAACTGCCAACGATGAACCCGGACGCAAGTCCGAGATACGTCTCCACGTTCTCAATCCTGACCCCGCTGCCGAGCAGCACCGGCGCTTTCGGGCAAGTCTTGCGAACCGTGTCTAGATCGGTAATCGCGGTCGGGTGCCCCGTGCCGACGCCGCTGACGATCAGGTCGTCGGCCAACGCGCGGTCCAGCGTGTCGCGCGCGGCGTCTTCCAGCGAAAGATCGCCGAGCGTCGTGGCATGTTTGACGTGGATGTCCGCAAAGATTTTCACGTGCTCCAACCCGAGTTCCCTTCGTTTGCGCAGCGTCTCAAACGCGTTGCCCTCGATCACGCCTTGATCCGTGATCATTGCGCCGGAGTGGACGTTGATGCGGATGAAATCGCCGCCGCACGCCGCACACAAACCGAGCGCGGTCAGCGGATCGTTGCGCAAGACGTTGAATCCCAGCCGCAGTTTAATGGCCTCACGCACCGCCTGTCCGGCCACCGCCATCGCGGCACACGTCTCCGCCGGAACGCGGCCTTTGGTAAAGGGAATGTCGCCGAAGTTCTCAATGATCACCGCGTCGGCGCCGCCCTGTTCATACCCGTTCGCGTCAATAATGGCGGCTTTGACAATTTCCTTCATCGTCGCGGTTGCACGCGGTGAACCGGGCAGCGGTTTGAGGTGAACCACGCCGAGCAACAGAGGTTTGCTGATGGAAAAATTCATACGCTAATTTTATATGTGCTCCGGCAATCGGACATGCTGGCGAATTCAAAGTTCAAGCGTTGCGCCGAGACAGGCAGGATGCCCGTCCTACTGTTTTGCGTCCGGATAAAGTAGCAACAGCCTCCGGCGGTTCATGTAACCGGTCAGGCCGGGTTCCCACAGTTTGCGGATTTCCGGCAGCGACCGGTTCGCACGGATGGCTTCCATCGTGACCTCGCTTTTGAGCAACCCTTTGAAGCGATCCAGCCCGAAGTCGTCCGGGTAAAGCCGGTTCAACGTCAGTGCGGAGGCGATGCCGATATTGATAACGTCGCATCGGTCGCGGTCAGTCAGCGTGATGCGCACGCCCTCGCATTTCTGATTCTTGAACTTGCTGGCGTCGGGCGTGAACGTGATCGGATCAAACCGCACACCGCGAATGCCAAAACTGTTCAACCCCGCCGCCAATGTTTCGCCGTTGATGTAAGGCGCACCGAACAATTCAAACGGCGTGTCCGTTCCGCGGCCGACCGACAGGTGCGTTGTTTCCAGCAAACCAACCCCGGGATAAAGCGTCGCCTGCGTGAGGCTCCGCATGTTCGGCGAGGTGTTGATCCACGGAATAGTCGTTTCATCCAGCCACAGATCGCGCGTCCAACCGGCCAGCTGCACGACCGACAGTTTCACGTTGATGTTGCGCTCCGTGTTGAACAACTGCGCGAGTTCGCCGACCGTCAATCCGTGTCGCACGGGAATCATGTGCCAGCCGACAAAATCCGTTTCGCCTTCGAGCACCGGACCGCTGACCATTGTGCCGGTGATCGGGTTCAACCGGTCGAGCACGATGAACCGCACGCCCGCTTTGGCGGCGGCTTCCATGCAGTTTCCCATGGTCGAAATGTAGGTGTAGAACCGGCAGCCGATGTCCTGAATGTCGAACACCAACGCATCGAGCCCCGCCAGTTGTTCGGGCAACGGACTGCGGCGTTCTCCGTAAAGACTGTAGATGGGCAGCCCGGTCTTCTCGTCGATCCCGTCCTTAACATGCGCATCGATTTCACCGCGGATGCCGTGTTCCGGGCTGAACAGTGAAACCAGTTTCAACGAAGAGGAATTATGGAGCAGATCAATGGTCGGCGTGCCGTTGCGGTCGCGTCCGGTGTGGTTGGTGATCAACCCGATCTTCAGTCCGAGCAACTGTTTGAAATCATCCTTCACCAGCACATCAATTCCGTTGAGCACCTCTTGTTTTTTTGCAGGCGCAGTCGTGGATTTCGGGGCAAGCGGTGGCAGAGCGCCGGCAACGGCGGTGTAGTCGAATCCTTTTACCGACAAGGCCGCGAGATTCGCGAGTTCCGCCTGCAACGGAAGCACGTTGCCGCGCCCGTCCGGATGCACGCGGTTGCTGAGAAAGATCCAAAACGTCTGGGAAAATGGATCAATCCAAAGACTCGTTCCGGTGAACCCGGTGTGACCGTAGGAACCGAGGGGAAAATACTTGCCGCGCGGCCGGCTGTAGCCCGTGTCGATGTCCCAGCCGAGCCCGCGTCGGGAGTCAAGTTCGGCGGGTGTCTGCACCGACGTCATCAGCCGCACCGTGTCCGCACTGAGCACCCGCACACCGTCCAGTTCACCGAGGTTCAACAGCATCCGGCAGTAGCGCGCAAGGTCGCTTGCGGTGGAAAATATTCCGGCATGCCCGGCCACGCCGCCCATGTAACGCGCCGTCGGATCATGCACCTCGCCACGTAGCATCTCGCCATCAACCAGTTCCGTCGGCGCGATCCGGTCTCGGTTCGTTGGTCCGGGGAGAAAACCGGTGTCGGTCATTTTCAAGGGGCGATAAAACTCCTCTTTAACGAACGTCTCGAACGGCCGGCCGCTGACACGATGCACCACTTCGGCGAGGATGAAGAAATTGATATCGCTGTAGCGGAAATCCGCGCCCGGTTTGCCGTACATTTTCTCCGCACAGGCCATCTTGATCGCCGTCTCGTAGCCGGACCAGGCGGGGCGTGTACTGATGTCGGGTCGCAAACCGGACGTGTGGGTCAGAAGCTGCCGGATGGTGATCTTTTCCTTTCCGTTACCACTGAATTCTTTGATGAATCTCTGCGCCGGATCGTCGAGTTTTACTTTTCCCTGTTCCACCAGTTTCATGATGGCCGGGGTGGTGGCGACGACCTTTGTGAGTGACGCGATGTCAAAAACCGTGTCCTTCGTCATGGGTTCCCTTTTGGGAACCATTGCCCGGGAACCAAACGTGCCTTCGTAGAAAGTCCGGTCATGTTCGATCCAGAGGACCCCGCCCGGAATCTGGCCGGCCTCGATGGTCTTTTCAACGGCCTGATCCATCTCTTCCAAAACATTGATGTCGAACACGTGGGCGGCGCGTTGCTTGTTCAGCGTGTTCTCGGTGAGCTGCGTCACCGATCCGCCGACCGGGCGCTCCCTCAGTCCACCGGTTTGACAGGCCGTGAAGATGCCCGCTAACGTTCCCGCCGCGAGCAGGACAAACGCGATACCGCGCCACCAATGATTGGGTTGCTTGAACATGCAGGTCGTCATCATGCGGATTGCCCGGTCGGATTGCAAATGCGCGCCCAAAAATCTTCCAACCAACATGCCAAAAATCTTAAAACCTTTCCGCGCTGTCATCTTCGACATGGACGGCGTGATCGTGGACAGCGAACCCCACCACGAACGTTCGTTTCTCAGATTGTTTGACGAGATCGGTTACGGCGACCGGCACGGCATTCATTTCCCGGATTACTACGGGCGTTCCGACAAGATTCTGCTCGATGATTTCATTGCGGTGCACCAGCCCGTTCAGACGTTTGAAGAAATGCTGGACCGCCGCCAGGAGCACCTAATGGAAATGCTGCGCGCCGAGCAGCCGATCTTTCCCGGCCTGCCCGAGATCGTGGAGAAATGCGCCACCCGCTGGCCGATGGCCGTGGCGTCGGGATCGCTTCACACGGTCATTGATGAAGTGATGGCGATGCGCAACCTCCGGCAACATTTCAAGGCGATCGTCTCCTCGCAGGACGTTCCGCGCGGCAAACCGCATCCGGACATCTTCCTGCGCGCCGCCGAGTTGCTGAAAGTGGAACCAACCGACTGTTTAGTGATCGAGGATTCTGACGCGGGAGTCACCGCCGCCAACGCGGCCGGCATGCAATCGATTGCGATTACGAATTCATTCTCGAGAAACCGCCTCAGCCACGCGACAGTGGTGGTGGATAATTACGCCGAACTTGAGGCGATGCTGCTGGGCGGGTCGTAGGACAGCGCATCCCGCCTGTCACCGACGGATCCAATCGCATCCCGCCGACTCAGCCGATGCGTGACAGTATTCAAACCCGCACCACTGATCTGTACTGGAAAAAATGGACAAGGGATTCTCTAAGAGCCTGTCCGAAAAAGGAGTGACCGAAAAATTCGTGGAAAATGTGATCGGTCCAGATCGTTTTGATTGACACTTCGGGCTTGAAAAAACTTTTTATTTTTGGCGCAGCCCACTTGAGGCGATGAACATCGTCTCC
>JBDNGP010000050.1:0-33657 GCA_041689265.1 Verrucomicrobiota bacterium
CCTCTTAAATAGCACCTCCTTCGACGGCTCCGAGAGCGTCGAACCACAGTTCGAGTGCCCGCGTGGCGGAATTGGCAGACGCGCTAGATTCAGGTTCTAGTCTTCGCAAGAGGGTGCAGGTTCAAGTCCTGCCGCGGGCACCACTCTTCTTGGCATCCCATTCGCTTGAATGGTTCAGATGCTTACGACCAGTCCTCAAAAAATAGTTGTCCAACCGGTGAGTTCCGGCTCATTTGTCGTGCGTCAGGCTTCCCCTGGCGACACGGATCAATGGTTGGAATTGATTCGCGTGAATCTCGGGGACAACTATCCGGCTCTGGAAGTGTACGATCCCAGCTGGGTTGCCATGCAATTGGACCCGATGTCCGGAGAGGAGACGTGGGTCGCGGAGGACAACGGGCGCATCGTGGCCAGCCTTTCTTTTTTACGGTCAGCGGACGTCAATAATCCGGTCGCCAATCTGGGGCGAAACCTCAATCGTGAAGAAGCATACGCCAACGGGGCTGCGGAGGCACTGGTCTGCGAGATTACGCAGCAATCTTTGCAACTCAATCAGATGGCGGTTGTTCGCATCCCGGCCACGGACAGTCGGCAGCAGTTGATTTACGAGAAGATGGGCTACGTCTGCGTCGGCTATCAGCCGTGCAAGCACGTCATACGGACGCGTCAGGGCGTGCTGTTTTATGTTCGGCCTGCGAATCCGGTGTTGGGCACGCGTATGCCCCTTTCAGAATCCCTTCCTCAGATTGGCGAGTTGGCGACAAAGGCGTTGGAAAAGCTGAACATCCCGAATTTGTTTCAGGTCCGGGACGGAGCCACCGGTTATGCGCTTCAATCCGATCTCGACGTTCAGCAGGCCTCGATGGAGGACTTCGAACTCTGGCGTTCACAGATTGCACTCACCAATCCGCCGGTCGAGGTCTCGTCGGGATTCAACCGCAATCTGGGTCTGCTGCGGATTGAGGACCAGAGCACGCCGTTTCAATGCCTGCTTGGTCAGCACAATGGAAAGATCGTCTGCGGTCTGGCCTACGTGTTTGATCCGCACGACACCTGTGTCCGGGTGCTCGATTGCTTCTCCGGCAACGACTTTTCCCTGGGTCACATGCTGAACCACCTCATCAAGATGGCGGGCAACAATCTGAGTGCGACTTACGTTGAAATCGATGTCTTGATGACGGCTCCCAGATTGTTGAAGACAGCCGAACAGCTCGGGTTTGTACCGGTTGCCTACATGCCTGCGTTCTACCATCACAACGATCAACATCATGACGTCGTCAAAATGGTGAAACTGAATCTGGTGTACAATGTCGAGAGCCACAGCATGACGGCGGGGGCCGGCGACATTATCAAGATCGTCAATCAATGCTTCCAGGATCAGAAAGTCGGGATCGCGATCATCAACATGCTGAAGTCGCTTCCGATCTTCGAGGGTCTCGGCGACGGCGAACTCCGGAAAGTGGCCCGATTGTTCAAGCAGAAGCTCTATCAGCCAGGGGAGCTTGTTTTCAAGAAGGGCGATGAGGGGAACGAGGCCTATATTGTCATGCGGGGCCACGTGGATATCTGCATGGAGGGTTCACCGCGTCCGATTGCTGTGGTGTCAAACGGCCAGATTTTCGGCGAGCTTGCGTTGCTGGACGGGTCTCCTCGCGGCGCGCGCGCCATCTCGCGTCAACCGACGGTGATGCTAGTTGTGGAACGAAAGGCATTTGTCGAACTGGTTCAGCGAGAACCTCATCTCGGGCTCGTGATCATCCGAAATATTGGGGACGACCTGAGCACCAAACTCCGCCGCGCCAACGCCGCGTTCTCCTCCTCGCGTTAATCCCAGTCCAGCTTCCAGTTCACGGGCACGGCCAGCTTCTGGTTGAAACGGTTCTTGTAAAAGAGCTGTCCGTAGGCGGCGCCGTATTCGTGGACCAGTTTGGTGATCTTTACGTCGAAGCAACAGTACTCGGCGATCTCCAGCATCTTTCCTTCGCGAAACCACCGGATCGCCTGCAGGCCTTCCGCCGTTTTTTCAACACCGAGTGACGCGCTGGCGACGGCGTCGAGCGAGATGCGGTGGTTCAATTCCTTCTTCAGATCCAGCATCAGATCCAGGGAAGAAACCTGCTCAGGATCGAAGAACGGGTTGTGTCCGGAGAGCACTTCGTAATCGAACCCCTCGTGGTTGAACCCCACGACCAGATCCGCGCGACGCAGCTCCTCGATCAGATCGTTCACCTGTGATTCGCCGTAGATGGTGTACTCGCCGCGACCGGTGCTGTAGGTCACGCCGACGCTCATTTTCATGTCGCGGATGTTTCCCCAACCACCGACCTCCTCGGCCGACTTCTGCGTTTCCAGATCAAAATATACAATGTTCTTCATGCGGACTGACGGTGCTTAATATGAACGTGTTTCAACGGAGACTGATTGAAGGGCCTTGTGAACATCTGGACGGCGCATCCTGAAAAGGCGAGCTCTGGATCACCGAGAATGGCCGTCGTGGCGGTCGGACGTTCATGTCGCCGAAGGCTAATGGACGCGCTGGATCGAATCCAGCGCCAAAACCATCGCTAGATTCTTCTCAGAGTTCCCGCAGTTTTGCCGATGTTTGTTCGACAACCGGCGACGATGAATTCTGCGTCAGCCCAAATTGGAAACATGCCAGCAGTTGCCGACAGTCAAACTGAGCTGAACGAAAAGGCCCAGCACACGGTCGCGCGAATCAAGGCCGTGATCGGCCAAGTTGATGTCACGACGCCGGAGGCCGCGCGGCACATGATGAACGAAACAGATCGTCACGGAGTGAGCATCGGGCGCGGTGCGTTTTACGATCCATGGATTTTCCGGCGGACGATACCCGTGAACTGATCGCTGAGGCGACGTTCGATGAACGGATCAAAATAATGTGCCGGCACCTTGATCGGATGATCGAAGTGTTCGGCGAAAACCGCGGGTGCGTGATGTTTCGCAAGGTGGCGCCGTGGTATGCGAAACGATTCGGCCCGGCCAAACTGTTCGTGAGAGCCGTCGTGAAGGTTTCCACCAAAACGGAGTTTGATGCGTTGCTGGACAAATATCTCGAATGGCGGGAACGGTTCGTCGACGACAATGGAAATTGCAGCCGCGTTACGAAAAGAACTCGATGGTGGTTTCGTTCATGAACGCGGACGACGAACCCGCAGTGTCCCGGCGGAAAGTAATTCCGGTCCCGAAAGGGCCTGTCGAAGTCTGGTGAAACCCACCGATGTTCGCGCCGCGACTCTCAGCAGGCATTTGAAGCCATTCTCATGCGTCAATCATTGAACAATCCGGGCAGCCACATGGTGATCGCGGGGATGTAGGTGATGAGCAGCACGCCGATCAGCAGCACGAACAACATCGGCAACGTGGCGCGGGCGACGTGCATGACGGGCTTATCAAACCGGTAGCTTGAAAGAAACAGGTTCATGCCCACCGGCGGTGTGAGGTAGCCCAGCTCCAGGTTGGCGAGGAAGATGATCCCCATGTGAATTGGATGAATGGCGAACACCTCGGCCATCGGCAGGATCAGTGGCACGATGACGATGATGGCGGAGAAGATGTCCATCATGCACCCGACCAGGATCAGGAAGATATTCAGAACCAGCAGGAACAAAATCTTGGACTGGATCGATGATTGAATCCACGTGGCCGCGCTGTCGGGAATGTGTTCGGTGATGAGGTAGTTGGTCAGGCCCATCGCGGTTCCCAGGATCAACAGCACGCCGCCGATCAGCAGTCCGCATTCGGTCATTGTCTTCGGCAGACTGGAGGTGAACTTCAGCTCGCGATGAATGATCGTCTGCGTGATGAAAGCGTAGAGCGCCGTGGCTGCCGCCGCTGGAACTGGGAGCGCGAATCCACCGAAGATCAGGACCAGCGGAATAAACGGCAGCACGAGTTCCCACTTGGCTTCCCATGTCGCCTTCAGCGCGTCCTGGAAATGAAACCGCCGTTCGTCACCGATCAGCGCGGGGGCCTTCCACACTCCGAACGCTACGGTCAACCCAACCATCAACAGTCCCGGAATCAGTCCGCCGAGGAACATCTGGTCCATGCTGACTCCGCCGATGATGGAATAGATGATCAAGGGCAGGCACGGCGGAAAGAGAATCCCCAACGAACCCGCGCCGGTCATCAGGCCCAGCGCCGTCTCCTCCTCGTAGCGCGCCGCGATCAGCACCGGCATGAGCAGTCCGCCCAGCGCCAGAATCGTCACCCCGGAGCCGCCGGTAAAGGTTGTGAAAAACGCACAGGCCAGCACGGTCACAATCGCAGGACCGCCGCGAATGAAACCGGTCCAGGCGGTGAAAAAATGAACCAGCCGTTTAGAGGCGTTACTTTCTGCCAGCAGATATCCTGCAAGCGTGAACAATGGCAGGGTGGCAAGCAGCGGGTTGGTCACCTGGTCGTAGTGATCCAGTGGGATGGACGCGATCGGGTCGCCCTGTCCCCAGAAAAGAATCAATGCCAGCCCGCCCAACGCGACGAAGATCGGCGCCCCCAACAACGTCGCCGCCGCGAGCACAATTACGAAGGGCAGAACCAAACTGCCCGGGGCGAGGGCGGGTTTCTCGGCCATCCCGATCCACGCCGCCAATCCCGCAGCGATTGCCGCAGCAGCAAATGCGATGAGCCGCCATTGCCAGGTTTTTGCCGAGTGCCAGAGAACGCGCACCGCGATGAAGCCGAACCCGATGGGGATGAACGCCTGCACCCACCAGATCGGAATATTCAGCGCCATCACGTCGCCAAATTCCCGTTCGGAATACACGAACAGAAATCCGGCCGTGGCCAGATAAACCGTTACAACGGTCGCCACGATTCCGCTGAACAGGGTGGTCCAGCGTTTGGTTTTTTCCGGGAGAAACTGTGTGAAACTTGAGATGGACAGCAACCGGCATTCGCGGGCGGCAACGAGGCCGCCGAGCATTCCGACAATCAGAGTGAGGTGCTTGATCAGGCTGTCCGCACCGGCGATGCGAATCGGTATTTTGAGCTTCTCCCAGATCTCCAGATCGGCGACCCCGAGCAACATCATCGCGGCCAAGGCCGCGATCAGCAGAAGATTCTCCCCGCGATGCAGCCAGACAAAGAACGCCGGTTTGGGCGCTTGATCCGTCGAATCAGGTTGAGGCAGTTCGCTCATTCAAGTGGAAACATCTCCGACCGCAACGGCTGGAACGTTGTAGCGCTATTTCTTCGCGCGGTATTCCTTGAGCGCCGCTTGTGCGCTGTCGAACATTTGTTCGGGAACGACGTTGCCACGGATCTTGGGATTGAGCCGGATCATTTCGTCGCGCCATTCTTTGTCGGCGGCGTCACTGAGCTTGGTGACCTTGAGTCCTTGTTTGGCGACCATGGCTTCGATGGCTTCGTCGTCCTCGCGACGGCTGTCCTTTCGAATCTTTTCGCCCGCGCGTTGGCCCGTTTCACGAAGGTATTTTTGTGTGTCCGGCGCGAGGCTGTCCCAGGCCTTTTTCGTGAGGACCATGGCGCCCGCCACCGGAGCCCATTTCATGTCGAGCATGTTGTCGGCTTTGGTGGCGACCTGGGAGAAGTTGGCGAGAAACGGCGGGATGGGCACCGCGTCGATCATGCCGTTGCGCAGGCTGAGAAGGATCTTGTCCGGCTCGAGTTCCACTGGGTTGTAGTATTCCTTCAAGATCTTGACGGCTTCCGGAGATCCCGACGCGGCATAGACGCGCATGCCTTTCAAATCATTGATATTGTTGATTGGTTTGGTGGAGAAAAAACGTACCCAACCGGCGTCGCCCCAAAAGAGCACGACGTAGCCGGCCTTCAGGAAAATCTCTTCCAGTTGCGATTCCAGTTTGTCGCGAACGAAGTCAACTTCGCCCCAGTTTCTGAACTCCATGGGCATGAGTTGCAACGCAGCCGCCGACTCGTCGATCTGGCTCATGCCGATGGCCGTCAACATCGCGCCCTGGATCTGGTTCACCCGCATGCGCCTGACGATCTGGGATTCGCCGCCCTGCGTGCCGGGATAGATGTTGAGTTTCACACCGCCGCCGGGAGCTTTCTCCCATTCCGCACTGAGATCCTCCAGGTGCTTGTGAAAGGACGTTCCCGGCGGGGCCACGGTGGCCACTTTAAAATTGGCTGCCTGCGCAAACGTCACCGGCCCCACCAGCAACACGCCCGTAAGCGCGGCCCGGAACCAGGCATTCAGTTGAATCGTAGTCATTGCTTTCATAGGATGGACGGCAGAGGGCTATCAGTTTTTAATCAAAGGGGGCAGAAAATAATCGTCCACATGCGCCTTCAACCACGCGGCGCGGTCGCGCATGATGATGTTGACGAGACGGGATTCAATGATTGCATTCGGATCAATGGCCATCGCCTGATCAAGTAATTCCAGAAATTCTGCGCGTGCTTCGGTCGGAATGCAGACCGACTCTGCAAGACTTACGTAGGGCCCAGCCAGCTTCCCATCCGACAACTCGACGGCCCGGGCAAACTGTTCACGGGCACGCACATACGGATCGCCCTCGACACCCTGGCGGATCGGCTCGTAAGTGATTAGCATCGAATGAATCGCGCCGTGATCGAACCCGCCGTCAAGCGCCAACGCCCGCATGATCAGCGCATCGATCTTTGGCAGATCACTGATCAGGTATGCGTCCGTCTTGTCGGCCGCAATTGCCGCCACCCAGGCCGCCGCCGTCCAGTAAAGCAACGGCACGTCCTTCTTTTTCATTTTGGCCACTGCCGCGACAGGATTACGCTTCAGCTGTTCCCGAAAACCCTTGTGGTTTACCTCGATTCCTCGCAACCCGTAATCGCGCGCCCGAATATACAGGTTCTTCGCGCGATGCATCATTTTCCGCGACCGGCTCAGGTCGAATTCGCTGGTCTCGTTCGCGTCGATTTGGACAAACGCGTAGGAATATTGGGTGAAGCCCGAGGCGGTCGCGGTCAGCAGGCCGACGTGTTCCGGCGATTCTGCGAGCAGGGATTCCATCAACTTCAGGCTGAAGGGCACCGCCGCCTTGATGAGCTCCGGATCGTTGTCCGAGGAGAACGAGGCCCCGCTGCCTGCGAGTGCATCGCCGACCATGTTCACCGCCACGCGTTTTATTGAACACCCGGTTGAAAAACCGAGCGTCGCGATCAGGATGAAACACCAAACAATTGATTTCATAAAATATGACCGGCGGACCATGCTGCTACGGGGGATCATAGGAAAAGAAGAAAAGCAGCGCAAACGGGCCGACCATTCGGGTTTTCGCCGCCCGGCCAGTACGGATCGCCTACGATTCCGGTGCGCGGTTCGTGGAAATTTTCGTCGTTGCCGGGCATCTGGGGGCTCCCTACAATCCGCGCCCATGAAACATCAGCTTGAATTCGAAAAGCCTGTTTTCGAACTACAGCGCAAGCTGGAAGAACTGAAGAAAGATCCGGAAGCCCACGCCATGGGTGTCAGTTTTGAAGAGGCGATCGCGCTCATCGAGACGAAGATTGTCGAAACCCGGAGACAGATTTTTTCCAACCTCACCCCCTGGCAGCGCGTTCAGGTGGCGAGGCATCCCCGTCGCCCCTACACGATGGACTATCTCGGCCTCACGTTTGACGACTTCAGCGAGCTCCACGGAGACCGGCTGTTCGCGGAAGATCGCGCGATGGTCGGCGGGTTCGCCCGGCTTGGCGAACACAAGGTCGTCGTTCTCGGCACCCAGAAAGGCCGCGACACCAAGGAAAACATCAAACGCAATTTCGGTTCCGCGCATCCGGAGGGTTATCGCAAGGCTCTCCGTTTGATGAAGATCGCCAACAAGTTCGGACTGCCGATCATCACGCTGATTGACACGGCGGGCGCGTATCCCGGCATCGGCGCGGAGGAACGGCACATCGCCGAATCCATCGCGGTCAATCTTCGCGAGATGATGATGTTCGACGTGCCGATCATCGCTGCGGTTCTGGGCGAAGGCGGTTCGGGCGGCGCGCTGGGAATCGGCGTCGCCAATCGGGTGCTCATTTTTGAAAACGCGTATTACTCGGTGATCAGCCCCGAAGGTTGCGCGGCAATTCTGTGGAAAGACCGCGCCGCAGCCCCCAAGGCTGCTGAGGCGTTGAAGATCACGGCGAATCATCTTCAGGAACTGGGGCTGGTCGATGAAATTATTTCCGAACCGCTCGGTGGCGCGCACAACGACCACGAAAAATCGGCCGCGAATCTCAAGGGACTGCTCCTCAAAAATCTTGAGGAGTGCCTTGCGATGTCTCCCGACGAACGTCTCAAGCAACGTTACGCCAAGTTCCGTGCATTCGGCCAGTTCGAGGACACCCAAGCAACGGCTGCGGCCTGAGCCAAGACCATCGGTTCAACGACAGATGGACAAGGATGAACACAGCTCGAACACGGCCGCATCGGTTCACCACGGAGACACAGAGCACACGGAGTTTCCTGGATCCGTTTCCATCGCGGGCTTCTGTTTGATCCGAAGTTTGTATCGCCGTTCGGTTCCCCTTTCCCGTCATGTCCGAATATGAACAACGTTTTAGCGGCATCGCCCGGTTGTACGGGCGTGACGCGTTGGAGCGACTTCGCAGTGCGCACGTCGCGGTGATCGGGATCGGCGGCGTGGGATCGTGGTCGGTAGAAGCGCTCGCCCGCAGCGGTGTCGGCCGGCTTACGTTGATCGACCTCGACGACATCTGTGTCACCAACACGAACCGGCAGATCCACGCAACGACGAAGAATATCGGGCAGTTGAAAGCGCAGGCGATGGCGGACCGCGTGAGGGAAATCAATCCTGAGATTCAGGCGGATGTGGTGCCGGAATTCCTGACGTCGGCCAATGCGGACAAACTGCTCTCCCGGGATTTCGACTGCGTGCTCGACGCGATTGATAACGTTGCGAACAAGTGTTTGTTGATTGCCGAGTGCTGCCAGCGGAAGCTGCCGATCATCACCACGGGCGGTGCGGGCGGCCGACGGGATCTCACGCAGATCCGGACCGCCGATCTGAACGAAGTAACTCACGATGCGCTGCTCCGGCAGGTCCGAAAACGTCTGCGCCGCGAACACAGCATTTGTGAAACGGGCAAGCTGGATCTGGGCATCCGGTGTGTGTTTTCGACCGAGCCGGTCAAGTTCCCGTGGAGCGATGGGAGCATCTGTGAAGAGAAGGAACCTGTCGGAGAAAGTCTGCGTCTCGACTGCAACAGCGGTTACGGGACAGCAACATTTTTGACCGGCGCGTTTGGGTTTGCCGCCGCTGCGGAAGTGGTCGGACTGGTCGCCGCAAGGTGATCAACGGTCTCGCCAGGACCGCTTGGATTGAGACGGATGATTGGCCGCGAAAAAGCAGGCGAAGCGCAAAAAATCCGAACCAGCGCGGCGGGGAGAGAATGGTCGTCCGATTGGCGCTCACGCCTTGGAGATCTGGGCACATCAAGAAACGGCGTGGAATTGATTTGCGCTTTTTGCACCCTGCTCGATTACCTTCGTTGAGCTACCCCAGAAACCGTTCCGCCACCCGCGCCGGCATCGATTTCAAATCGAGGAACGTCAGGAAATCGATCGTCTTGAATTCGCGGTCGATGGCTGGTGGTCCGCAGATTTTCGCACCGATCATGAGGTAGGCCATCAACAGTTTCGGGGCTTTCGGGGCGGGCACGGCGACCTGTTCCAAAGGACACCTGAATTCCGGCAGCGGGTCGGTCCGAAAAGCCTCGTCGGGAAGATGTTTTTCGAACGTCCGGTAAAGGGCGGCCCCTTCGATCGGATCCTGGGAGGTCAACGAACTGCAGCCGATGAGATAACGTCCGCCGTGTTGACCGGCATACCGGGCGATGCCTTTCCAGAGCAGGTTCAGCACGGCGAAATTGCGATGGTCCCGATGCACGCACGCGCGACCGAGTTCGACCACTTCATGCCGGACTTTCTCGAACGGACCGAAATCAAATTCACGGGCGCTGTAGTACCCGAGATTCTTCCGCGCGCTCAGACCGGTCTGCATGCGGTAGGTGCCGACCACTTCGCCCGACCTGTTATCCTCGACGAGCAGGTGGTCACAAACCGGATCAAATTCATCGGCATCGAGTTCCGTTTCAAACGAGGCGGCGAGCCCTTCGTTCAATTCCAGATTGAAGACCTGAAACCGGAGCGACTGCGCGACCCTAAGTTCCTCGTCCGTGGAGACCTGCCGCAACGAATAGTGCGATACCGCAGCGGTAACGCCCCGGCCCATTCCCGGAATCACAGATTCGGGAAGTAAATTATCGGATTGGGAAGCAGGTGTCGGCATCGTCTTCATCGATTCCATGGTCGCGGAGGAAACATTTTTCCAAGCCGAAACCCGATCGGACTTTAGACGAGGGAGCCTGCCCGTCAAAGGAATAACTTGAAACGGTGCGGTCACAAAATCTCGGTGGTGGGCGCGGAATTCCCGGCGGAACGGCCGCCGGCATTTCATCGCGCCGGCTCACTCTACCAGTTCGTCGGCGAGCGTGTGAGGACCGGCATAGAGACCGCGGTTGCTCTGGTTGTATTCGACCTTCAACTTTACCTCCATCTGATCGAGCGATGTGATTTGAAACCGGTCGGGCCGCCACACGGATCGACCGTCTTCCTCGGTCTGAACCATTTGAAAAGCAAGCAGCAGGTGCAGGGCATCGTGCGTTATTTTAGGGTCGGCTGAAGGCGAATAGTAAAATGTGCGCTGGGTCGAGTTCGCGGTTTTTGCGTTGTAGGTTTTCAACTCAACGTAGCAGGCCGGTTCGCCGTTCAAATCGAAGTCGGGATACCCGACCGAAAGCGTGCGACCGGACTGCGTCTTCGGACGAGCGGCCGCGACATTTTCAGCGACCATCGCTTCCAGAACGAATCCCTCCATCGCGTTTCCGACTTCGTTCGCGCGCGCTTTCCGGATGCCTTTTTTCTTCGCCTGATTGGCGGCCCGCCGGGCGACTTTTTGAAGCCGTTCGAGAAGTTCGCCGTGCGCGGATTTTGTCGCATCGAAAGCAATCACCTGAAAGCCGGTCGTCGATTTGATGACTTCCGCAAACGAGTAATCGCCTTCGTCACTCGCGCCGGGCGGAACGCGGACAGCATCCGCCGGGAGCGCCGGGAGCACGAACGCCAGCAACAGCAACGTGGCGAGAATCGCGCGGTTCATCCTTTGGCAGTCAGTTGAATGGAGCAATGGACAGCGCAGCCGAAAAACTCCGTGCCCTCCGCGTTGAATCGGTATTGCCGTCTTGGATCCGTGTTCATTTGCGTCCATCTGCGGTTGAACTGCTGGTCCGACGGTCACGGCTTGCGGAAGAGCACGATGCGATTGGTGTTTGTCCCCTTGGAATTATTGTCCACGCCCCAGCAGTTCGCGGTCTTGGTGAATTCCTGGTCGTTGATGAGGATCAGCTCTGGGACCAACCCGGCGGACATCCCGCACGGCACGACGGCTTCCTCGAGCCGCACCTTGCCCTTGTGAACTTCACCGACTTCAAACGCGACGTGTCCGCCGGGTTTGAGAACGCGGTTCAGTTCACGGAAAACGCCGGTCATGGCTTCGGACCATTGGTCGATCTTCTTTGGCACGGTGAGCCTGACCGCCTTCGAGTCAACGCCGAGAAACCAGCAGCGCAACCAGTTGTCGGTCGCGTAATCCACGATGTCGAGGAACGGCGGGGACGTCACGATGAGCGAGACTGATCCTGATTTGATCGCGGGCGTCGCATCGCATGTTCCGGTGATCAGCAGAGCTTTCTTTTCAACGGCGCGAAGCTGTTGTCGAACGTCGTCGTCAACTTCCTTGAGCAGCTGTTTGCTTTTCTTGAGGATGATCGCCGCGACGTCGCGCACGGGCGGAACCTGGTTGCGCCGCGCGTTGATCTTGAGCTGCGACTTCACGGAGACCGCCTGATTGGGCGGCATGGTGTAAACGGAAAAGAAACCCGGCGAATGCCCGGTCAGCCGGTTCAGCGAAACCATTTCCAACCAGAGATCGATCCGGTCGAGCGCGTCAGCGGAACGGCGCTTCTGAAAATAGTTCTTCAGCGAGGAAATGCCGCGCAACGTCTCCGGGTGATAGAAGGTGAGAAGTTCGTCCGGTTGGTCCGCCGGATCGTTCAGATTGATGGTTTCCAATCTGGCGGCGATCTCCTTCATCGTTGGCGGCGTCAACCGTCCGCCGGCCATGACCTGGCTGAGCGGATTCACGTCACAACCTACCGGCACCCGACCGAGCAGCGCAGATTCAACCAATGTGGTCCCCCGCCCCATAAACGGATCGTAGACGACTTCGCCGGGCTTGGTCAGGCGCTCGATGAAAAACCGGGGAAGCTGCGGCTTGAAACAGGCGCGGTAGGAAATCTCGTGAAGCGAACTGGCCTGTCGCTGACGGGCGGTCCAGAATTCGTTCACGCATTTTGGTATCAAAACCGGACTTCCATCCGGGCCGCCGATCTCCGCCTCAAGCAGGCGTGTTTTGGTGCCGAATTCCTTGAAGTCCGCGAGCTCGGCCAGCAAACCGGTCGGTGCCGGCGCGGGCGCAAACGCAAATTCAAGGTTTCGTAAGGTGCTCATGAAATGTCAGCCTGCCCGACCGTCGGCACTGCCTTTTTCGAAAGACCATGGAATTTCAAATGTTTTGGCTAAAGCAAACACAGTCGCGCACCGATACCAGATCGAGAATGAATGTCGATATGGAAAGCGCGGAAAAACGCCGTGTTCTGTTCGTGGACGACGAACCGGAGATCCTAGCCTCTTTGGAGGACGGTCTGGAAGAGTTTAAATCACGCTGGGACATGAAATTCGCCAAGAACGGCGAAGAGGCGCTATCGATTCTCGACCGGGATCACACGCACCTGATGGTGACGGATCTCCAGATGCCGGGAATGGACGGGGCGCAGCTGCTGGCCGAGGCACGCCGACGCCATCCCGAAACCGCTCGCGTGATCATGAGCGGCTGTTATGACAAGGAAACCGCCCTCCGACTCGTCTGCGCCACTCATCAATATTTACCGAAGCCCTGCCGGATCGAGGTTATACAGCAAACGATCGAACGTATTTTCCGTCTTCGCGACCTGTTGATGTCCGACACGTTGCAGCGTCTGGTCGCGCGGATCAAATCCCTGCCCAGCCTCCCGACGGTTTACACGCAGTTGATGGCAGAATTGGAAAAAGATGATCCCGAGCTGGACAGCATCGGCCAGATCATTTCACACGATCCCGGCATGAGCGCCAAGATTCTGCAACTGGTCAACAGCGCTTACTTAGGACTGCCCCGCGAAGTTTCGCATCCTTCCGAAGCGACCATGTTTCTCGGCGTTGACCTCATTCGCGGTCTGGTTTTGATGGCGCACGTTTTCACCCAGTTCGACAAGGTGAAGATGGATGCGTTCTCGATAGAAAAGATGATGGAGCACAGCTGGCTCACCGGGATTATCGCACGAGGAATCGCCGAGAAAGAAAACCTCGATGCCCGCCAGCGCGACCACGTCTTCATCGGCGGACTGTTGCACGACATCGGTAAACTGATTCTTGTCGCGAATCTGCCGGAACTTTATCTCGGCGTCTGCCAGGCAACCGTAAAACAGAACATCAGTTTTTCCGAAGCCGAAGCCGACACTCTGGGTTGCAATCACGCGGAGGTCGGAGCTTATCTGCTCGGTCTGTGGGGATTGCCCGACCCCGTGGTCGAAGCCGTCGCATACCACAACAAGCCCACCGACTGCGAGGCCGGGGGGGGCAGCATTTCCACGATCATCTACGCCGCCAGTGAGCTGGAAAAGATCCGCTACAGCACGGTCGGCATCCGGGCGCTCCCGGTTGCTGCGATGGAGGAGCTCAAGCGATCAAAAGTCGACGACAAGCTGGAAGGCTGGTGGGAGATCTGTCAGGATTTGACCAAGCAGGCCGACTAGTCCGGTGTGCTTGGGAGCCGCTGCGAAGGCGTGCTTTTGAACCGGAAATCAGCAGGCCGCGGGAGGCAAATTTAGACCCACGGTTTTTTCACCAAAACAGAGCTTGTGTTCCCATTTTCGCATGTCTAGGATATGCCCTCTTTTTTTAGGAAGAGCTGTCGTTTACTCCGGCAGCCTGAATGAACCGGCGATTTCGCCACCAAGAACAAACAGACTATGTCAGTAAAAATTCGGCTAAAACGTGGCGGATCCAAAAACCACCCGGTCTACCGCATTGTCGTTGCCGATTCGCGGAGCCCGCGGGACGGCAAATTCATCGAAGAACTCGGCACCTACTGGCCCGAGCAGAAAACGGACAACGTGAAGCTGGACGTCGCACGGGCGGACTTCTGGATCAATCGCGGAGCCAAACCTTCGGAGACGGTCGCCAGCTTTATCAAGAAGCTCGCAAAAGCCGCAGCGGGAACCGCGACAGCTGAGACAGCGACGGCGGCCTGATCAGCATGCGGAATTTCCTCGAATTTGTGGTCAGCGGACTGGTGCAGCACCCTGAGTCCGTTTCTGTCACCGCCGTTGAAAAGGAAGGCATGACACTGTTCGAATTGCGCATGGACCCATCCGATGTCGGCAAAATCATTGGGCGGAATGGGATGACGATCAATGCGATCCGTTCTCTCACGCAGGCAGCCGCGAGCAACAAGGGGGTTCGTTGCGCGGTGGAGATCGTCGAAGATCAACCTGTTCGTGCGTAGAATCAGTTTTTTGACCCGAATGAATCCCGATCATGAAAATCGACGTGTTGACGTTGTTTCCCGGGATGTTCACGGGACCGCTTGATGAGAGCATTGTCCGGCGTGCCCGGGACGCCGGTAAATTGGATTTGACGATCCACGACCTGCGGGACTACACCCACGACCGTCATCGGAAAGTGGATGACAAGCCCTTCGGTGGTGGACCGGGAATGCTCCTGAAACCGGAGCCGGTTTTTGAAGCGGTCGAAACCCTGAAAACTGACCAGACCCGGGTGATCCTCATGACGCCTAGTGGACGTCGGCTGGATCAGGCGATGGTGAAAGAGCTGTCCGGGTTTACGCACCTGTTGTTGATCTGCGGAAGTTACGAAGGGTTTGACGAACGCATCCGCGAGCATCTGGCAGATGACGAGATATCGATCGGTGATTTTGTACTCACCAACGGTGCGTTGCCCGCGATGATCGTGGTGGATGCGGTGAGCCGGTTGTTGCCCGGAGTGCTGGGTGACGACCAGAGCGCGGCGGATGAATCATTCAGCAACGGGCTGCTTGAGTATCCGCACTATACGCGCCCTGCGGACTTTCGCGGGTGGAAGGTTCCGGACATGTTGTTGTCCGGCCATCATGCGGACATTGAAAAGTGGCGACGCGAACAGGCACTGGCCCGGACCCGCGAGCGTCGACCTGACCTGTTTAACGATAATTTAACCGGCACTGATAAGGGTGCCTAAACAAACGAACACTGTTATGAACCAAGCATTACAAGACAAAATCGAAGCGGACAGCTACCGCAAGAATGCTGAACAATTTAATGTTGGCGACACGGTGCGGGTGCACACGAAAGTCGTCGAAGGCGACAAGGAGCGCATCCAGATTTTCACCGGGATCGTCATCGGTCAGGGTGGTCGCGGCGTGAACCGCAATTTCACCGTCCGCCGCATCAGTTATGGCGAGGGTGTGGAGCGGGTGTTCCCGTTGCATTCGCCGCGTCTTGACAAAGTTGAAGTCGAGCGCCAGGGCAGCGTCCGCCGTGCACGTCTGAACTACCTTCGTGAGCGGATCGGCAAGAAAGCAATGCTCGTGAAGCAGAAGA
Organism: Verrucomicrobiota bacterium; assembly: GCA_041689265.1. Classification (GTDB taxonomy): domain Bacteria; phylum Verrucomicrobiota; class Verrucomicrobiia; order Limisphaerales; family RI-55; genus JBDNGP01. The sequence continues at coordinate 15,751 of JBDNGP010000050.1, forward strand.
ATACCCGGGTCAAGGCGTAACGATCCGGACACCGGTCAGATTATTTGAAGGCAGCGGGCATTTGCGTGCCCGCTGTTTTTTTGCATCCGGGTGTCGATCATCGTCGATGGGTTTCGACTACAACCTTTACTTGAGTTTTTTCAGCGGAAGCGAAACACTCCGCCAAGGTTGCCGATGAATAAAGTTCTGCTGATCGACGACGAACCCGAGTTTCGCGATGTGCTGGCTCAATCACTTGAGTCCGATGGCTGGACAATTTTTCAGGCCGGCGACGGTGAAGAGGGGATCGCCCTCGCCGAGAAGCACAAGCCGCAGATCGTGTTGTGTGACCTGATGATGCCGCGGTGCAACGGGTTTGCTGTCACCCGCGCCATCCGGAAAAATCCCGAACTTCGAGACACTCGAATCATCATCACCACCGGAAGCAGCTATTCCACCGATCGCATCTATGCATTCGAATGTGGGGCCGACGAATTCTTGGTGAAACCGGTCTCCTTGAAGGAACTTGTCGAAGCCATTGAACGCGCCACCACTTGCCGGATTTCGAATCAAACCCCGGAGGCGGACACCGAGTCCATCAGCGCCATTCAGGCGACGCTTCCACATGCAAAGTTTGCCCAAGCCACCGGTGCGGACGGCAACAACCTCGTCCGCTTTTGGGGCGTTCGCGGATCGATTCCGACCCCAGGACCCTGTACGGTTTTTTATGGCGGCAACACGTCTTGCGTGGAAGTTCGTGCCGACGGGCAGATCATCATTCTCGACGCCGGTTCCGGCATTCGTTCGCTGGGGCTGCGGCTTTCGTCTGAGTTCAAGGACACTCCGATCCATCTCACCTTGCTGATTTCACACACCCACTGGGATCATATTCAGGGCTTTCCGTTCTTCATCCCGGCTTATAATCCGAAGAACAAGATCAGCGTTCTGGGCTACGAAGGTTCCCGCGAAGGGCTTCAGTCCATCCTCTCGGCGCAGATGGAGAGCCCCTATTTTCCGATCGGGCTCAACCAGATGCCCGGTAACATCAAGATCACCGAGCTCAGTGAATTCGAGTTCAAGGTGGGCGATGTAAAAGTCACCGCGGCGTTTACGAATCATCCGGGGATCTGTATGGGTTATCGTATTCACTCGAGCACCGGTAGCATCGCCTATCTTCCGGACAACGAGCCGTTTCAGCGGCTACGTTCGCTTCCGAGCCACGCCTCGGGCGACATGGAATCAGCCGGAGCCTTCGCCCGGAAACAGGACCAGCGGTTGATCGACTTCGTGAAAGACGCGGAGGTCCTGATCATCGATTCGCAATACAACGACAAGGAATACCAGAAACACGTCGGCTGGGGGCATGGCTGTCTGGACGACGTCGTGGCGCTCGCGATGATGGCCAACGTGAAACGCCTCTTCCTTTTCCATCACGACCCCGGCCACGACGACGCCGAGATCTCCCGCATGGTCGCGTGGGCGCGGCAACTCGTCGCACAGGCGAACTCCCCTCTCCGAGTAGAAGCTGCTCGCGAAGGCTTGGAAGTCTGCCTCAAGCAGGACCCGAAGCAGAAGGCCTGATCAATGCCTTTCCGACGCGTAACTTCCGCTCAAACCGCTCTCCGGTGCGTCTTGAAAAACTCCGCCTGATCGGTGCATTTCATCACGATCTCGTCGATGTTCACGTGAGCCGGGCGGCTCGCCACCCAAAGCATCGCTTCCGCAACATCATTCGCTGTCAAAGGTGTTACCCCTTCATAGACCTTCGCTGATCTGGCCACGTCGCCCTTGAATCGCACCATCGAAAAATCGGTCTCCGCCATTCCCGGATCAATCGTCCCCACCCGGATGTCCGTGCCGTTGAGCTCCTGCCGCAACGCCCGGGTAATCGCTAGTTCACCGGCCTTCGCGGCGCAGTAAGCCGCACCGTTTTCGTAAGCCATTCGACCGGCTGTGGAACCGATGTTGATGATCATGCAGCCCGGGTTGTTCTTCATCTTCGGGATGAACGCCTTGCACATGCGGAGCACGCTCAGCACGTTGATCTGCATCATGGATTCCCAGTCCTCCTCCCGGCCTGTTTCGACCGGATCAAAACCGTGCGCGCCGCCTGCGTTGTTGATGAGAAAATCCACCTTGGGCGTCTTGGTCGAAACCCATTCGGCAAACTCGATCACGCTTTCGGGTTTGCTGACGTCAAGCGTGTGATACAACGCGGCTGGAGAACCTGCCTCGGTCGCTTCCGCTGCGGTGGAGTTCAAACGGTCCTCGCGTCGTGCGCCGAGCAGCAGCTTCGCGCCGTTGGCCGCGAACAACTTCGCCGCCGCCGCGCCGAATCCGCTCGACGCCCCAGAAATAATGACCCATTTGTCTTGGATGGTGGTGTTGCTCATAAAAACTCGAATTGGTTGTTCGTTCCCGAGCCGGCGAAATGCCCGTCCGCGCCCGGACTTCTTCTCGTGGAATCCGATGGAGCATAATCAACGAACAGTGATCTGCCTACAAAATCATTGATCGATCCCCGCCGATGAAGACGCCCGGGGTGGTCTTCACAAGAAGGTAATCTGTGGTTGCGCCGCCGATAAGATTTGCATAGGTTCCGCGCGGTTGGGCGATTGGCGCAGTGGCTAGCGCGACTGCTTTACACGCAGCTGGTCGGGGGTTCGAGTCCCTCATCGCCCACCATTCTTCTTTTTCCTTACACGGTTTCAGCCATATCGAATGGGAGTATCCAGAGAGGGGAGATTCACCATCGACCGGTTCCTGGCCGAGACAAATCTCGATGCTACTTTGAAGCGTTACGCGGAAGCTGCGAAGAGAGCAGCAGGAAATGACGACTGGAAAGTCGGCGATACGTAACGCCGGTTTTTCAACCGGTTTGGGGACGAAAACGGTTCACGCGAATTTCGCGAATGAACACGACTTCGAGGATGAGATCTGGAGGCCAACTGGCAGGTCGATCGTCACTGATCACAGACTGCGGCCCCCGCCACAACAATACTTTTTGCTGTGTTCCTCGAGGTGCCTGGGGTAAGACGTTGACAGGTCCCGTTCGGCCAGTTTGTTTTCCCATGAAGCGCATGTTCTATGTCAGTCGGTTCGCCCGTCCACTCACCAAGCGGGACATGGACCGAATTCACGAATCTGCAGTTCGCTTTAATCGGAAGAACGGAATCACCGGAATACTCGTTTGCCTTGGCGATACTTTCTTTCAAGTCCTGGAAGGGAGCCCCCCAACCGTCGACAGTCTGTACAACGAGCGCATTCTACCGGACAAGCGGCACAAGAACGTGCTCTGTCTGAAGTCCGAAAACGGTGTTCGTAAACGGATGTTTCCGGAGTGGGACATACGGATTTTTAATTTGAACGAAGAACGGGAGGTATTGCCAATGGCCTTCCGCCAGATGTTGAGCGCGCTGCTCGAATCCAGCCAGACGATCGCTCAATACACCCAGCCGAGCATTTTCAAGATGCTTGAGCGAGGCGTGAACCCGACCTTGATCAAGCCCCGCCGCAAACGCGTGACGGTGTTGTTCAGCGACATCGTGGGGTTCTCAATTTTCGCGGAGCGACTGAAACCCGTTGACCTGATTGATCTGGTCAACAGCCACGTGGAAGTCTGCACGCTGCAGACCGACAAACACGGTGGCCAGGGGAACAAGCTGCTGGGTGACGGGGTGCTTGCCTATTTTTCTGATCGCGAGACGGACAACGCCATTGCCGCCGCCATCGATATTCTCAAAGAGATGAAACGCCGCCGGAAACGTGCGGGCAAGACCAGCCCTCAGCGCCTGCTCTACGGTGGCGTCGGACTGGCAAACGGCATGGTCTACGAAGGAAACATTGGGCCTGCTTTGAAACGGGATTTTACGATCCTTGGAAATACGGTGAATCAGGCATCGCGGTTTGAGTCGCTCACTCGTCTGTTGAGCGTTCGTCTGACCGCCGGAGCATCTGTCGCCGCACGAGCGAAGAAGCCGTGGGGTTTTTGTTCTCTTGGGAAACAGAAACTCAAGGGCCAGTCAAAGGCGCTGGAGATCTTCAGCCTAAAGTCGGTGCAACCATTGAAGATCGAGAGTTTGTACAGGAGAATTGACGAGTTCCTTCGCGCTCGATGATGCGGGTAAGCCAGTCCGCATTCCGATCAACCCAAAGTCGGTTCGGCTCCCACCATTTTCTGCCGGTGCTGCAAGAGGGCCAATTTCATTCTTTCCCAAAGCCCTGTTTTTCCCTACTCATCGGGCGTCAATTTGAGATTGTTTTAGGTTATGCCCATTTACGAATTTGCCTGTCCCAAGTGCCGGAAGATTTTCAACTTCCTGTCCAAGCGCATCAATCAGGACAAGTCGCCCAAGTGCCCGAAGTGCGGCAACAAGAAACTGGTCAAGGAGATCAGCCGGTTCGCCATGATCAAGGGTGCCGCCGAATCTCAGGCAGCGGCTCCCGAGGGCATGGATGGTGACATGGCCGGCATGCCCGACATGGAAGGGCCGAAGATGGAGCGATTCATGCGCGAGATGGAACGCGACATGGCGCACATGGACGAGAACAACCCCAAGCACATGGCGCACATGATGAAGAAGATGAAGGAGATCATGCCGGCCGATGCGTTGCCCAAGGAGTTTGACATTGCCATCAAACGTCTCGCCGCCGGCGAAGACCTGGAGAAGATCGAAGAGGACATGGGCGATATGCTCGGCGATGCAATGGGCGGCATGGATGACGAGGACGGGATGGGGGGAATGAGAGGCATGGGCGGTGGTGGCCCATATTCTCGCGATGCGGGGCTGTATGATTATTAAGTTTGAAGGGGGAAGTGTTCAGCGGCCACTCCGGAACGCATCAGCTGGATTCCACGAACTGAATACTGACAACTTGAAACTTAAAACTGTTCCGATAAATGCCCCATATCCACGAGAAGATTGATTTTACGTCTGCAATTTTTGTCGTGGAGAACGGCAAGGTGCTGATGATTCATCATCGCAAACTGGACAAGTGGTTGCCGCTCGGTGGTCACATCGAACTGGACGAAGATCCGGAACAGGCCGCACTGCGTGAAGCAAAGGAGGAGAGCGGTCTCGATGTTGAACTGATCGGTGAACGGCCGCCGACGACTGGCCCGGGTACGCGCGCTTTGATTGCGCCGCGCTTTCTCGACATCCACCGGATCAGCAACACGCACGAACACATCGGCCTCATCTACTTCGCCCGCCCGAAGTCCGGCACCACGACTCTCGCGACGGAAGAGCATCACGACATCCGGTGGTGTGCCGCCGATGATCTCGAAAAGCTCGAACCGATCATTTCCGACGCAGTGAAGTGGTATGCGCTGAAGGCGATCCAAGAAGTGGGTGCTCCCAGTAACGGCGGTTCTGGTCTTTGAACCAACCCCATGTATTCCCCTCGCATCAAACGCGGAGTCTTCTGGCTGGAGGGACTGAACGGGCTCTCGACCACGTGGTATTTCTTTTTCATCTTTTTCGTCTTCAAACAGCAGTTTGGGTTCGATGACAAAAAGAACCTTCTTGTCGCAGCGGCGACGGGTGGAGTGTTCGCCGTCGGGTCAATAATCGGTGGAAAAGTCGGGCAACGAAAAGGGTATTTCCACGCGCTCACCATCGGCTTTGCCATCATGGCGACCGCGCTGTTTTCCGGAGCGTTCCTTCGTGGCGTGACCGCGCAGTTGACCGTGCTGTTGATCGGTATTGTTGGAATGTGTTTCACCTGGGCCAACCTGGAGGCGCTCGTTGCGGAAGGTGAAACGCCGAAGTCGCTCCAACGCAATCTCGGAATCTACAATCTGATTTGGTCGATGGGCAACGGTGTCGGCTTCTTCACCGGTGGCGCGATGATCGAATACCTCGGCCCGAAGAGCATTTTCCTGATCCCGGCGGCATTGCAGGTCGTGCAACTCGTGTTGACGCGATGGTTGAGCCGCGAAACTCGCAGGGAGAAATCGGTTCCTCCGAAGCCATTGCCGCAGGATTTGCATCTTTCCAGCAACCGGGAACGCAAGCGCTCGCCGGTACCGCCGACGGTCTTCCTAAAGCTGGCATGGATTGCAAATCCGTTTTCATACGTTGCCATCAATACCGCGCTGCCGCTGATTCCGTTTTTGGCCGGTCGCCTCGAACTGACACCGACGGTGGCCGGGGTCGTGTGCTCGATATGGTTCTTTGCGCGCACGCTGGCGTTCGGGCTTCTGTGGAAATGGGACGGCTGGCACTACCGTTATCGGTTTCTGTCTGCAGCGTACGTGGCGATGGCCGCAGGCTTTGCTGGGATTGTTACGGCTGACAGCGTGGCGATATTGATCGGTGCGCAGGTGTTGTTTGGACTAGGGCTGGGCCTGATCTATTACTCCTCACTGTTTTACTCAATGGACGTCGGTGAAACAAAAGGGGATCACGGCGGCCTTCACGAAGGAGCGATTGGAGCGGGCCTGTTCGCAGGGCCGGCCATCGCATTTGCGGCGATGAAGCTGTGGCCGGAAAATTTGAGCGCGGGGATCGAGGCGGTGTTCGTGGTTCTGCTGATCGGTTTTCTGTGGATGGTTTACCTGCGGTTCCGAAAATCCGTGCGGACCTGATCAGTGGGTGGAATCATCCGTGAACTGACTCGCTGTCTACTGGCTCACCGATCACTCATCTTCTCTGTGATCGCAGTGCCTCCGTGATGAACCCGGCCAGCACTTGGACGACGATCAACGGACAAAGATCGCGCGCAGGATGTAGTAGAAAAGCATCGCCATCAACGCACCGGCGGGAATAGTGATCACCCAGGAGATGAAAATATCCCGGACCATCTTGAGATTCAGGTGGCCGATTCCTCGTGCGAGTCCGATTCCCAATACGGCACCCACGAGTGTGTGCGTGGTTGAGATCGGCATGCCGAGCCGGCTGGCCAACACGATGGTGGTGGCCGCGCCGATGTTGGCGGCGAACGCGCGGGAGGGCGTCAATTGCGTAATTTTTTTGCCGATCGTTTCCATGACCTTGTAGCCCCAGGTCGCGAGACCGATCACGATTCCAACACCGCCCAGCAGCAACAGCCAGATCGGCACCGTGGCTATTTCCCCGACCTGCCCGGTCTTTAGAATGGAAACCACTGCGGCGAGTGGCCCGATGGCATTGGCGGTGTCATTCGCGCCGTGTGCGAATGCGAGAAAACACGCGCTGATGATGAGCAACGTCGTGAAAACGGATTCAAAGCGGGCAAACTCAAACTCGCGCCGAACTTCCCAGCGATGGGCCGGCAGCTCCGATCCCGGCGTCAGTGGGGGACGCATCACGTGCTTGGGGTCAGCATCATTGCGAAACTCTTTCTGGACGAACGGAATACCCTCCACCTGGTCATCCTCTGCTTCGATCTTCTGATCGATCCGATCCTGTTCGTGGCGCTTCCTCAGTTTGCTCACCCAAAACAGCGAGAGCACCGCCCCCGCGAGTCCCACGCCGACAGAAACCAAGACCGCCTGCTTCAGATCCAGATTGAGGTTCAGATTTTTCAATCCCTTCCAGACCATCACGAGGCACAGGATGAAGGCCACGTAGAACACCAGAAAGGGGATTATTTTGTAGGTCTGTCGCAGCGGATATTTGCTGTCGATGATCATCCTCTGGATCAGCTTGATCAGTATAAATGCAATGATCCCGCCGCACAGCGGGGACGTCACCCAGCTGATCACGATCGTGCTGATCTTGCTCCATTTCACCGCTTCCATCCCACCGATCAGAATGCCGATTCCGACAATGGCACCGACGATCGAATGGGTGGTTGATACCGGCCAGCCGTAGTAGGTCGCAAGCTGAAGCCAAGCCGCCGCCGCCAGCAATGCCGCGATGAAGCCGAGCACCAGTTCAAGCGGTTGAAACAGTGACGCGTCAAACATTCCGTTGCGAACGGTATCTGAAACATGGGAACCGACCAGGACGGCCCCGGCGAGCTCCATGGTTCCCGCGATGATAACCGCGTGTTTGAGGGTCAAACCGCCCGAACCCACGGCGGTGCCCATCGCGTTGGCGACGTCATTCGCGCCGATGCTCCAGGCCATGTAAAATCCAACCATCAGGCCAAGAACCATCAGGATCTGGCCATAGGGCAATTGAGTCTCGAAGAGTGCGGCAAACATATCAGAAGCGGTATTTGGGGATTACTTGGAGGACTTGAGTTGGAGCGTCATGCGGATACCATTGCCGGTCTTGTCGGCGAACTTGGACAACTCCGCGAGGCGATTGATGATCTGCAACCAGAGGACCGATTCCACAGCTGGGATTTGATCACCCGTCGCAAGCAGTTTGCGTGAGAGCGCGATCTGCAGTGGTTTGACGTCGTCCTCTCGCTCTGCGAGCTCGGTAATCAGTCTTGAAACAGTCTGCGCATCCCGTCCGCTGAAGGAGTTTTCCACCAGCAGATCAAGTTTGGACATGATCCCCGCAGCCAGATTGCAATTCCCTAGAACAACTGCCAGATAATCGGCAACCTCCTTGGTCAACTCAGCCGGCAGGCTCATGTCCCGCAACGTGAGCAATGCCGCCACGTCCTCCGCCCGGTCGGCCATCGAATCTTGCTGCTCGAGGATATTGTAAAAATCACTTTTCGGAAGCGGCATCAGAATCTTTGACGAGAGCATCTCGTGAAGCTGGTTGCGCAGGGTGTCGGCCTCGGATTCCAGCGTAAAGATTCGTTCGGCGGTGGCGCGCAGAGCATCGGCGTTGCCTGACTTCAACTCGTCAAAGAGGTTCTGCAGGAGGCGGACGCATTCGTGGACTTTTTCGCCGTGCTCCTCAAGAATTCCAAATGGAGATTCACCGAATAGATTTGTCAGAATGGCCATGGAGCGGAATTTGGTTGATTGGACCGGGGTCTTTGAAACAAACCAGACACCGGCAAATTGTTAATTCAATGTGACAGTTTGGTGGCGGCGTTGTTGTGCCGGTTCAATTCTGTTTCGTCACGAAAAAACTGGTGTAACGCCAAAAAGCGTCGGCAACACCGACCGGGCTTGGGGTGCGTTCGTGATAAAGCCCTTTACGCGAATACTTCGAGTTTTTGCGAATTGAATGCGGGCATCGGTCGAACGGAAAAATTAACCAGCGGCCCAGCATCCAGTGAACCCACCGGAAAGCGTCGCGCCCGTCCCGACAACTGACAACTGACAACTGACAACTGATCGATCCCATAACAACGTCAGCAGAACGCCGTTTACCATCCGCGATTACCTCATCAATTTCACCCTTGCCACTCATCGGCGGGTGGACGCCTGTCCGGCCGGAAATCAGTCAAGGTATTAAAAATTCATTGTCGTGTTCGCTCGCCATCGGAGCCCTTCTTGTGTTTGCACCGATGATCACACTTCCCGCCCAAACGACCGCGTTTACGTATCAGGGTAGCCTGACCGACAACGGGACTCCACAAACGGGAACGCATGACTTTGAGTTCCGGTTATTCACCGCCGCGTCGGCCGGTTCACAGGTGGGATCAACATTTACTGCGGATGACGTCGCGGTGAACGGCGGCCTGTTTTCCCTGCCGCTTGATTTCGGGCCGGCGTTCGATGGAACCGGTCGTTATCTCGAAATTCGAGTGCGACCGGGGAGCAGCACCGGCAGTTTCACGCTGTTGAATCCGCGACAACTGATCACATCCACGCCGTACGCTGTGAAGGCGCTGGAAGCCACAACGGTGCCGACGGGAACCATCACGAGCGCGATGCTGGCAGACGGCTCTGTGACTTCCGGCAAGATTGCCGCAGGCGCGGTGAGCGGATTGGGAACGCCGGACGGATCGAACACCGGCGCGGTCACAGTCAGTAACGGCGGACTCGTCGGCGTGGGAATCGGCAGCCCGGAAGCGGGAATTCATATCACCACCGGCCGCACAATCCGGAGCATCGACCAGAAGGCGGCGCGGGTCGACGGAGCCGGCGGGTTTGCGTATCTGGACGGCGCCTGGTACCTGGCGGTGGAGAACGATTTGATGGCTGTCTCAGCCAACGGCGACAACGCGGTGACGCTCGTGAATCTGACCGACAAATCCAATCCGACCGTTTACGCCCAGTTCAAGGACGGGGACGGACTGTTCACCGATCTGAACGGGACCTCGGGGCTCGATATTTCCAACGGGCTGCTGGCCGTCGCGGGCTTTTTCGACGACGCGGTGACGCTGATCAACGTGAGCGTTCCCGCGAACCCGGTCCGGTATTCCGTGTTGCGGGACGGTGTGGGCGGGTTCAATGAACTGGACGGCGCCCGCGACGTTTCCATCGCGGGAGGTTTGCTCGCCATCGCGGCCTTTGACGACGACGCTGTAACGCTGGTCGATGTGAGTAACCCGGCGAGTCCCGTCCTGCGGGCGGTGATGAAAGACGGGATCAACGGCTTCAACGATCTTGATGGCGCACGGCAGCTGGCGATCCAGGGCAACCTTCTCGTGGTCGCGGCCTCGGTTGATGATGCGGTGACGCTCGTGGATATCTCGAATCCGGCCGCGCCAGTGCTGAGGTCGGTGATCAAGAACGGCATCGCGGGATTTGATTTCATCGACGGACCCGAGGCCATCGCGCTTTCGGGGAACACGCTGGCGATCACTTCATTTGAGAACGACGCGGTCACCCTGGCGGACATCAGCGATCCGGCGGCACCGAAACTTTTGGGTTACGGCATGAACCACGTCGCCGGACTTCACCACCTCGACGGCGCGCGCGGGGTTCGTTTTCATGGGGGCGACCTGGTTGTCGCGGGTTACGAAAGCGATGCCGTTTCCCTTCTCCAGCTCGATGCAAAAGAGGTCAGTCTGGCAAGCGCCGGCTGGGTGGGGATTGGCACGGCCCAACCGCTCGCGCCATTGCACGTCGACGGAAACGTCATCGTCGAAGACGCGAACGAAGTGAATCTTGAGACGACCCATTTCTCGGCCGGGTCCGGTGTGTTTGCAGAGGGCTCGAACTCGACGGCGATGGGGCACAATGCGAGCGCGAACCATTCGGGAACATTTGTCTGGGGCGACGGCAATGCGGCTGTCGTCAGTTCATCGGCGGACAACCAGTTTACCGTCCGGGCGTCCGGCGGAACCCGGATCTTCTCCAACGCGGGCGCAACCATCGGCGTTCAATTGAATCCGGGCGCAAACTCGTGGTCGGTCGTGTCGGATCGCGACCGGAAAAAGGACGTTGATCCGGTTGACACGCGAGCGGTTCTGGACAAGCTGGCCGACATTCCGATCTCGACCTGGCACTATGATTTCGAATCCTCCACCGACACGCCGCACATCGGTCCGATGGCGCAGGATTTCAAGGCCGCCTTCTATCCCGGTCGCGACGACAAGAGCATCAGCACGCACGAGATTGACGGTGTCGCCCTCGCCGCCATCCAGGGATTGAACGGGAAGTTGGCCGATGAACTGACCCGGCGGGACAGCGAGATCAGCGAGTTGAAGAAACAGAACGCGGAGTTGCTCCGCCGTCTTGAAACGCTGGAACGTGAATTGAAATAAGCATTATGCGAAATGGAGAGGGTTCAGTTTTCAGTAATAGGTTTTCAGTTTTTCACGTCTGGCCATTCGTCGTAGACCGGCGGATTCATTGAATACCGAATTCAGTCCGCAGTTGCTCCTTCACTCTAAGTCTGGTTGCGAAAGACCTAAATGGCTGCGCTCTTCGAGGTGACGTGCAGCTTCTGATAGATGTTGTGCAGGTGAGTGCGGACCGTATGAACGCTCAGGTAAATCTTCGCGGCGATCTCCTTGTATCGCATTCCCCGGCTGAGCATTTCGAGAATCTCTCGCTCGCGTTCGGACAGCACGTCGGTCTCGTAAATTTCATCATGCGGCCGGCGGGTGGTGAAGGCCGCGACCACCTTGCGGGCGATCGAACTGGACATCGGAGAGCCTCCAGCAAACAGCTCACGGATGGCCTCCAGCAATTCCTCCGGCCGCGTTTTCTTCACGAGATAACCGGTGGCACCGGCAACGAGTGATTCGTAGACGAGTTCGTGGTCCTCGAAGATCGTGAGCATCATGAACTCCGTGTCCGGCATCCGGGGTTTCAACTGCTGCACGCACTCCACCCCGTTCATGCCGGGCAGGTTGATGTCCATGAGCATGATGTCCGCCGGCTCCAACGTCTTTCCGGTGTAGTCGAGGAGGTAGTTGACCAGCTGCTCGAGCGAATCATTGGTCGGCCTCGTGAGCCAGACAATCTCCGCGAGGTTGTCCGCGAGCTGGCTGGCGGTGGTCTCGATGCCGGAGAGGCTTTGATTCACTTTTTCCCCGGCCCCGCTGACAGCGCGGCGGACGTTGCCGGTCGCCAGTGCGATCCCCGTGAGGTGCGCCCCGAGTTGATCATGAAGATCCTGTGAAATGCGCATCCGCTTTTCGCGCAATGCGGCGTCGCGGTTCACCTGCACATCCGCAGCCAGTCGTTCGCGCCGCTGATAGTAGAATCGCGCGAGGGCAAACATGCCGCTCAGGACCGCCAGCAGAAACGCCACGGTCCACGCCAGATTCGGAAATGGCAGCACGACGCTCCGGAATTCAAACCCGAATTCCTGGCCGGGAGGTCGCCAGAAGGTGCCGCCCGCCAGCCCCTTCGGTGAACCGAAATAAACCAGCGCCCGGCCGGCCAGTTCGTGTTCCCCCGAAAAATACGACTGCCCCACGATCAGTTCGCCGAAGCCGTCACCGTTGACGTCTCCCACGCCCGCCACCTGATGTCCAAAACTCACGGCCGGCCGCCGGCTCACAACCGTCACCGTCCACCGTGTGACCGAACAATCTATTCTCCGCCGGGCCATTGACGATCTGAATGTTCAGTCCGGGCGCGCCGGACACGTCCATTGGCCGGGCAGGTCTTTTGGTATGTTGCGGCGGAACATGTTTTTCAGAGTAGCCGGGTGAATCACGATGCCGCACCACCACAAAAGGCAGGTCATTCGCGGCTGTCCATCCGTTGACGAGGGACAATATGAAGATCAACGCGGTCACCGGGCCACGACGCACGCCGAACATCGGCGGCGGGGTGGAAGTTGTTGATGCGGTTGCAGCCACGATGAATTGCCACTGATGAAAGTCGAAGTGGCGAACCAAGTAGAGCAAACCGGTGTTCGACGACCGATTCGGTTTGTCGACGAATGAATTCGACCGGACACGAATGGCGGTTGGTGAGGACGTGTGTTTCGGCGTTCACACCGCACGGGAAACTCAACGTCCAACGTGACTCAACTTGGCCGCTGGCGCTTCGGACCCCAACGGCTCCATTTGCATGAATTCGCGCGACGACACCGCAACCGTTTCACTTCGACCCGAATTCGCATCCCGCCCTGGCCGTGTGCTGTTTCCGAGGGGCTGTCATTCCGTGATCCCACGTTCTTTGAACCAGAACGTCAGGTCACTGGCCCAGGGGTGGGCGTTGGTGAACGGCGGCTTGTCGTTCAGGCCGATTCCGTGGCGGCCTTTCTGGTAAACGTGCAGATCAAACGGCACGTTGTGCGCACGCAACGCGGCGGCGAACTGCAGGCTGTTCTCCACGTCCACTGCGGTGTCCTCCCATGTGTGCCAGATGAAACATGGCGGAGTTTGATCGGTCACCTGTTCTTCATTTGAAAGGAATTCGATCAATGCCGCGTCCGGGTTTTCGCCGAGCAGATTGTTGCGCGAGCCTTTGTGCGTGTGTTCGCCCATTGTGATGACAGCATAACAAAGAATCCCGAAATCCGGACGGCTGCTCTGGTGTTCAATCGGGTCCTTGGTGTCCTTATTTCCCAGATCGAAATGTGTCAACGCAGTGCTGGCGAGATGTCCGCCGGCAGAGCTGCCCATGATCCCGACTCGGCCGGTATCCACGTTCCATTTCGTGGTGTTGGCCCGGACCATGCGGACAGCCCGTTGTGCGTCGTTGAGCATGGAGGGATGCCGGTAGCCTTTGGAGCCGAGCCGGTATTTCAGAACGAATGCGGAGACGCCTTGTTGGTTCAGCCAGAGCGCGTAGTCGTGTCCTTCGTGCCCGGCGAGTCCGCCGTAGCCGCCGCCGGGGCAGACGACAACCGCTGCGGTGGGTTTCGTGCCCGCCACCAGATAGGGAGTCAATGTCGGAACGTCCTGATCAGCGGTACCGAGCGCATCGGTCGCTCCGCCGGGCCAGAGGGGCAGGGGATCGCTGGTCTGGGCAAAAATGGAAGTGGAAATAGCAAATGTCGCAATCAGGCCGAACAGTGATTTCATGGGGCGACACTATCCAGCAATGTCGAGATTGGCAATCCAATGAGTGTGCATTAGTTTGGCCCCATGAAATGGTGCAACCAGATTTTTTCAACGGCTTTGTTGGCCATGGTTCTGATGTCGTTCACCGCGTGCAAAACGACGCCCAAGATCGACTGGGCCAGCCGTATCGGCGTGTTCACTTTTGATCAGGCGGTGACTGAGCTCGGGCCGCCGGACAAGATGACGACGATCAGCACGGGGCGTGTGGCAGATTGGGTGACCGGCCGCAACCGGGGGCCGACGTTCAGCTTGGGCGTCGGAAGTTATGGAAGCGGCGGAGGGGTCGGTGTCGGGACTGGCACCGGCGGAAACATTACTGAAAAAGTCCTGCCCCTCACGTTCAACGAGGAGGACAAACTGGTCGCGTGGGAGAACCCCACACGCTGATCATTGGCCGGCAAAATCGCCCCGGCTAATCGAGACGTTCAGGCTTCGGAGATCCGGTCCAAAACGTGTGAGCTCCCGGTTCAGGTTTTCCAACGCCCTCGCGGCGCTGTCCCAGCTGGATTCCCTTCCGATGTTTTCCAGGATAAACGCCGCCTCACGCGCGTCCGCTGCGGCGAACACGCTGATCGATCCCTTCAGGCTGTGAGCGCTCCGTTCAAGCAGGTCGGCGTCGCGGCGCTCGATGCCGGTGTGGATCTGCGCCAGCAGCCCGGGCTCCTGTTCGAAGTAGAGCTCGATGAGCGATTGCAGCAGCTCCGCATCACCGTCGGTGCATTCCAGTGCGGCCTGAATATTCATGGTTGGAAAGAACTGGCCAGAGGTGGGCCGGGCGGTGAGTTCATTGAGGCGCTTCGGCAGATCGTTCCACGTCACGACGTTCGGGCATGGGGCGCCTGGCGGCGGGCTGTCGGTTCGGGAGGTCACCCCCAGAACGGATCGCTCCTGCGCCGCGAGTTTTTGTCCGGTAGCTTCAAGTTCGGCGGTGCTTGCGGCCGGCTGATCCAGATTGATCAACACGATGTCGTAGGACTCACGATCAATCGCACTCAACAACTCGAAGCCGCTTTGCGCCAGCTGAATATGGTGCCCGCAGGATCGAAGTTGATCCACCCGGTCGTGCGACTGGCTGGCGTTGGATTCGGCCAGCAATATTTTCAATCCTTCTTCCGTTACTGATTCCATAGAGAATGTGCGGGGGGCGTCCAACCCGCCGGAGCCGCGCGTCGGTCCGGTGCGTCGACCGCGTTGACCACCCGTCCTACTAACGGCAGTCTGCTCCCATGGCTTTAGGTTCAATTCTCCGGACCTCCCCAAATGGACCTTTACCATTTCTAAACTTCGGCCGGGAGCCGCCGATAGGCTTGTTGATTAGTTCAAATGAGCACCGCCACCGCAAAACCGGTCTCCATGTTCCAGGTCGATAACGCCGGGAAATACCTGACCTTCGAGTTGGGCCGTGAGTCCTACGGCGTTCCGGTCCTCAAGGTCCGCGAGATCATCCGTGTGATTGACATCACACCGGTGCCCCGGATGCCCGACTACGTGAAGGGCGTGATCAATCTTCGAGGCAAGGTGATGCCGGTGATCGATCTGCGAATCCGCTTCGGGCTGGAGAAGGCGGAGTTTACTGACACCACCTGTACAATTGTCGCCCAGATAACTCAAGCGGACGGCGTTCAGTCGCTGCTCGGATTGATTGTGGATGCCGTTGAAGAAGTGTCCCAGGTGAAGGGCGAGGACCTTGAGCCGCCTCCGGATTTCGGCAGGAGATTGAATACGGATTACATCATTGGCCTGGCCCGAATCAAGGGAAGTATCAAGACCCTGCTCGACATCGACAAGGTCATTGAGGCCGAAATGAGTGACGCGATTGACGCTGTAAACGCGTAGCAGTCCAAATAGAATCTACCCATCCAAAAGTTCTCGAAGGAGAAGAACCCGCCCGACTAGAACCCCTCCGGTCGGGCGGTTCGTTTATGGGGGTGATCCGTTCCGCCGCCCTCCTGCTCCGACCGCCATAGGATTCTATTTCATCTTGTGCAACCGTCCGGCCGACACTGTCCCGATCCGGATAAAAATGTTGCCGCTCCGGGACAGAATCGCCCGCGCCAACACGGGTGATTTGAGGCCGTCAATGAAGTTTAATCAATGCCCCATCCGGACCCGCTTCACCATCCCATTGATTTCCAATCAGTTGGCGGGTCGCGTTGGAGGGGGCGGTTTCAACCAGTCAACGTGGTCCGGTGATTGCTGATTCCGTGGCACAGGCGTGCGAGCCAGTAAGTTGTCGGAACACCTGGATAAGGTCCCATCCCTTCGGTGGGGGCGAAACATTGATAGAGTGTCGAAATGAACTATACGCAACACATTTTAACGACGATCGCGGGTGACTGGAACACCGGCGGTGAAACTGGTTCCATCGAACCCCACGTTGCGGCGGCCTCGGAGAATCGCCGCCCTTCCCAAGTGCTGAAGAATTTCCTCGGACGGTTCCGGTGTGAAACCCGGCCGCGAAGCATCCTCCGCAATCAGACGAACCTTCCCGTGTTTCTGGCGATCGCGCTTGCGCTTTCGGTGGTGTGCAATATCGCACTGCGACAAAACACGGCCGAAGCGTCCCGGCCGCTTGGAGCCCTCGTCTCGATCCAGCAGGTGTTGACTCTCGTCCGGGAGAACCCGGAGGACTACGAACTGCATTCGCGGCTCGGCGAGTTGTACTTTCAGGACCGGCAGTTCAAACGCGCGATGTTTCATCTTGTGGAAGCGAACCGGTTGATCGAGCGCTTCGGTGAATAATTCCGGTCACGTGCCGCTATTGGGCAGCGCCGGTTCGCTCGGAAAGCCCCATTTTCTTCCGCACAATTTTCGTCCATAACGCGTACCCGGCGGGGTTCATGTGCAGCTGGTCCGCGACAAACAATTCGGCACGGGGCTGGCCGTCTGAGTCCAACATCGGGGTGAACACATCAATGAATTCGAGCCGCGCTTTCCCGTTGCAATAGTTGGCGATCAGTCCGTTGGCCTCCCTCATTTTCCCCATCAATTTCGCGCGACTTGGACTGGGCTTGATTGCGACAAAATAGACCCTCGATGCGGGCAGCGCTTTGAGCACGATTCTGGTGAACTCCTTGAATTCGGTGAAAATGATTTCAGGAGATTCACCGGCGGCGAGATCGTTGTCGCCCTCGTAAACCAGGATCTCCGCCGGCTCGTAAGGAATGACAATCCGGTCGGTATAGTGGAGGAGATCACTCATCTGCGAACCACCAAAACCGCGGTTGATCACCTGCTTGTCCGGAAAATCCTGAGCGGCTGATTTCCACATGCGAAAACTCGAACTGCCGGCCAGTAGCAGCGCGCCTTTCGGAGGCGGGGCGTCGTGGTCGGCGGATTCAAACGCCTGCATGGTCGTTTCCCATTTTTCCACCGCCGGATCGGGCTGGACCTTGGGCGATTGACAGCCGGTCAGGCTGAAAACGACGGCGAACAGCAGCGGGAGGAAATATGGTTTTGGCAGGTGGATCATGGGCGGTGAGGATAATTCGCCGGGCGCGCAGTGCAATTCTTGTTTGCAAGCCGTGCGTCGCCCGTGTTGCCTCATTGAAGAGGACACCGAAGCGGGATCTCGGGAAAGAGCGGATGGGTTCCATTGCCTCATAATAGCGGACACCGTGGCGAATGCCCGCCACGATGAGCAAAGAAACCCTGGACGAATACATCCCGAGA
>JBDNGP010000051.1:0-29623 GCA_041689265.1 Verrucomicrobiota bacterium
CTTCTCTTCTACCGCTTGTTAGAGCAAGCGGTCGCCTTGAATCCTGTGCGAGGCAAGGAACTGGTCGGAGGCCGCTCCATGAAAAACAGAGAAACCACAACATCTGGTAGCTAGGGGCGTAAAGTGCATACCCAGATAATTCTATTCGTGTAAATTTGCGAAATTCGCGTCAAGATCTGCCGTTCGTGTTTCCGTGTCGTGTATTGATTTTGCCATGTCGGAACGGCGACATTCCTGTCGCCGTGCTGCTCGACCGAGGCGGCAGGAGTCCCGCCTTTTTATTGTCCGTGTTCGATCAGTGGCTAAAACATCGCCTCAGCATTTCCCTTGAACTGTTGTTCTGCGTCAGACCAAATTGCGGACGCCGATGCCAAATGCCGATCTTCCCAAACTTCGCGATGCACCGATCGGCATTTTTGATTCCGGCTTGGGCGGGTTGACGGTGGCCCGCGCGATTCACGAGTTGTTGCCCAAGGAAGATCTCGTCTATCTCGGCGACACCGCCCGCGTTCCCTACGGAACGAAATCCCCCTCCACCGTCACCCGCTTCGCCCGCGAGGACGCCCAGTTTCTCGTGTACCAGAAAGTGAAGGCGATCGTGGTGGCCTGCAATTCCGCGTCGGCCTGGGGGTTGGAAGTGATTCAACGGCAGTTCGAGATTCCCATTTTCGGCGTCATTCTTCCGGGTGCGAAGGCCGCCCTGGAAGCCTCCACCAACCGACGGATCGGCGTCATCGGCACCAACGCGACGATCAACAGCGAGGCGTATCAGAAAACGATTCGGGCGATCGATGATTCCGCGTTTGTGTTTGCCCGCGCGTGTCCGTTGTTGGTTCCGCTGGTGGAGGAGGGCTGGATCGATCACCCGGTGACGGCGCGGGTGTTGAAGGAATATTTGCAACCGCTCAGGAAACAGCGCATCGACACGCTGGTGCTCGGCTGCACGCATTATCCGTTGTTGAAACGCGCAATCCAGGAAGTCGTCGGCGACCATGTGTCGCTGGTGGATTCGGCGGAGAGTTGCGCGCTATTCGTTGAGGACCAGATGAAACCGCTGGGTTTGCTGCTGAGAAACCGTCGGCGCAAAGGGCGCATCCAGCCGTTTGTGACGGATGCGCCGGACAAGTTCGGGGTGTTTGCAGAGCGGTTCTTCGGCTGCCAAACGGAGTCGCCGCAATTCGTCGAGCTCGCGGAATGCGGTCCGCTGGTTTGAAGGCTCCGCGCTGCGGGGATTCAATGGAACTGGAAATATCGACCGCGTCGGGGAATTCATCTCGAACGCAACTTGACCGTTCTTCGTCGAAGCCGTGATAGTTCGATTCGTCACCAGCCCGCCATGAAATCTCATTCCATCACCCGCCGTTCGTTCGTCAAGACCTCCGCGCTGGCTGTCGGCGCGATCGCGTTTCCCTTTGTTTCCCGCACCAACGTTCTTGGAGCGAACAGCAAGTTGAACATCGCCGCAATCGGTGTCGGCGGAAAAGGGGCGGTGGACATCCAGTGCTGTGCGACGGAGAACATCGTGGCGCTGTGCGATGTGGATCAGGCCCGGGGCGCGGAGACCTTTGAGAAATATCCGGGAGCGAAACGGTTCAAGGATTTCCGTGTCATGTTCGAGGAGATTGAGGATGAGTTCGACGCGGTCATCATCTCCACTCCGGATCACAGCCACGCGCAACCCGCGCTTCTTGCGGTCAACGCCGGCAAACATCTTTACGTCCAGAAACCGTTGACGCACACGGTTTACGAGGCGCGGATTTTGACCAACATGGCGAAGGCCAAACGCGTGGTCACGCAGATGGGAAACCAGGGGCATTGCCATCCGGACACGCGGCGGCTGGTGGAGCTGATTCAGGCGGGCGTGCTGGGCGATGTGGACGAGGTTCACGTGTGGACCGACCGGCCGATCTGGCCGCAGGGCGTTCACGCCCCGGTGGATTATGAACCGATTCCGGAGACGTTGGACTGGAATCTCTGGCTGGGGCCGGCGTCGTTGCGCCCTTATTCGAAGGAATACGTGCCGTTCAACTGGCGCGGGTTCTGGAGCTTCGGGACGGGGTCGATCGGTGACATGGGGTGCCACAACATGGACCTCGCGTTCTGGTCGTTGAAGTTGAAGGACCCGACATCGGTCAAGGTGCTGGAACAGGATGGCTTGACCGTGGATTCGCCGGCGAAGTCGTCGGTCACCCGTTGGGAGTTTCCCAAGATTCGCTGGGAAATTCCGGAGCCCGGAAAGCGTGGTTCCGTGAAGCTGACCTGGTACGACGGCGGTCGAAAACCGGATCCGAAACTGGTGAAACGAGATGACCTGCCGCCGAACGGTTGCATCATGGTGGGCGATGACGACACGTTGTTCGTGCCGATGTACTGGGGAGCCGGAGAGTTTCTGTCGGGCGCGACGATGGCGGACTTCAAGGACGTGGAACGCACGCTGCCGCGGTTTCCGGGCGCGGACAAGGATACCGATTACGCACATCACCAGGAATGGATCCAGGCGGTGAAAGGCAACGGGGATGCGATGTCCAATTTTGATTTCTCCGGTCCGATGACCGAAGCGGTTCTTCTGGGGAACGTCGCGATGCGCGCCGGTGAAAAGATCCGCTGGGACGCCAAAATGATGAGGATCACCAACGAGCGAACTGCCAACCGATACCTGCAGACGGATTACCGCAAAGGGTTTGAACCGCCTTTGATTTAGCCTGCTCACGAGCCGTTTGTTCACAGTGGACAAGCGGTACTTGCATTCCGCATTTTGTGGCGGCATCCTGACCGTGGTTTTTGTTCGCGTAATGAACAATAACCATTGTTTCACCAACTGAAAACCGGGCCCGGTCATTCGCCGGAACGCCTTGCGCCGCTTCGAGCGGTCCCTTGAACACAACATACGTATTGTTGCATGAGTAACGACAATCCAGACAAAGACTTGGACCTGGACCTGCATTTCCTCCCCTCATGGGCACAGGAATCTCCAGAAATTAATCGCTACGCCAACTACGAGGGCGAACGTGGCAATCGACGCTTCAACGACGACCGGCACGGACCTCGATCCGGTGGTGGTGGCGGAGGTGGCGGAGGTAACCGTCCGCAGGGCAACCGTCCCGAGGGCGGCCGACCGGGCGGCGATCGGCCTCGTGGAGATCGCCCGCAGGGCGGCGGGCGAGGTCCGGGATCGCGGGATGATCGGCGGGATCAACGCGGCGGCGGACGTCCTTCGTTCGAGAGGCGCGTGGAGATTCCGATGCCGGAGGTCAATCTCCGGATCATTCCTGAAGAACGGGGCGTCGATTCGCTCACCAAACAGATTCGCATGACGGGCCGGGCTTATCCGTTGTTCGACATCGCACGGCTGGTCCTGCAGAAGGATGACCGTTATCAGGTCGAATTCAGCACGAAGAAAAATCCCGACGGATCCGTTGCTCAACCAATGTTCGTCTGCGCATTGGATGACACCGTCTGGCTGAGCCAGGACGAGGCCGTCGAGCACATTCTCCACCGGCATCTCGCCACCTTCTACGAGGTCACAAAAACGCCGACCGATCCGCCGAAAGGCACCTATACGTTTGTCGCCCAGTGCGGCATGAGCGGTGTCATTCTCGGGCCGCCGAACTATCACGATTACCAGAACAAGCTGCACCAGCTGCACAAGGAACGGTTCTCGCGTCTGTCGTTCGAGAATTTCAAGTCACGCGTCAAGATCGTGCGTGATGAAGAAGTGGTCAAAACGTGGCTCGACGAACTGAGCTTCAAGACGGAATTCGTGGTGTTGAACGTGCCCGAGCCGCTGGTGCTCGCCTCGTTCGACGAAGTTCAAAAGCACTTCCGCGAAACTCATTTGCCGGAAATGGTGAAGTCCGTGGACAGTCACGTGGTCGCCGGTGAGAAAACACGGCGCGTCGGTTCCCGCGAATTGCAACGTTACGTGTTCAGTGCCGTTGACGAACAGAAACGTTTTCCGTTGAAGCTGGTCACCACGCTGAGCCAGAAATTTTCATCGCGCGGCCTGCACTTCTTCAAGGTGAAGAAATCCATAGTGCACGTCGCTGTCGCGCGGCCGCATTTCCTGGATGTTGAAGCGACGCCGGTCTCCGATGGCGTGCGAAAGATAGTTGATTACGTCAACGAACACTCACGCTGTAGCCTGAAGGAACTGGTCGATTTCCTTGCTCCGACCACCGCCGCAGACAGGGCAAAAACCGAGCCAGCCAAGCCCGTCGAATCAGCGGAGGCCGAAGGAACGGTCGTTCCAAAAGCGGCGGAACATCATGAGCCGACGTCAGAGCAGAAAAAGGTGCTGGCCGATCTGCACTGGCTGGTCCATCAGGGGCATGTGATCGAGTTCGCGAACGGCGAGTTGGAGACGGCCAAGAAACCGCATCCGAAACCGCAGCCCAAGAAAAAGGTGGCCGTCGCGAAGGTCCCGAAGCCGGATGCTGCGGCGAAGGACGCCTCCACCGAACAGCCCGCTGCACCGGTGGATACCACGGCGGCTTCCGACGTGGCCACCTCAGCCCCCGTCGCCGAAACAGCGGCAACTGCCCCGGCTTCTGAAGTCCCGGCCGAAGTTGAACCTCCCGCCGCCGGAACTGAGCCGGTCGCCGACGAGTCAGCGTCAGCCGATATGCCGGAAACGAAGACCGGTGGTGAACAGGTTTGAACTGACCTCACAATGATTCAAGCGGCCACTTCGGTGGCCGCTTTTTTGTGCCTGCAATTCATTCTGGTGGCCCTTTTGTTATGGTACGTTCTCAGGTCAAGACCCGTCACGGGTCCTCGCAGACCGTGGTGATTGCAGCGGGTGCCGATCTTCGCTTAACTGCCGCCGTGTCCAATTTGACTGAACAGTTCGCCGACGTCCTGACTTCACAGAAATTGTTGCCGGAAGGACGCGCTGTCGTGGTCGCCGTTTCCGGGGGGCTCGATTCGATGGTGCTGCTTAACCTGATGGATGCCTTGAAAGCGAGGTTCAAATGGACGCTTCATGTCGCGCATTTCGATCATCGTCTTCGCGGTCGCGCCAGTTCGGCGGATGAAAAATTTGTTCGCGGGCAGGCGGAAAAACTGGGGCTCGAATTTCACTTCGCGCGATGGGACGATGCGGAGAAAAAGAAATTGATCAAACAACACGGTACCGAAATGGCAGCACGGGAGGCACGGCTTGGATTTCTCGGAAAAACGGCGCACGCGGTGAAGTCTAAGCACGTTGTGCTGGCCCACCACGCCGACGATCAGGCGGAGCTTTTCTTCATCAGGCTGTTTCGCGGCGCCGGCAGTTTCGGGCTGGGCGGCATGAGGATGAAGACCGGATTGAAGTCGCCGGTTTCGTGTTCGTTGATCCGGCCGTTGCTGGGATTTCCGAAGAGTGCGCTGGCGGATTGGGCGAAGTCCAAGCGCATCCGGTTTCGTGAAGATGCGAGCAATCAGGATTTTCGGTACGTGAGGAATAGGATTCGCCACGAGTTGATCCCCCGGCTCGAGTCGGATTATGCGTCCGGGATCTCCATCAAGCTGGGGCAGACGATGGAGATTCTTTCGACCGAGGCGGAATGGTGGCGTGCGGAGGCGGGCAGGGCGCTCGAGGATTCCTCTCTGCGGTTTTCTGAACTTCCGGTCCCGTTGCAGCGGCATGTCGTCGTGATTCAACTGGAACGTCTTGAAGTGGTTTTCGACTTCGAGCTGGTGGAGCGGCTGCGCGACTCGAGTGGTTTGACTGTCAACGTCTGCGGTGACCGGTTCCTGTCCCGGACTGACAGCGGACGGATTGTCGAACATGCGAACCGGAGCCTCGTCTTCGAGTCTGATTTCCTACGTGTGGATCTGCGGAAGAACAAGGCGCACGCTGTTTTCGGCGGGCGGACGTTCACATGGACGATTCGATCAAGGCCCGTCGGATCCGCGTTCACAGGCGTGTCAGATGGCGAAATCTTCGACCTCGACAAGGTCGGCAGATCGATCACGTTGCGGTTCTGGCGGCCGGGGGATCGATTTCAACCGATCGGCGCGGTACGTGCCGCGAAGCTGCAGGATTTGTTTACAAATGCCAAAATTTCGGCGAAAGAACGGCGGCACTGCGTCGTCGCCGAAACCGAATCGGGCGACATCATCTGGGTTGAGGGACTCCGGATCGGCGAGCATGCGAAGGTGACCGCGAAGACCCGCGACTGCCTCGTCTGGCAGTGGTCCGATACCGCCGGCAACGGTTGAGAATCTGCTTTAGCCGCTCTTTACGTTAGAATTATTGCGAATGAAAAAACTCTCTGAAAACTCATCGGTCCAGGCCCGGTCACAATTCATCGCGAGAACTTGTGTTGTTTTCCTGATGTTGTTCGTCGGCATCGTTCCGGTCGGAGCCGACACGTTGAAATTCGGTTCTGCGGAGGTCCGATTCTCTGAAGGGATCGGCGTGGTGTTTGTCCCGATCGAGCGGACGAATCCGCAAGCCGGCGACCAGGTCACGATTCAGACAGCGGATCTCGATGCCACCGCTGGCGTCGATTATTTGGCGATCAACGAAGTCTATACTTTCGGCGCGACCGAAACGGAGATCTCCATCGCGGTGAAGATCCTGGACAATCCTCAGTTCCAGGCTGACCGGTCGTTGAAGCTGACGCTAAGCAACCCAGTCGGTCTCACGCTGGGGTCGCCGTCGGAGACCGTCCTGATCATCGAGGACAACGACGATCCGGGGGTGGCCGGGCCGGGCGCGGCAAGTACCAACTTTTACCAGGGAACCTTCGCCATCGCCACCAACCAACTTGGCTGGGTGATTCTCGGCGGCGGTTTCAACACGTTCAACGGTCAGACGATGAACAATCTCGCCCGGCTGCTTGCTGATGGCAGTCTCGACCCGGCATTTACGCCCGGCACAGGACCCAACGACCGAGTGTTGTCCATCGTGGTGGAGCCGGACAACCAGATCGTCATCGGTGGTGATTTCACGATGGTCGGCACTGAGCCGCGAAATCGCATCGCCCGGCTTAACAACGATGGAACGCCGGATGCCCAGTTCAACCCCGGAACGGGCGCGAACGGTCCGGTGGAGTCGTTGCAGGTCATGGCCGATGGACGCATTCTTGTGGGCGGGTCCTTCTCAAAGATCAATGGCATTGACCGGTCGGACGTCGCGATTTTGAGCAGCGCGGGCGCGTTGGACCCCGGTTTCACCCCGGTCACCCCAAAGTCATTGATCGGGCACGTCGCGGTTCAGACCGGCAATCACGTTTTGCTCGGTGGCGAGATGGATCTCGACGTGGAGGAGGACGCGCATGTCACCAACATCGTCGTGCGGCTCGATGTCCTGACCGGTTCCAGGGACAACAGCTTCAAGGTCTCGGTCGGCGACATCTTCTACAACATCGTTTCAGGAATCGCCGTGCAGCCTGATGGAAAGATCTTGATCTGCGGGCTGTTCTCTTCGGTGAACGACGTGCCGAGCAGCTGCATCGCACGGTTGAAAATCGACGGCACCTACGACGAGACGTTTAACGTGGGCGGCGGCGCAAACTACTGGATCGAGCGAGTCGCACTTCAGGCGGATGGGAAAATTCTCCTGGGCGGACTGTTCTCTTTCATCGACGGGGAGCCTCGTGGAGGAGTCGCCCGGTTGAATTCCGATGGGTCGCTCGATGATACGTTTAATCCGCGGGGCGGGGCGAATGAGGAGGTCGTTAACGCGTTTCCGCTGCCCGACGGCCGGGTAATGCTGACTGGCGTCTTCACGGCGTTTGACGGATACGACCGGTTTCGTTTTGCCACCTTGAATTCTGATGGAAGTCTGCTTCGGGCTCCGTTGAACATCACCGACTATTCGCTCGTGCCGGGCAACGAACTTCAGTTGACGATCGCCGTGGAACCGGGCCGCGATTTCCGGATCTTCAGCACGGAGGATTTTGCCGTCCGTTCGCTGGAAATAACCGGCCGCACGGCGCGACATTCCGCAGAAATCCAACGCCCGATTAACAGGCCGAGAAAGTTCTTTTACGTGGAGCAGGGGGACTGATTGGTTGGGACAGTGCTGCGGACCCTGCGGGCATTGCGCGGTCTGCGAGATTGCGCCTGCCGCAGGCTTCCAATTTTACGAGTGCGACGTGACGGTGCGAGAGATCGACGGCTCCCATCGGAGTAGATTTGCCAGCGTCGTGTGGTTGCTCCGGGGGGCGGCGTTATGAGGAAAGAGGTTCCCGGCCGGAGAATCCCGAGTCGATGTCGTGCCAGAATTCGATGTCTTCCTCGTCCAGTTCCCAGCAGAGAAACACTTCGCGTCCATCGATGATCGCCGGGAAGTCCACCAGACCGCGTTCGGCGTCCTTGATGAAAATTTCGCGCTCGTTGAACTCCCGCGTTAGCTGATGGAGACGAGCCACGGCGCGGACGTTTTCATTCACCGAAGGACCGCCGGCGTCATCGCCCTGTGAGAGGATGGACCCGAGCCGGTTTTCACAGCGAACCAATTCGAGCTGAAGATCTTGAATCTCCCTCAACCAAGATCCGACCTGAGGAAGAAGCTCGCGGGCCTCGTCACGAGTGTAGTGATGGTTGAATTGCCGGTTCATTTGTCCGCTCCGGGGTTCGCCTTCAACAAGTCGTCGAGTTTCGCCCTCACGACCGGGTCGTCCGTGAGTTCGAGGGACTTTTCCCAAGCTTCGCGCGCTTTCGCAGCGTTCCCGGCAGCGAGTTGGATGTCGGCCAGGTGGTCGAACAGGACGGCGTCGGGGTCATCGTCTGCGTGGAACTTGATGGCGTCCTCCATGTGAATCAGCGCCAGATTGGGTTGATCCAGTTTGTAGAGAACCCACGCGAGGCTGTCGAGGTAGGCGGAATTCTCCGGCTCCAGATCGACCGCTTTCTGGATATATTTGCGGGCCTGGTCCAGGTTGGTCCCCTGATCCGCCCACATGTAGCCGAGGTAATTGAGCGAGGGGGCAAAATCGGATTTGAGATCGATGGATTTCTGAAATGAGCTGACGGCCTGATCAAACAATTTTAAGCGTTCCTGCTGCGCACCGAACCCGAAGTAAAACCGGTGGTCCAGATTGGCTGAGTCCGACGCCCGTCCGATGATTTCTGCGTTGGTGTAGTGCTGCACGGCGGCCTCGTAGGCTTCGAGCTGGCTGTAGGCGACGGCGGAATAATATTCGAGGACGAACGATTTTTCGAACCGGCCTCGTGCTGTCTCGAGCAGGGTGACGGCCTCTTTCGAACGCGCGCTGTCCAGATAAAGGCCGACCAGTGAGTAGTAGGCCTGCTCAAGATCGGCATCGAGCTGAATCGTCTTCTGAAAGTATTCGATCGCCGTCTTGTTGTCGCCTTTCTCCAGGGCGAACGAGGCGAGCAGAAAATTCGCCTGGGGATTGGTGGGATGCTCCCGGACGATGGAGGTCAACTGGGTGATCGCGCCGTCGGCGTCCTGGGTGCTGATATAGAGCGAAAGGAGCTTTTGTTGCACGATGTTCCGCCGGCTGGGGCTGTCTTTGAACTCGTTCATCAGCTCGAGCAGAATGGCGATCGCCTTGTCGGGCTCACCGGAGAGGGCCAGTCCGTCAGCCAGCTTGAGGCGGCGTGAGTTTCCGCGGACCCCTAATTTCGTCGCGCGTTCCAGACAGTGCTTCATTTGATCCAGAGCGAGCTCTTTGAACGTCGTCTGACTGCGATAGAAATTTGCGTAAACCTCGGCGAGATCCAGCCAGTAATCGGAATTGTCTGACGTCTGATCAGCCGCTTCCTGAAGGACGGCGATGGCCTTGTCGATTTCTCCCTGTTCGAGATACAGCGCGTAGAGATTGTAGTAGCTCAGCAGGATCTCGGGGGCCATTTTGATGGCCTTGCGGGTGGCTTTCTCCGCGTCTTGATATCGATCCAATTCTCTGTAAAGAACCCCAATCTGGGCGTAGATCGCTGATGACGCAGTGGGCACGGCGGCGGCGAGTTCGACCACTTCGAGTGCGCGTTCGAGTTGCTTTGCCAGAACAAGCCGACGGCTGATCTCCAGGGCGAGTTGTTCGTTGGAAGGTTCAGCCTTGAGCGCGAAAATATATTCCTCGATCGCGGCGTCGGGCTGTTGATTCAGATCGTGGGAGAGTCCGGTCGCGTACCGTGCCTGAGCTTCGACGCGTCGGGCAGACTGTTCGGCGGCTTGCTTCGTGGTCAGTGTCGCCCCCCCCGATCTCGTCGAATCTAACGGACCATTTCCCTGCCAGGATTTCGAGCGACACCCAGGCAGCAGCAAAAGCAACACGGCTACCAACATCGTGAGAGTGATTGGCCGTGTTACTTGCATACCGGGAGTTTACAAGCGAACACTGCCGCCGTCCATCGGAGCGGACGGCGGCAGGTTGCGGGAAAGGAGCCGAAGGGGTGCGCCCCTACTATTTCTGCCAGGTTCGCTTCTTATGGCGATTGGCTTTCAGCTGCTTGCGGCGCTTGTGTTTGTTGATTTTCGATTTACGACGTTTTTTCAGTGAACCCATATGCTTGGACAGCGGTCAATAGACTACTTTATTCAAAGGATACTCGATGATGCCTTCTGCTCCGGCGGCCTTCAATTTGGGGATGATCTCCCGCACGACGTGTTCGTCGATGATGGTCTCGACCGCCACCCAGCCCTTCATCGTCAGGCTGGAAACGGTTGGATTACGCAAAGCAGGCAGGCTTTGCAACAACTTTGCCAAATTCTTTTCGTTGATGTTTAGTTTCAACCCGACTTTGGATTCGGCTTCCATCGCGGCGCGGAGGAGCAGGGCGATGGTCTCGATCTTCTTCCGTTTCCATTTGTCCGTCCAGGCCGTGTGATTGGCAATCAGCCGTGGCGTGGATTCAAGCAGGGTGTCGACAATGCGCAATTTGTTGGCGCGCAAACTCGATCCGGTCTCGGTCACCTCGACAATCGCGTCCACCAGTTCGTGGGCTTTGACTTCGGTCGCTCCCCACGAGAATTCTACCTCCGCCTTGACCTTGTGTTTGCGCAGCCATTTCTTGGTCAGATTCACGACCTCGGTGGCGATCCTCTTGCCTTCCAAATCCTTGACCGACTTGATCTTGGAATTCTCGGGCACGGCGAGCACCCACTTGGCGGGGCGTTTTGAGACTTTGCTGAAGATGAATTCGCCGACTTCGTGGACATCCGAACCGTTTTCCTGGATCCAATCAAACCCGGTAATTCCTGCATCCAAATAGCCGTGATCCACGTAACGGCTGATTTCCTGCGCGCGAATCAAGCGGATGTCCAGTTCCTCGTCGTCCACGTAGGGAACGTACGAACGGCTGTCGGACTGGACGTTGAAGCCAGCTTTGGCCAGTTTCTCAATGGTGGCTTCCTGCAGGCTTCCTTTTGGAAGGCCCAATTTTAGTTTGTTCAATTTCTTCATGTCGTCGTGGTCAAGTCGGCGGCGTGAATTTCAGCAGGGGATGGATACCGGAAGCAAGTCCCGCGCGCGCGAGGGGATGGTTTTGCCATCGGCCTCGCGCCAAGACCATCTTTTTCTTCATGACTGGGTAGAAAAAGGAGAGTCAGGCCCGGTTAAACGTCCGGCGGCCCTCGATCTTGATCTGCCCGGTGAGCAATTGCCGCAATGCGGTCGGATAGAGACGTCGTTCCGCGTCCTGAATTCGGGCGTGAAGGGAGTGCGCTGTGTCGTCGGGCAAAACGGCAACTGCCTCTTGCGCCACGATCGGGCCGGTATCGATGCCTTGATCGACGAGGTGAACCGTGCAGCCGGTGACTTTCACTCCGTAGTCGAGCGCCTGTGTCCATGCTTCCAGACCGGGAAAGGACGGGAGCAGGGAAGGGTGGATGTTAACAACACGGTTTTCAAAGTGCCGGAGCAGTTCGCCTTTCAAGATGCGCATGAATCCGGCGAGCACAATCCATTCAGTGCCTGATTGTTTCAGCGTTTCGATCAGTTTTGACTCGGCTGTTTCGTCGAGCTTCGACCGGAATTTGCCTGGCGATAGAAAAAAGTCGCGAATCCCGAACTCCCGGGCGTGTTCCAGGATTCCTGCCGACTTGATATCGCTGACGACCACAACGATTTCCGCGTCGAGATGCTGATCGCGACACGCGTTTGCGATGGAAACAAAATTAGAGCCCTTTCCCGAACCCAGGACCGCTATCTTTGGTTTAGTCGAGTGTGCCACGTGCGTGTGAGTACGTTACACGCAATAAAACTGCAAGGAGAAGCACTGCGATTCGCCTGGCGTTCACGTGAGAAACACCTGGAGTTTTCGCGGATCAACGGACCGATTTTATCTCAAGCCACACTTAAATTTTCATTCGCTCAGATTCCTGTTTACACACCCGACTTCATTGATAGACTCGCCGTCGCTTTCGTCACCATCTCATGAAAAAAATCGAGGCCGTCATCAAACCGTTCAAACTTGAAGAAGTGAAACAAGCCCTTGCTGAAGTGGGCATCGAAGGCATGACGGTGTGCGAAGTCAAAGGATTCGGCCGGCAGAAAGGGCACACCGAGATCTATCGCGGCAGTGAGTACACTGTGGACTTCCTTCCCAAGATGAAAGTTGAGATCGTCGTGCCCGATTCTTCGGTCGAGGCGGCAGTCGCGGCGATCATCAAGGCTGCGAAGACCGGCAAGATCGGCGATGGAAAAATCTTCGTGTCCCCGATTGAAGAAGCCGTCCGGATCCGGACCGAAGAGCGCGGCGAAAGCGCCGTTTGATTTTGGCCGGAAGTCGTGTGCAGTCGGTTGCACGACTTCCGGCATTATTGTTTCGTATTTGATGCGAAAAACGAAACGCACCCAGAATCATTCGTCACTGCGATGCGCTGCGAACGAGCTACCCCGGACATTTGGACCGGGCGCATTTATGGGTTGAACATGATTCGTACACAACGAGCGTTTCTTGTTGATGAACGCGCCGGAATTTGCTTCACGCGCATACAGCCGCCCGGACCTCGAAAAGGCCGCAAAAACCGGGGAGAAAAGCGGTGTGAATAACTTGTTAATATTAGTTAATATGTTGTCCTAGCAACGATGCGAATCATTGATTAGAAAGCTGCGCCGAAACCTGAATGACACAAAACTTCAAATTTGCATCGTTGACTCCTGACTTAGGGCGCATTTCTTCGTATCGTATTAGTCGTTGTATTTCAGGTGGTTGCGATTTCTCTGATCGGCACCTGCTTCGGGATGTCGCCGGGGGCTTCCAAATTAGTGATCGTGTCTCACTGTGATGCTCATTTTCTGGGCAATAAACTGGACTGTTACAGGGCTGCAACGCCCGGTGGTGAATAAATCTTGGCTGTAAACAAATTTGTAGGGCTTTTCGTACATGCAGAACTCAGCGGACAAACTATGGGAATCGGCGCGGGAATTACTTCGGCAATTGCTCAATGCCGAGACGTTCAAACTGTGGTTCGCCAGCATCAAGGCAAAGAGTGTTGATGGCGACAATATCACCCTCGAAGTCATCGATGAATTCAATGGCCATTGGCTGAAGGACAATTACCTCGGTCTGATTCGTGATGTGCTGGCGAAGGAATCCGGACAGATTTGGAATGTGGATTTCGTCGTCAACAGCGCGCTGGCCGAGAACGCGCCGAAGATCGAGGAATCGCCGGTATTGTTCGCCGCGCCAAGAACCTCGGGCAACGGTTTGGGCGCGAAGAAAACAACGGTCGTGGATTCAGTGTTTAATCCGGGCAACACCTTCGAGTCTTTCGTCGTCGGCAACAGCAACACATTTGCCCACGGGGCGGCGCTCGCGGTCGCGCAATCTCCCGGTCGATCCTACAATCCGTTGTTTCTTTATGGCGGAGTGGGACTTGGGAAAACTCATTTGCTGCATGCGATCGCCCAGCAAGTGTTGGCGAACAACAAGAACGCCAAAGTCTCCTATCTTTCATCCGAGCGATTCACGAATGAGTTTATCGACGCCATTCAAAACAACCAGTTGGTGAAGTTCCGCCGTCGGTACCGCCAGACGGACGTGTTGTTGATTGACGACATCCAGTTCCTCGCCGGCAAGGAACGTATCCAGGAGGAATTCTTCCATACGTTCAACGCCCTGCACGAGGCGCGCAAACAGATCGTGCTGACCTGCGACTGCGCCGCCGCCGAAATTAAGAATCTCGAACATCGGCTCGTTTCCCGCTTTGAGTGGGGACTGGTGACTGATC
Source organism: Verrucomicrobiota bacterium (assembly GCA_041689265.1). Classification (GTDB taxonomy): domain Bacteria; phylum Verrucomicrobiota; class Verrucomicrobiia; order Limisphaerales; family RI-55; genus JBDNGP01. The sequence continues at coordinate 14,135 of JBDNGP010000051.1, forward strand.
TGCAACAACCTGACGTCGAAACGCGCCTAGCCATCCTGCGCAAAAAAGAGCGCGCAATGAACATCCATCTGGATCCCGCGATTCTTAGTTTCATCGCCGAGCGAGTGCGCGCGAACATACGCCGCCTCGAAGGGGCGCTGGTTCGTGTCGCCTCGTACGCATCACTGACCGGCAAGGAGGTCACGATCGACATGGCTGAGGATCTTCTCCGTGAAGTCCTGCACGAGGAAGGTCGCTTCGTCATTTCGGTGGAAGTCATCCAGAAAAAGGTGGCCGAGCATTACGACATTCGGATGGCCGACATGACCAGCAAGCGACGCCCGGAACACATCGCCTTTCCCCGGCAGGTCGCGATGTTCCTCTCCCGTGAAATCACCGGCAATTCACTCAACAGCATCGGTGAAGCGTTCGGCGGTCGCGATCACGGCACCGTGCTTCACGCGTGCCGCCTGGTGAAAGATCGGATGGAAATCGATCCCAACGTACGTCACGCGGTGAGTTATCTCGAAAAACAGCTCAATCGCTGATTCGCTGGATCCCATTTCACCGGTTTCGAGGCAGGACCCCTCGCCGGTCTTTCGCTCACGGCTATGATTGGTTTTTACTCTTCCGACCGACGGACCGAATGATTCGCAAACGCGGTGTTCGCGTTGGTTCTGATTCAACTGCCGGTGGACTGCCGCGCGGAAACCATGCTTCTCACGGATCGCCAATCGTGGATTTCCGGCGCGCACACCGGAGAACACGTTGAAATCATTCTGAAATCATTCGCCGATGCCGTGGCCACCGGTGCGGATCAGGTCGAACTTGATTTCATTCTTCAAAAGACGGTCGGCTGATGGTGATCCACGATTCAACCCTGGATCGGACGACCGACGCGGTAAAGAGGTGGGGCGGCAAGCAGTTGCGCGTTTCGAGCTACTCAATGGACGAACTTAGAAAATTGGACGCCGGTTCCTGGTTTGCGCCCTCGTTCGCTAGACAAAAACTTTCCGAATTGGGTGAGGCGTTGGATACAATTCAAGCGGGCAGCATCACATTGATTGAGCGAAAGGCCGGCGACGCGAAGAGTTGCGCTGAGTTGATCCGTGAAAAAAAACTGATCAACCAAGTTGTCGTGCAGGCGTTCGACTGGAATTATTTGAGAGACTACAAGAAGCTCGAACCCACGCAGGTCCTGGCCGCCTTGGGGCCTTCGGGTTCGAAGGACGGAAGGAAACTCACTGATGAAGAGAAACAGTTGGGCAAGGAGTGGGTCGATGAGATCCATGACATCGGGGTTCAAGTCGTTGCGTGGAATCGTTCAGTCGACCGGGACGCAGTTCGATATGCCCATGAACGCGGCCTGAAGGTCTGGGTTTACACGATTGATGAGAAGTCGCTCGCCATCGAACTGCTTCGCGCTGGTGTTGACGGCATTATCACGAACGAACCCGAGAAGCTGCGCGGGATCGTCGCGGAATACCTGGCGGACAGAAAGAATCAGTAGGCGCAGTTCGCCAGGTAATTCTGGTGCTCGGCCTCTGCTTCCCAAAACGCTGTGGCATCCTCGATCAAAACAGGGCTGGCGGTATCACCGGGATTTGATCGGGTAAATCGGGCCACTTGCTCCTCCGCATTGGCTCGCTGTTCCTCGTCGAGAACGAAAACTGAGGAACGGTAATGTTTCGTGGCATACTCGGCGTCCGGTTCTCCTTCGGCACGACGGACGTGTTCAAGATGGAACTGGACGAGTCGCGCATAGCTGATCCGGTAGGGATCAAATATGACCTCCACCGCCTCAGCGTGGCCGGTTATTCCCGCGACCACTTTCGAATAGGTCGGATTCAGTGTTGTTCCTCCGGTGTATCCCACTCGCGAACCTACTACGCCCGGCAACTCATTGAACGCCGCCTGCAATCCCCAGAAACAACCTCCGGAGAATACGGCGGTTTCGGTGTTTGGACGAGCTTCCGGCACCTCACGTTGCGCGGATTCTTTTTTCCACGGCGCTGCGGACAGCCCGACCAACAGAAGGATCGCGGCGAGAACTGTTGCGGCCAGAGGTTTCATTGTTCTGCATTGGAGGTTTCTGTCGACCGGTTCATTCCCGCCAATCTCGTTCAGTTTCTCCGCAACTTCAACGGCCTTCAAATATGGGAGGGCACGTTTCGGGGACCATTTTAAAATTGCGCGAGAAGTGAAATGTTGTCGGATTTCGTCGATGCCGGGTACTATAGGCTGAGTGGACGAAACAACCGACCAACAGCTCCTGAAGAATTACGCAGAGCATCAATCCGAGCCCGCGTTTGCCGAACTGGTTCAACGCTACGTCGATCTGGTTTATTCCGCTGCGTTCCGCATGAGTCGCGATACCCAGTCCGCCAGGGACGTGACGCAAAGCGTGTTTGTCACGCTGGCACGGAATGCCGCGCAACTCACAGACCGCACCGCCTTGGCCGGTTGGTTGCATGCCACGGCGAGAAACCTCGCGGTGAAAAGCGTTCGCTCGGACGTGCGCCGTCGTGCGCGCGAAAAGGAGGCTGCTGCTATGAACGAACTGCTTTCCGATAACCCGGACAACGACTGGGAACACATCGCCCCGCATCTCGACGATGCGCTGGTCGAATTGGGCGAGGCGGACCGCGACGCACTGTTGCTCCGCTATTTCAAGAACCACGACCTTCGCACCATCGGCGCAAAGCTCGGCATCAGCGATGATGCGGCGCAAAAACGTGTGAGTCGCGCCGTCGAACGGTTGCGCGAAACCTTTGCCCGACGCGGTATCGGCGTCGGTGCGAGCGGGTTCGCGCTCGTCCTTTCCGCCAACGCCGTGCAAGCCGCGCCAATCGGTCTGGCCGTCACCATTTCCACCGCCGCCATGCTGGCCGGATCAACTCTCGTCACGACTACAACCATCACCGCCACCAAAGCCATCGCCATGACCGCACTTCAGAAAACCCTCGTCACCACGACCATCGCCGTCCTTGCCGGGGTTGGAATTTACGAAGCCCGCCAAACTTCTGAACTACGGGAGGAAGTGGAGAGCCTCCGACTGCAGCAATCGCTGACCGCTGGACAAATCCAGCAGCTTGAGGGCGAGCGCGACGCCGCCATGAGCAAGATCGTTTCGCTACCTAACGAGGTGTCGAAACCCAAGGGCGACGATTCGCAATACATGGAGTTGCTGGAGTTGCGCGGCAAGGTGGGCGTGTTGAAACGGCAGGCGGACGAAGCCTTGGAGAAGATCAACGATCCAGTTGTTGAAACCGCGCTGAAAGCGAAGGCCACGATGGAAACATTGCGTCAGCTTTTCGCCGAGAATCCTGAACAACGCGTTCCGGAATTGCAGTTCCTCACCGAAGAAGATTGGCTGCATCTCGCGCGAAACTTAGATTTGGAGTCTCCCGATGGTATTCGCCAGGCGCTGAGTGAGGTTCGTCACGCGGCCAAGAACCGTTTTGTCCCGGATCTGCAACAAGCGTTGAGAGCTTATATCGGTGCGAACGACGGCTATCTGCCGAACGCGATGTCGGACCTGCTGCCGTATTTTGAGAAACCGATTGATGGTGCGTTGCTCGATCAATATGAGCTGCTTTACACCGGCAAAATGAGCGATGTCACTGGCAGTTTTGTTATCCGTGGAAAGGTGGTGGACTCCGATTTGGATTACCCGTGGCAGATTGGGCCGAATGCTTTTGGTCCGGGCTCACCGGGGCAAGATTCGATCATGCTGGATTCCAACATGGAGCTGCTGAAACCTGTGATCGACGCCTTCATGGCCGCGAATCGCGGACAACAACCCACGACGCCAACCCAGCTCCAACCTTTTCTCGTCACGCCTGATCAGAAAACCGCATTCGAGAGTGTGTTCAAAGATGGGCAGCGTCTCACTCGGCCGAAAAAATAGAATTCCCGCCAATTTTAAAATTGGCGGGAATTCCTGAGATCTGTTTGGCGGACTATTCCTTCGCCGGCGCGGCTTTCACTTCAATCCGCAGATCTTTGAGCTGCCGGGCGGTGACGGTCGATGGCGAGTCCGTCATCAGGTCGGTGCCTTTGGCGGTCTTCGGGAAGGCGATGACGTCGCGGATGCTCGGCGTGCCGCAGAGCATCGCGATCAACCGATCGAAGCCAAGTGCGATCCCGCCGTGCGGCGGCGCGCCGTATTTGAACGCTTCCAGCATGTAGCCGAAACGCAGTTTGATCTCTTCCTCGGGAATTTTCAGAACGTCTTTGAAAACCTTTTCCTGCACCGCCGGTTGATGGATACGAATTGAGCCGCCGCCCAGTTCGACGCCGTTCACCACAATGTCGTAATGCTGGCCGCGAACGGATTTTGGGTCGCTCGTAAGTTTGTCGATGTCTTCCTCGACCGGCGAAGTGAACGGGTGATGGCTGGAGTACCAGCGGTTCTGTTCCTTGTCGAACGCGAGCAGCGGAAATTCGATGACCCACAGGAATTCAAACTTCTTCGGGTCAATCGTCAGCTTGCCGGTTTTCTGCAACACCTCGGCAACGTAAAGGCGGATCTTGCCGAGAATCTCACACGCGGTCAGCCATTGATCCGCAGCGAACAGAATCAAATCGCCTTCTTCGATCTGTAGTTTGGTCTTGAGCGCTTCCTTCTCGGCGTCCGAGAAGAATTTCACGATGGGCGATTTCCATTCGCCGCCTTCAACCTTGATGTAGGCGAGGCCTTTCGCACCAAAGCTCTTGGCGTAGTCGGTCATCGTTTCCATCTGACCCTGCGTCACGCAGGCGAGGCCCTTGGCGTTCATCGCTTTGACCACGCCGCCGTTCGCGATCGCGCCGCTGAACACCTTGAACGTGCTGCTCTTGAAATCTTCCGATATGTCGACCAGCTCGAAGCCAAAGCGCGTGTCCGGCTTGTCGATGCCGAAACGGTTCAACGCCTCCTCAAAACTGATCCGCTTGAACGGCGTCGGGATGTCCATGTCGAGCGCGGTTTTCCAGACGTGTTTCAACAGTCCTTCGATCAACGCGTAAATGTCTTCCCGATCGATGAACGACATCTCGATGTCGACCTGGGTGAATTCCGGCTGACGGTCCGCGCGCAAATCTTCGTCGCGATAACAACGGGCGAGCTGGAAGTAGCGTTCCACGCCGGAGCACATCAGAATCTGTTTATACTGCTGTGGTGACTGGGGCAGGGCGTAGAACGTGCCCGGCTCGCGGCGGTTCGGTACCAGAAATTCACGTGCGCCTTCCGGCGTCGATTTGAACAGCGTCGGCGTCTCGATTTCGAGGAAGCCCTGTTCATCCATGAAACTACGGGTGGCGATGGCGACCTTCGAGCGCAATCGCATGTTGTGCAGCATTTCCGGGCGACGCAGATCGAGGTAACGATATTTCAACCGGATTTCCTCGTTCACCTTTGCGGCAACGGCGGGATCATCGATTACGAACGGCAACACGGCGGCGTGGTTCAGCACCTTCAATTCAAGGGCGAGCACCTCAATGTGGCCAGTCGGGATCTTGTTGTTGTTCGTGCCTTCCGGGCGTTGCCGAACGGTGCCGGTGACCTCGATGACCGATTCGCTGTGCAGCGGCGCGGCGAGATCACAGACAGCCTGCGCCACATCCTGCGGATCAAACACCGTCTGCGTGCGGCCTTCTCGGTCGCGGATATCGATAAATAACACACCGCCGAGGTCACGTTTGGAGTGGACCCAGCCGGTGAGGGTGACGGTCTGGCCGATATGTTCCGGCCGCAGTTCGTTGCAATGGTGCGTGCGTTTCATCTGTCAAATGGCGGAACGGCGGGCGCTGGATGCGGACTGCTGTTCCAAAAGGAGGCGGATATTGGTGGGGTTGTGCCGGGAATTCAAAGCGAAAGTTTGGAGAAATGCGGATCTGTGGTACGTAGGCGGCAGAGCTCTGCCAGAGTGGTTGCGTAAGTTGGAGGCTTCTGTGATTGACTCGACACTCTGGGGAATCCGGTCTGCCGTGGCTGGTGATTCGAGCGCAGCCGCTAACTCGCTTTGAACCCGTGGGGCGGCTTTAACTGGGATCAACCGGCAGATTTCTCAACTCGTCGCGGACGCGGGCGGCGGTTTCGTAGTCTTCCTTTTTCACTGCTTCTTGAAGCGCTTTTTCGAGCTTCTCCTTGGGGCTCATCGGACGGCCGTTGTCGATTTCGTTGCGCCAGGCTTCGAGTGATGCGATTTCGCCGCTCTGATCCATCTGATCGACGAGCGAATATTCGTGGTGGTAATCGCGGATGGCTTCGATGCCTTGTTCCAGTTCATCCAGCGCACTCACGTGCTCGTCGTCCTTGAGTTTCTGCGAGACGATGGCGCGCGTCTGCATCATCAAACATTGCGGCCGGAAATTCTGGAAACTCCACGAGCTGTCGCTGGCTTCGGCAAATTCCTCGACGAAATCGAACAACTCCAGATTTCTCTCGGTATCACGGATCACCCCTTCAAAATCCTCCAGCTGGAGCAGGCAGATGTAGCGGTGATGATACTGCACGGATTCCACGTGCAGCTTGTTGCAGTCGTCCTGATTCAGGGAGAAACCCTCGTCGGTGCCGGCGTGCTGGGCGCGGTGTTCCTCAAGCCGGGACAGCTGAAAATCAAACCAGGATTCGTGGCCCATCGGTCGTTTGCCGTCCGGCCGGCCGTCGGCATTGAGCTGAAGAATCCCGAGGTCGACACGGAGCTGGATGACCTCGTGACCATCGGTGGCCTTGAATTTCCGGACCATCACCTGGCCTGGTTTGTAGTCCCAGTTTTCTAAAATTGATGAGATGTCAAAATCCATCGCGGGGAGAATTTCAGCACGCGAGGCCGGTCAAGTCAAAGGGAACGTCCGCCCGTCGGTAAAATATAGGTCAAGGCAAAGTTTGCCGATTTATGTGCAACGGCACCTGCGACGGGCTCTTATTTTCGCTCGCCTGCTGGATCAATTGGTTACGGCTAAAACTTGTTTCAACGTCGGAAATCCTGAGAATTCGCCCCGTGCCTGACGCTCTTCATTTGACGATTCACCCGTCGCAGTTTCCGGACGTGGAACGGGCGGCGTTGATCGACGGCCTCACAAATCGATGCGTTGATCCGCGTCTGCTGTATCAAAGCCCGCTCCAAAGTGCGCGCTGGCTCAAGGTCTTTGAGCGGTGGGCTCCGTTCGTGAATCGCGAGGATTGCCGCGCCATTTATCGGCGAAGTAGTGAACGGGCGGCGGCGGATTTGGCGGGTGAAGTCGCGGTGATCGCGCTCGGCTGCGGCGACGGTTCCAAGGACATGCAACTGCTGGAGGAACTGAATCGATCCGGGGCCAATCTCCGATTCGTGCCGTTGGACGTGAGCGCGGCGTTGGTGACACGCGCGTCGCTCGCGGCCAGGAAGTTTGTTTCGTCAGAGCGAATTCACCCGATCGTGGCGGACCTCGCTCGGGCGAACGATTTGAGCAATTGGCTGGATGACCGACTGCCGCCGGTCGGCGGGCGAATTTTTACGTTTTACGGAATGATTCCAAATTTCGAACCGCTGGGAATCCTGCCCGTGCTCGCAAATCTTCTCAGGCCTGGCGACCGCATGTTGTTCAGCGTGAATCTTGCGCCCGGCAACGATCTTGACGAGTCCGTAAACCGGATTCTGCCGCAGTATGACAACCCGGAAACGCGGGCGTGGCTGATGACATTGCTCGAAGAAAACGGCGTGGCGGCGAACTCGGGTGAATTGAAGTTCAGCGTCGAGCCGGGACCGGAATTGGACGAACTACGAAGGATCGTTGCGCGTTTTCATTTTGTTGGGGACACTACGTTGAAGATAGGCGGCACGGCTTTTCGATATCCGGCGAACACCGATCTGCGGATGTTTTTCTCCTATCGTTATTCGGTTCAACAGATCGAAAGGCTGCTCGTCCGGTTCCGAATGCAACCGCTGAAATCGTGGATCACGAACAATGGCGAAGAAGGAGTGTTCCTATGCAGCGCGGAAACTTGACTCAACGCCCGGACGGTCTGTTCTCACATACGATCACGAGGGATCAGGGCACGTATGAGACGTTGAGCGGTTTCGTGCTGCACCGGATGCAACGCATCCCAAGGGAGGGCGACCACTTCGACTGGGGAGGGTTCCGTTTCGAGGTCGCCGACGTGGACGGTCACCGTCTCGACAAGATTTTGATTCAACGGCTGGCATGGACGGAACCGGAGGCTTCGAATTCCGAAAATGTTCGCACGTCCAAGTCATAGAGTTTCATGAATGCAGCTCCCAACCAAACCGCTTCAGTTCATCTTTGGCACAACCTGCCGACGAGCGAAGTGCTCGCACGGTTGGGCGTTGAACCGGGGCAGGGCCTCGCCCGTGAGGAAGTGGTCCGTCGACTCGCCGAGTACGGGGCGAACACGCTTCCCGAGGCGGAGCATCGACCGCTCTGGCGCGTTTTGCTGCGGCAGTTTGTCAGTCCGCTGATCTACATCCTGTTCGTCGCGGCGATCATCGCCTTCGCGATGGGGCATGGCGGCGACGCCGTGGTCATCCTGATTGTTGTCATTATCAACGCGGTCATCGGCACCGTGCAGGAAGGGCGCGCTGAACGTTCCATGGAATCTTTGCGCCGTCTCTCTGTATTGAAATTGCGAGTGCTGCGCGGTGGCAGGGAGGAGATCATTGAAGCGCACGAACTCGTCCCCGGCGATCTGGTGCTCCTCTCGGCGGGTGATGCCGTGGGAGCGGACACACGTTTGCTGGAAGCCTCGGCGCTGGAGGTGGCCGAAGCCGCGCTCACTGGCGAATCGCTTCCGATTACCAAGCACCCGGAGCCGTTGCCGGAGGACACGTCGCTGGCCGACCGTCGCAACATGATTTACTCGGGAACACACATCACCGCCGGTCGCGGCAAGGCTGTGGTGGTGGCGACGGGGCTGGCGACGGAAGTCGGCAAGATCGCCAGACTCACCGCTTCCGCTGCGGACTCCAAGACGCCGTTGGAACTGCGCATCCAGCAGTTCGGACGTTACCTGATCGGTGCGGCCATCGCCTTGTTTGTCGTCGTTGTCGCGTTCGGTCTCCTGCGCGGAATGCCCTTCGTGGAAATTCTCATGGTCGCCATCAGCCAGATGGTCTCCATGGTCCCCGAGGGTTTGCCGGTGGCGATGACGATCGCGCTGGCCGTCGGAATGCAGCGCATGGCCAAACGCGGTGCGATCGTCCGCCGCCTTGCCGCCGTCGAAACACTTGGTTCCACGAGCGTGATCTGTAGCGACAAGACTGGCACGTTGACGAAGAACGAAATGACCGTCATCGCACTTTGGCTTCCGGGCGGTCGGGAAATCGAAGTCACCGGGGCAGGCTATTCTCCGGAGGGGAAGATGCTCGACGCCGGACATGAACTGGCGGCCAACGAAGACCCGGGCCTGCGCCCGTTGCTGGAAGCTGTGGCCCTCTGCAACGACTCACAACTCGTGCCTCCTGACGACTCCGATCCGCGCTGGCGCGCGTTGGGTGACCCCACCGAGGCCGCGTTGCTCACGCTCACGCTCAAAGGCTGCCTCGAACCCGACGCGCTTCGCCGGGAATGGCCGCGTCGGGCGGAGATACCCTTTGATTCCACCACGAAGATGATGGCCACACAGCACGGGCATACCCACAAAGTGAACCGCGTTTTCATCAAGGGCGCGCCAGAGATCCTGCTTGATCTGTGCGGTCGTGCCCGATTCGGCGGCGAACTGTGGCCTGTGGAAGACAGCATGCGCCAGCAAACTCTCGCGGTAGCCAACGAACTTGCCAGCCGCGCGTTGCGCTGTCTCGCGGTCGCCGAAGCAGACGCGACTGAAATCGACGAATCTGCCGGATTCACCCAGTTCCAAGGCAAGACGACGTTTCTTGGCCTGGTCGGACAGATGGACCCGCCTCGCGACGAAGTGAAAGCCGCCGTGGCCGAGTGCCGCGCCGCCGGCATCCGACCGGTCATGGTCACCGGCGATCACAAGATCACCGGCCTCGCCATCGCCCGTACACTTGGCATCGCTCGTGATGGAGATCTCGCCGTGGACGGTCGGGAACTGGAGCAGATGCCGGAACAGGATTTGCGTGCGAACCTGGACCGGATCTCCGTGTTCGCGCGGGTGCATCCCGCTCAAAAACTTCGCATCGTCGAAGCTTTTCAATCGCAAGGGAACGTGGTCGCCATGACTGGTGATGGGGTGAACGACGCTCCCGCGCTGGCGCGCGCCGACGTCGGAGTTGCGATGGGCATTACCGGCACGGAGGTTGCCAAGGGCGCGGCCAAGATCGTCATCACCGACGATAACTTCGCCACCATCGTCAACGCCGTCGAGGAAGGCCGATTGGTTTACCGCAATCTCAAGAAGGTGATTCTCTACCTCTTCGCCACGTCGATGGCCGAGGTGTTCGTGCTGCTGGGCGCGTTGTTTCTCGGTTACCCGCTGCCGCTGGCCGCCGTGCAGATCCTGTGGATCAACATCGTGACCGAGGGCACGGTGACGGTGAACCTCATCATGGAACCGCCGGAAGGTGACGAGATGAAGCAGTCGCCCATCCGGCAAAGCGAGCCGTTGCTGAACCGTGCGATGCTCCGGCGTGTCGCACTCATGACCCCCGCCATGGCGTTGTCCGCGTTCGGCTACTACGTGTGGCGGACGTCGACCGGCGTGCCGCTCGAACTGGTGCGCAGCGAGACTTTCACCGTGCTGGCCGTTTGCCAGTGGTTCAACGTGATCAACTGCCGGAGCGAATTGAAGTCGGCCCTCAACCTTGGCCTCCTCAAGAACTACTGGCTGCTCGGGGGGCTGGCGTTGGGCAACCTGATGCATTTTCTCGTCATCTATACCGAGCCCATGAATCGGGTCTTCCACACCGTGCCGATTCCGATGGCGCATTTCTTCCTGATTGGCGTGGTTGCCAGCCTCGTGTTGTGGGCGGAGGAGATTCGCAAATTCTTTGCGCGGCGAAAGTTCCTGAAACAATCGGAGGAATCGCATCCATGACCTGGCAACTTTTTCTTAATTCGCTCGGTGGGTTGGCCTTGTTTCTCCTCGCGATGCTGATGATGACCGAGGGCCTGAAGGTGTTTGCTGGCGGCGCGTTGAAACAATTGCTGGAGAACTGGACGTCCACTCCTCTGCGCGGTGTGTTTTCCGGAATGCTGGTTACCGGCGTGGTGCAGTCTTCCAGTGCTGTGACCGTGGCCACGATCGGTTTCGTGAATGCCGGCATGCTGACGTTGAGACAGGCGCTGGGGGTGATTTTTGGCACCAATGTCGGCACGACCATGACGGGGTGGCTGGTCAGTCTGATTGGATTCGGATTCAAGATTGAATTGTTTGCGCTCCCGATTCTGACCGTCGGCGTGGCGTTTCGTTTGTTGGCTCCGGGAAAGCGACAGCAAGGACTGGGTATTGCGCTCGCGGGGTTCGGTTTGTTTTTTCTGGGCCTCTCGATTCTCAAAGAGGCGTTCGGTGGTGTGGCGGAGAGCTACGGCGCGGGCATTGCCGGGAACGGTGGCGGCAACTGGGTGACATTCTTGTTCGTGGGGTTTATCGCAACATTGCTCACGCAATCTTCGAGTGCGGCGATCGCCATAATTCTAACGGCAGCTGCGGGCGGAATCATCGGCATTCACACCGCTGCTGCGGCGGTGATCGGTGCGAACATCGGTACCACTTCAACGGCGGCGCTGGCCGTGATCAAGGCGACACCCAGTGCGAAACGGCTGGCGCTGGGACACATCGCGTTCAACCTGATCACCGGGGCGGTCGCGTTGGCTCTGTTGCCCGTGATGCTTTGGCTGGTTGGTGCGCTGTCCAACCGGATCGGCGCGGAGGGAAGGCCCGCAGTTGTTCTGGCCCTGTTTCACACCGTGTTCAATCTGCTCGGCGTCGCGCTGCTGCTTCCTTTTGTCAACCGGCTTGCCACCTTGCTTGAAAGATTGTTTCACAGTGCGGAGGAAGACATTGGACGGCCGCAACATCTGGACGCGACGCTGACTTCGACCCCGGAACTGGCAGTGTCGGCCCTGCGCGAGGAACTGCTTCGATTGCGATCACTCGTTTCCGACATCGTTCAAACGGCCCTCTCCCGGGACACCGCCACACCCTTATTGGTGGAACAGCGGTCGGCGGCTTTGGTCACCCTCGGTTCCGCCATCGCAAACTTTGTCGCGAAAGTGCGCACTGAGACGATGCCACTGGAGGTCGGCGATGATCTGGCCCGGGCGTTTCGTGCGGGGCGGTATCTCCATGAATCGGCGCGACTCGCTCCACGCGCGAAGGTGCTGCATCAGGGAGCCCGGCGACATCCCGATCCTGGAGCGCGATCAACGATGGAAAAAGCGCTGGCGGACGCGGCTAGGTGTGTTGCGTTGTCCGCCCGAGTCGAAACCGGATCTGAATGTGTCGACGATGCGGAACGCGCTTCCGCATTCGATCGGTTTGAGCAATCCTACCAGGATGCCAAGGCGGCATTGCTGAGCGCGGTGGTCGAGGGGCGGTCGTCTGTGGAAATGACCGACACGCTGCTCGATGAACTGAGTGCAACGCGGCGGATGGTGGAGCAGCTTGTGAAAGCCGACCGCCTGTTACGCAGTCCGGAGCGCGGAAAGTTGATCGAACAGGAAAGCCTCGATAAATCTGAACGTTCGGCGACCGGGAACAAGGTTTCGCCGGATGAGCATACGGGAACATTAACTCTGTGAAATAATATGAAGAACAACCTCACCAAAATCGCCACCGCATTGGTCGCTGCAGGCAAGGGCATCCTCGCCGCAGACGAGAGCACCGGCACCATCGAGAACCGGTTCAAGAACATCGGGGTCGAAGGCACCGTCGAGAACCGGCGCGCGTATCGCGAACTGCTTTTTACTGCTCCGGATTTGGGGCATTACATCAGCGGCGTGATTCTGTACGACGAGACGCTTCGCCAAAAAGCCGTTGACGGCACGCCATTTCCTGAACTTCTCAAAACACTCGACATCATCCCCGGCATCAAGGTCGATGCTGGCGCGAAAGCACTTGCCCTTCATCCCGGCGAAAAGATCACGGAAGGCCTCGATGGATTGCGCGATCGATTTGCCGAATACGCGAAGTTGGGGGCACAATTCAGCAAGTGGCGCGCGGTGCTCACCATCGGGGACACCATTCCGAGTTCGTTCTGTCTCGAAGCGAATGCGCACGCATTGGCTCGCTTCGCCGCGCTGAGTCAGGAGGCCGGGCTTGTTCCCATTGTCGAACCGGAGGTGCTGATGGACGGTCCGCACGCGATCGAACGGTGTGAGGAAGTCACTGCTTCAGCGCTCGCCATGGTGTTCCGTGCGCTGGGGGATCACGGTGTTCAGTTTGAGGGAATGCTGCTCAAACCCAACATGATTGTTTCCGGTACAGAATGCCTGACGCCGGCCGGTTCAAATGAAGTGGCTGAAGTAACGTTGCGGTGCTTGAAACGTTTCGTTCCGGCGGCGGTCCCCGGAATCGTCTTTCTTTCCGGCGGACAAAGTGATGTGGAAACGACCCGGAATCTCAACGCGATGAACCGACTGGGTGGTGCACCGTGGGAACTGAGCTTCTCTTTTGGCCGGGCGCTCCAGGCTCCCGCGCTCGCGGCATGGGCTGGGAAATCCGAGAATGGTCCGGTTGCCCAGCGGGCGCTGGTTCATCGCGCCCTTTGCAATCACGAAGCAAGGTCTGGTCGTTGCCATGAATCGTCGGAACCGACTACGGCGGTTCCGACTCGAGCCGAGCCAGCATAGAAAGGAACCTCATATGATCGAAATCGCTGTCTACGATACCAAACCCTACGATCGGGAATACCTCGCGAAAGCTCCCGGTGCTGATCGCGTTGCCTGGCGCTTCCACGAATTTCGATTGAGCACTGAAACGGCGCCGTCCGCCAAAGACGCACTTGCCGTGTGTGTCTTCGTAAATGATCAGGTCGACCGCGCCTGCCTCGATGTTCTCGCATCGCTCGGAGTCAAACTCGTCGCCCTGCGATGCGCCGGTTACAACAACGTCGATCTGACGGCTGCCCGTGAACTCGGTCTCGCGGTTGTCCGGGTGCCCGCGTATTCGCCGCACGCTGTCGCGGAGCACGCGATCGCTCTGTTGCTCACCCTCAATCGCAAGATTCATCGCGCATCGAATCGGGTGCGGGATCTGAACTTCTCGTTGAGCGGGCTCGTTGGGTTCGATCTATTCGGAAAGACTGCGGGTATTGTGGGCACCGGGAAAATTGGTCGGATCGCTGCACAGATCCTTCGTGGTTTTGGAACCTCGGTGCTGGCCTGTGATCCGTTACCCGACAACGAATGGGCGAACGCCCACGATGTGCGCTACGCCGATCTGGAAACGCTGCTCGCGACGAGCGACATCGTTTCGCTGCATGCGCCGCTGGTTCCCGAGACGCACCATCTGCTCAATGAGCGAACGCTGGCGCTGATGAAGCCCAACGCCTATATCATCAATACCAGCCGGGGAAAACTCATCGACACGGGGGCACTCATTGCCAGGCTCAAGGTCGGCCAGATCGGCGGAGTGGCGCTGGACGTTTACGAGGAGGAGGAAGGTATCTTTTTTGAGGATCTCTCGACCGAGGTGCTGGCCGATGACGAACTCGCCCGGCTTCTGACCTTTCCCAACGTTCTGATCACGTCGCACCAGGCATTCCTCACCCAGGAAGCGCTGAGTGAGATCGCCCGGGTGACCGTGGAGAACAGTCTGAGATTTGAAACCGGCGAACCGTTTCTCGACGGCACTCGGATATGATAGCGAGATGGCTGCGTTTGAAACTGAGGGTCAAGGTGGAGTGAGTTCTCCGAACGAACTTTGAGCGCAAGGGGGCGCGCTCACTTCTCCGGCCTTCTCTCGCCCGTGCCCGACGCCCTCCGGCGGTTCTCCGGCCTTTCTCCAGGCGCAACGGAACAGGATTCCGTGGTTCCCCCAAGACTTCGCCGGCTCGTTCGGAGGCCGAAGGTCGGCTTCCCGTCGCCCCACCTTCGGGGCATCCCGTTGACCCTCACTTTCAAACCCACCTGGCGGCGATTCACCCCTTGCTTTATCTCGATGGCTCGATTGATACTCCTTCCGGTAACCACTTGGTAAAAATCCCGAAGGAAACGTCCGCCAAATCGAAAAAGGAACCCGAAAAATTCAACCCCCTCGAATCCTGGATCTGGGACGCCGCCTGCTCCATCCGCGGGGCGAAGGACGCGCCGAATTACAACAAGGGCTTCAGCCTTCCGTCCATCTTCACCAAGTAATAATATGCCCGCTAAACGCAAGACCGCCAAAGACTCCTCCGCCAACCTCGGCTTCGAGGCCAAGCTCTGGCTCTCCGCCGACAAGCTGCGCAACAACATGGACGCGGCGGAATACAAGCACGTCGTCCTCGGCCTCATCTTCCTCAAATACATCTCCGACACCTTTGACGAGCACCACGCCAAGCTCGTTGCCGGTCAGGGTGACTTCGCCGGTGCGAATCCCGAGGACAAAGACGAATACCTCGCCGCCAATGTCTTCTGGGTGCC
>JBDNGP010000052.1:0-8150 GCA_041689265.1 Verrucomicrobiota bacterium
AGCAGCAAAGAAGGACTGACCTGCGGGACTCGCGAAATCGGACAGCCAGCCTTGGGCGGGCTCGGCAAGAAAGAGAGAGAGGAAAAACTGAATCGATTAAAGTGGTACCGGTGGAGGGGCTTGAACCCGTTCGGACCGGCACCATAAATTGCCGAAAATGCCTTTGTTTTTCGCATGAAATCGTAGTTACAGAATTCCTGTCCACGCCTCAAGCGAAATCGAATACACTATTCCCGAATGCCAAGTTGTACGGATTCGTACGGAACGAATCATCTGTTCAGACGTGATCATCAACGGCTCCCGAAGTATTCTACAGTTTAGTAGTCACTGTCCGGCCGTGGCGCGGAAGAACTTTGAGGCCCCTGGTTCGATCTGGATGGTGACTTCCGCTGGAACCGAGGGTCCCTGGCCAACCACCTGTGTGAATGGTTCCCAGATGTTCAGGTCCGTGCTTCGCTCGACCGGGAACGTTACCCCCTGCTGTCCGTAGACGCGAAGGGTCGTCCCGCTCAAGCCCAGGGACAGGGGTTCCGTCACAACCACCGCTTCCGCCTGGGTCACCTGTATGGTCTCACCCGCCACGATGATGGTTCCGAACCGGTCGGGTCCAGTGTTGCTGGCCACCTTGTAGGTCACCGTCCCACTGCCATTGGCGTTCTGCCCCGTGATGATGGTGATCCAGGGTGACAATGAAACCGTCTCCCAGAAGGCAGAGGTGGGCACGGTCACGCTTAGCGTTCCATCACCACCACCAGCAGGAAAGTCATTTGCGTTGGGGGTCACCGTTGCAGAGTAACCCCGTTGGGTGACCCGGAACTCCTTGTCGGCGATGTAGAACACTGCCGTTCGTGCCGCCAGCGGAGAGTTGTAGGGACTCACGGCAAACAGAACATCCTTGTTGCCCGTTGCACTGGCGGGATTGGGTGTGATCCAGGAACTGTCAGCCGCGTTCGCGTAGTCGATGGTCCAACTGGTACCCGCCTCCGGCAACACCCCCAGCAGCAGAGCGCCACCCGCCACACCAATCACCGCGCTCACGTTTCCACCGTACGTCGTCATGCCTGCTGAAAGGGGGTTCAAGGTGACTGTTCGCCCAAGCTGGGTAATCTCGAACTCCAGGCCTGCGATGGTCACAACGCCCTGCCGCCCCTCGGTCGAGTTGTTGGCTTCCACGAACACCGAGATCGTTGCCGGACCGGTGGCGCTGAGTTCAGAACCGAGTGAAGCGTCTTGCTTAACGAACTGAAGCCACGACAGTGAACTGCTGGCCGTCCAGGGAACACCGGAAGGAACCTGAAGATCGGTTTGTACCGTCGCGCCCGCAGCCAGGACGGTTGCGGAAGTCTCCGTCAATGCAGGAACCGCTGGCTCCTGTACCAGCGTAAAGTATTGCACGTCCGGAGCCATCTCGTTGTTCACCGCCAAGGCTTCAGGTCCGGTCAATGGACGTCCATAAACCCTGATCTCACCATCCTCTGCCAGCCAAGCCTCAAGAGTTCCGCTGCTGCCGGTCACAATCGCGGCAGTGGTGGGGCGGCTGAACAGAAAGTTCCCATCCAGATACACAGCGGCCTCTACATTGTTCGCGAGAACCAGCGTCGCCACGTGGGTTCGATCCTCCAGGGAAAAGGGCAGCGGCCAGTCGAAGAAAGTCGCGCCGCCGTCAACGGACAGACTCAGCAAATTAGTATTACTCCTCAAACTCAAAGCTCCCCATTCAATCAGACTCGCTACACCGCTAAACCGCACGACACCGGACGCTCCGCCAACAAACTGAAGGCCCGTAGTGTCCAGAGTTACATCAGAACTCAAGTAGTTGGCAGGATACGGTCTCATCAGGTAGGCGGCGCGGAAATTGTTGGCTACATCGACGTATCCGCTGCGACCAAAGATGTAACAACCGTAGTCTTCTCCGACAATGGTCCCTGGCTCCCCAGCAGCCCAAGGGATTGGGCCGGGGAATGGACTTTCGCCGTCAGGTGTTTTCCTGTTCCATCCGTTCCCTGATATTTTTGTAAGGTTAACCCACACATCGCGGTCTATCACTTCGTCTCGGATTGTGCTGTGTTGTTCTACTGTGTCCCACCATGCCAAGACCCCTCCCCGTGAGATAGCGTCGCTGTATGCTTCGGGCCACGTAAAGTTGCCCGGCACAACTATGAACTCCCCTGCAACTGCACTTCTTGCCCATTGCCGACCCGAAACAGCGTCGATGGTGTTGACGTCGGGGCGGAGTTTACCAACCAGGGGAAGTCCACCCTGTGTGGCCGAAGGAGAGGGTCCGTAGATTGCCAGTCCATTCCCCGCTGCTTCATCATTGTGCAGGCTGTAAACTTCTGTGTCCTCCAGCACCCGATCATAGTTCCTGTAATCATCCAACTTTCCAAGGAAGCCGCCCGTGGGATTGAACGTTAGCCCCTCACTCGCGTCGTTCACCGACGTCAACAACGTGCCGTCCAAGAATATGTCTGCCTGCGTTCCCGACCTGCGGGCAATCACCTGATACCACGCTTCACTGACGACCGGGACCGTCGTTGCAACTCCATCTATTGTCACCTTGGCGTCTGCTGTGATTCCAATCGAGTGGCCAGCGACTGTTGCCACCGTCCCGAGTCGCGTCGCAAAGTCCACGGCAAACCAGAAGCTCACCGTTTTCTCTGAGGTCATTCCAGCGTTCCACGCAGTGGCATCACCGAACCGCAGCGCCTGCCCGCCGTTGCGACCCACCGCCCGTACAAATGCCACGAGGTCACCCCGGTCGCCTTGGGCAGTAATCAAATTGTCACCGGGATCGGCACTCTCGAACACCAGATGCTGCGACAACCCGCGTCGCAGGTTGGGTGCTGGGAGCGGGTCTGCTGCCGCCACTTCGATCACGCCTTCGCGTGATGTCAGCGTGTTGTTCGGTGACACCACGAATGCTGCGGTTCCGTTGTTCGTCCCTTCAGCGGCTCCTACTACCTGCAACCATGCCGCAGAACTTGTGGCTGACCACGGTGTTTCCGGGGACACCAGCACGTTGATCCCGCCGCTGGCTCCCTCGCGTGGGCTGGTCGAGTTGAGGGGGCTGATCGACAACGTCGGATTCTGGTTGCCAGCCTGATTGACCAGGAAAGTCTTGCTCCCGACGTTCACGTGACCTTGCCGGGGTAGATAGCTGCCATTGGGTAGCACGCTCATGGTCACGGTCCCGTTCCCCTGCTTGGGCCCTGGACTGAGCACACTCACCCACGAAACATCCGGCACCGGAGTCCACGCCTGCGACTGTAGTGCCGTTACGTTGAAACTCACAATGCTCAACGCATCGCTGACCACGGCCTGCGTCGGCTCAATCGTCAAATCTATGCCTGTCTGTGACACGCTCACCACCTGGCCCGCTACCACCAGGGTTCCCCCTCTCGGCAAGACCTCACCGTACGGGTCAACCGCGAAGCGGACGGTGCCCGAACCAAACCCCGTAGGGCCGGACAGTATACGAATCCACGGCACCGTACTGGCAGCCCGCCATGTCGTACCCGCTAGAACAGTCAAACTCAGCGTGTTGGTTCCACCCGTCGATCCGGTTGTGAAGCTGTTAGCGCTCAGCAAGGCCCCTCGACCCGACTGCACCAGCTTGAATTTCACTCCAGCTCCGAAGTCGATCAGGGCGGTCCTCACCTCAGCGGCAAAGTTCTCGTTCATCGCGTAGACCAGGAAGGTTGGGGGCACGGGCGTGATCGAGACCCAGCTGACGTCATCGCCAACAAACTCTGGAGTCACCTCTGCGGTCCAGTTTTCTTCACCGACCGCCGGGCTGACCGTGATCGCTCCCGACCAGTCGTTCGGGTCATTGGCAGAATGCTGTCTCGTCGTAGGATCGATTTCCAACCCAAACAACTGCTGTGAAATGAGCAACCCGAACAACAAGAAGGCGGTTTGTATTTTCATCTTACTAATATGTTTCCAAAACGAACCAGAGCAGAAGATTTTCCGAACAATCGCGTGTGATTGATGGTCGGCTTCCTCTGATTCATTAATGCAAAATCCTAGTCCCCAACAACATTCAGTGTCAATGTCCACCTCTCACCGTATCCAGCACGACCACATCACGCAGTCGGGTCACTGTCCGGCCGTGGCGCGGAAGAACTTTGAGGCCCCTGGTTCGATCTGGATGGTGACTGGCGCGCTGGTACCGAAGATCCCTGACCAGCGTATCCATTCACTACGCCAGATCACGTCACGGCCAGGTACCGGTAGAACGTCGCGCGCGAGATTTTCAGTGTCGTGCAGATGTCAGCGATGGGCATCGACTTGTCCTCGTGCATCCTCTTCGCGGTCTTGATGCGTGGGGCGTCCGGATCGATGGGTCTACGACCGCCCTTCCGACCTCGTGCTCGCGCAGCATCCAGTCCCGCACACGTGCGCTCTTGAACCAGCTTGCGCTCGAACTGGGCCAGCGCCGTGAAGATGTGGAAGATCAATTCGCCGGAGGCTGTGGTGGTATCGATGGCTCCGTCACAAACTGACTTGAAGCCGACCTTGCGCTGCCGCAGCTGTTCGACCAGGTCGATTAGGTGGCGCACTGAACGGCCCAGGCGATCCAGCCGCCAGACGATCAGCGTGTCCCCTTCCCGAAGTTCGGCGAGGCACTTGTCGAGTCCCGGTCGCTCTGTTTTTGCGCCCGACACTTTGTCAACGTGGATCAAGCCCTTGGGGACGCCAGCTTTCTGGAGGGCATCCAGCTGGAGCTGGAGGTCCTGGCCGTTGGTGCTGACCCTGGCATATCCCACCAGTCTATCGTTGATGTCACGCTTCATGTCTCACAATAGATACACTCAACGGGTTATTGAGACAAAGAAAAAAGAGACGTATTTATGAGACTCGGTTTAATAGAGAAACCAGGAAGCTGATCGTTGATGGGGAGGTGTCCCAACAAACGGTCGTTTAATAAGACGACCAGTTGTGCATGGAAAGTCTGACGTCGTGAAGAGTGTCAGAACACGGTTATCAAATTGCCGCGACGCATGTATTGGCTATCGTTACAAGGAAGTGGGGGGCGAGGCGGACGCCTCATGAGCATTCAGGTAGTCGCACTGTTCAGGACGGAAACCTAAAGCGCGTCGCAACGTCCTGATCAAGTAATCGACGATCATCGTATGTCTCTTAGTCCCAGATGGACTCTGTTGGATGCAGACAGTGAATACGCACCTCAAAAACGATCACCAACTGTAGCGCTTTTGGGGTCTTTGACGACTGGTTTTTGTTGAAAATGGCCATGCCGTCACGCATGGTGTCGGTATACTTCACATCCGGTGTCCGTTAACGGACACCGGCTTTATTCTGCCTTCGACCTCTGCACTTCCGTCCGTAGTCCGCAACAGCAGTTCGGTATGTACGGCATGACGACTGAAAAGTTCATTGCCTGGGACCAGCCTGATTTCATGACTCCTTCGCTGGCCGGGGCAGTTCTGTCCGCGCGAAGACGGTCTGATGGCAAACATCACATCTACACAGGCAAGATCAGTGGACGCCGCCGCCAGAGGTTTTCTATGGTCAAGTGGTGCGGGGTCAACGGACTCCTATTGTGCGCCTTTCGAGGACAGGTTGTGCTGTGCTGGATGGACTATTCATCGGAGAACATCCCCCAAGTCCGTGGCGTCCCTGCGAATGACGTTGAACCGGTCGCGCTGCCAGCGGCCCGTCTCCTCGGTGCCATGAAGTCTGGGGTGAAAGAACGGCCCTCGAAAATGAAGGCGGCATCCAGTCGCCGCAACGGGGCCAGTCCATGCCGCCCTGGTCGACGTCGTGGTCGGCCTCGAAAATGTCACATGGCTTGTGGCACGTGCAAAGTCGATGAGGTGACAGTCGCATTCGACGTGAATTGTCCGTTCCTTGAGCTGGCCTTCCTGTTGACGCCAGAGCGCGAGATCGGCAGCCTCGTCCTCGAAGCCGGGCAAGCCTTGTACGGCGATCCGAGGAGTGATAAAGTGTCCACTGCTACTCCCAAGAAAGATGGATGAGTTCCACCTCGTCCCGAAATTCCCTGTGCATCGTTATTTCCCGATGGCGGGCGACGTCTCCTTCCGCGTTCAACCGCTTGATACCGTTCAAGTGCTCGCGCGTTATGCAGCACCCGACAAAGGCGAAACTGTCGAGTGCGGACCCCTCGGTCGCCTCGTCACAAAAATGGGCGAGAGCCTCCGCGTTGCAGGTGGCGACGTCCTCGTGAAAGTTGCTCACAGTCAGGTGTGACATGCCCGGTCTGCGCGCTTTCCACACCCTGCCGACGTGCGCGATGGCTTCGTAGGTGACGTTGTAATAGAAATCTCGGGAAGGGTCGTTCCCCGCACGTTCCGCGAACGGCTCGTAGCATTTGGAACCATTGCATGGCGCAAGAACGACGCCGCGCAACAGTCCGCGACTTCTCCGGGATTCGAGTGCAATGAGTGTGATCTTCTCGTTTTCGTATTGGTTCCACGTCGCCAGTTCTCTGATCTCCTCGTGCGGAATGCCGAGATCGTAGGCAAGGAATGGGCTGGCCTGGCCAAGCGGCGAAAACCCGTGGTCGGTCGCCATGATGTAAGTGTCAACGTCTCGATTCCTTACATGAGATGAGAAATCACCGTCGAATTCGTAGTCGACCGTCGTCGTAAATCCACGGTTTGAGCAGAGGGTCGTCAGGTTGTTCATGGTTGTTTTTTCTCGAACTGAGACTGCCCCGATCTGTGCGTAGCCGATGGGCCTGGAATTCTATTGTTTCATGGGCATGAGGCTATTTCGCTTTCGCCCGGAAAGCTTTCAGTCCGAGCTGGACAGTTTCCTCTATGTCTTGGCGGCCCAAGCTGTTTGGCAGACTGCCAGCAGGTGCCCACGTTTCCCAGTCGTCGGTGGACTCGACACTGACCGTTCGTCCCAGCTGGCCCTTCACCAAGGTCTGGAAGGTCCCCGCATCGACCGTTGTCGAAACAAAGACAGGCTGCTCACAGCCAGAAACCGGCAGGTCGCCCTCGCTGATCAACTCGGTGTGCGCATCGCCCACCAGCAGCCCATTCTGTTCGTAGGCGGTGAAGTCGTCCACGCCACCGTCGTCGAATGGCCAGTAGCCGGTCAATCCGGGCTCCTGGCCAGTGAGTTTGCACGAGTAGTCAGCCGCGATCTCCAACCCGGATCGCGCATGGTCCCAGATGCGCAGCTCGTCGATCCGACCGGTTGCCTGAGAATCAGAAAAACCAGGAGTTACTCCGAATACCAAGGGTAGGCCCGTCTGTCTGATTGTGCGCCCCTGGATCGGGGTCCCGTTCAATGTTGTTGTAAAAAAATGAGGGTGCTCGTTCACATGCCCGGTAACGACACCAGCCGCGCTGTCGAAAGTAACTGCGATGTGAGTCCACTGTCGCTCTGGAGCTGGCAAGGTGAATCCGGCTGCGTCAGGTTGTCCGTTCACATGAGTTAGAAACAGGTTCACGGACATACTGCCTTCGGGAAGCCAGCGGAATTCATATGTTCTGGCAGTTGTCGCACCGATTCCATCCCCTTTGTTGATAAAACTTCCATATTGGTTCACTTCTGACGGCAAGGGATAAACCCAAAACTCGATGGTCACTGATGTTGGATTTTGTAGCCGGTCAGCACTTGCGATCTCCACGAAGTCCCCGCCGCCAGAAAGCACTAATGCCCGGTTAGTCAACGGAGACGTTACATTCAAAATGGCAGAACTGCTCGCCGTTGAATCAGGCCCATTGTAAACCACCACTGAGTACGAACCAGCGTCCGCTGGCTGCACATCATCGATCTGCAAAACCGGGGCCACCGCGTTGAGAAGATCGGAGTCGCCCTTCCGCCACTGGTACGTCAGCGTGCCGCTTCCGGTCGCTTCAACCCTGAAGACGGCGCTCATTCCGGCGGTGACATCGCGCCGCTGCGGTTGCTGGGTGATCAGAGGCGGGGCGGCACTTGCGGCAGTCGTAAGTAACGCGACGGTGAGGTAGCTGAGACGAATGTTTTTCATGAGCATTTCCACGGAATACCGCTGAACTCAAACGGGGAGGCTTGCCTCCACCATCTGAAAGCACACTACCGTTAGTGGGGTGTCATGTTCAAGCACAAAACCGGATGCTGGTTTTGTGGGTAAGCCCCTCATCAAACATCTCGTCGGCCGACTGCGCCAGCTG
>JBDNGP010000053.1:0-54538 GCA_041689265.1 Verrucomicrobiota bacterium
CCATCGCCGGAGACCCGCTGCCCCATCGTCCCAACCGCTCCGAACCCAGGGCCGTCAAACGGAGACCGAAGAACTTTCGACTGATGACAAAACCACGTCATCAAATGATCGTCGAACGCTCCCGAAACCAATCTCAAAAACCATCGAAACCCTGCCTTAACTAAGCGCCATTCTGGACCGACCCGATCAACAGGCTCGCGAGCTCGCTCAGGTAAGGTTCGTGCCCCACCAGCAGAACGTTACTCGATTCCCCCTCCGCCCCGGCCAGATTCGTGAGGATGGCGTGCGGTTCCTGATCCGCCGCCAGCAACGGTTCGGTCATCAGACGCTTCTCTGATCCAAGCGCAGCGGCGACAATTGTTGCCGTTTGTTCAGCGCGGACATAGGCACTGGTTAGAATGTGATCGAAGGAAAGCCCCAACGTTTTCATGCCCCGCGCGATCCGTTGCATTTTATCGCGGCCGGCCTCCGTGAGCGGTCGCAGTGAATCGTCCTCGAACCCGGGGGTGCCGCGTTCAACGGCAATGGCGTGGCGAAGGAGATACAGTTTCATTTGTCAGAATCACAGTGCACAAATCCAATCACTTTTTAGCCACGGATTAAACATGGAGTTTAATTTTTTGTCCGGCTCAGCGCCCTACGCGCCTCGGCGGCAGATCATTCCTCACCGGGGCCTCGGTCACCGGCACCCTTTTTCGGCGGCATGCTTTCGACGTGGATGCTGCGGGTCGGGAAGGCGATGCTCAGGCCCATTTCGTTGATCGTCCGCATGATGTTCAGATTCATGCGCTCGCGCACGGCAAGGTGTTCGTCCCACTTGATCGATTTCGTGAAGTAGTAGAGGAACACGTCCAACGAACTCGCGCCGAATTCAGTGAACCGGACGATGTAAAAATCCTGGTCCACACCCTCGTCGTTCTTGAGAAGATCTTTGATGCGGCGCAACAACTCCTCCATCTGCTCGGGAGTCGTCGAGTAGGTCACGCCGACCGTCATCTTGATCCGGCGTTTGGGCATGCGCGACCAGTTGTCGATCATCTCCGTGGCAAGCAGTTTGTTCGGGATCGACAGCAGCGTCTTCGGCCAGGTCCGGACTTTGGTGCTGCGAAAACCAATCTGCTCCACGTTGCCGTCGATCTTGTCGCCGACAATGATCCAGTCACCGACCTTGAAGGGGCGGTCAGTAAAAATGCTGAGCGTACCGATGAAGTTCCCGACTGATTCCTGCGCCGCAAGCGCAATCGCAATGCCGCCGATGCCAAGCCCGCCAAGCATCGCCGTGATGTTGACATTCATCGACGCGAGAACGGTCAGGACGCCGACGATCAATGTGAAGATGCGCAGGCTCGACTTGATGACCGGAACGAACTGCCCGCGCATCGCGCTGTCCTCCACCGAAGCACGGTCGTCGATGAACGCGGCGAAGACATCGACCAACCGGTACGCCGCCCAGACCAGCGTAAGCCCCATGCCGATCTTGAAGGACTGCGCGAACAGGTTGACGAAGTAATCTGAGATCTCGACGTCCTCCTGAATAAAAATCCACGCGAAGTAGACACTTCCGATCAGCACCAGTGCTGTCAACGGTTTGCTCAGCGCGTCGACGACCATCTCGTCGTACTTGAAACGGGTTTTTGAAAACAAGGCGGTCAGTCGCTTGATCACGACCAGTTCGAGGATTTTCTTCAGCGTAAACCCGCCGATCAGTATCAGCAACGACATGGCATAACGCCAAAGTTGAATTTCCAGAAACTTGGACTTCAAGAACTCAGGCATCGAGCCTTCGACAGCCTGAACAAATTCGGAATCAATGGCTTCGGCAACGTTGGTCTGAGCCAACAATGTGAAGAAGGAGTCAAATACCATGGTCGGGATCGGATCGTGAAAAACAGTCGTCGAACGGATTTATTGTTGTTCGCCGGATTGAGTCGCGGGTGAACAAATATCAGCAGTGAGTTCGTCGTTGATGAAAACGCCGACATTTCCCGCCGTCACCGAAGTCGGCGAAACCCGCAGAGCAGCCAGGAAGAGAAATTGTTTCACGCGGCGAGCTTGCCGCAGGTGAAAACTACTTGCCAGCGGGAACTGGCGCGGGCCGTGTTTTTCCAGAGAGCGCCCCGGTCTTCTTGAACCCGGTGCGGGTCATCGCGCGCCAGCCCTGCTTTTTTCTGAAATACTGCCAGGTGCCGAGAATCCGCCAAAGCCCGTTCAACTGGCGATAGCCAAAGTTCTCCAGAACTGACGCCGCGACGAGAACGCCAAGGTCCATCGGTTTTGTCTTATCCTTTGACGTCACTTCCTCAAGAAACAGCGACCAGGTGCTGATAAATACGCCGTAGGTGAACATCAGACTTATGTACGCCAGGAAAAAGGCATCGTTGAGTATGCCAAACGCCCACGAGAGCGGGACGATGATGAGTCCCAGCAATTCCAAAATGGGACCCAGTCCATCAATGATCAGCAGATACCCGAGGCACACAATTCCAACCACGCCGTAGCGCGGGTTCATAATCATGTCCTTGTGCAATCTCAGGACGTCGAGCAGGCCTCGATGCCATCTCGTGCGCTGGTTGCGAAGTATCTTCAAAGTTGTCGGCACCTCCGTCCAGCAAACCGCATCAGGGACGTAAGCCAGACGCGAGCGGGACCGCGTCCGTATCCATAACGATGCATCTTCATCGTCATGTCCATGTCTTCGCCCACCGTTTTGCCAAATCCACCGACTTCCAGCGCCACGTCGCGTTTGAACAAACCAAACGCGCCGGAGATGTTGATTAGCGCGCTCAGATAGTTCCAGGAAAGTCGGCACATCTGAAATGATCGGATGTATTCAACGTATTGAAACAGGGCCAGCACATTTGTCGGCAGACCAACGTTCTTGATTCTTCCGGAACGAACTTCGCAGCCGTTGACGACACGAATCTTGCCTCCCACCGCCACCATGTTCTCCGGGTGAAGAATGAACGGTCGAACCAGATGCAACAACGCGTCTGGCTCAAGGATGGTGTCCGCGTCCGTCGCGCACACCACCGGGTTGCGGGCGACATTCATCACGGCATTGAGGGCGTCGGCGCGACCACCGTTCTCCTTGTCCACCACGATCAAATTGGGAAACCGCCCGCTTTGATACACGCCGCGAATTCGTTTGCACGGTGCGATGCGCTCGTAGAGCCGGCGCGTCAGCTTCAGATCGAACGCCTTGTCAAGCAGCTCCAGGGTCTTGTCGGTCGATCCGTCGTTTGCGATCACCACCTCATAGTCCGGATACTGTAGGGACAGCATTCCATACACGCTGTCGACAATCGTTTTCTCCTCATTGTAGGCACCGACCACGATGGAGATCGGAAACGCGACTTGACCCGTCAGCAACACCACGAATCAGCCTGTTTCTCCTCCCGAAACACAGTGCGCAATTCGAACCAGGCCGTGACGAGTTGGAAAAGATAGTGAACGCAGTAGACGACGAGAAAACACAGTATGAACCAGTCGAGAACTCGGACGAACGAGACGAAATATTCCAACGCAGATTGGCTGCTCATATGAGTTGGACTCCTCGTTCTCTCAAGACACCCCACGCCATGTTGGCCGCGTCCGGGGTGCCCGTCTCCGCGACGGCTTGAAGCTGCATCAGCCCCAGATTGCCCAGGCTCGCCAGCGTTTCCGCCGCGTGGTAGCGGACCCACCAGTTCGAATTATCCAGCAGGTGTTGCAGGATCGGCAACGCCGCCAGATCTCCAATTTTCCCCGCAGCCCGGCTGGCATTGGCGCGGACCTCCCATGACGAATCGGCCATCGCCAGCATCACGGGCTCAACTGATCGATGATCATGTAGCCGCGCCAGCGCCTGCATGGTTGCGACTCGAACCGACAAGTTCGGGTGATCATAAATTTCCAATAATTCCGGCACCGCGTTCAAGTCGCCCAGTCGCCCGAGTGCATCGATCGAAAGTGTGAGGGCCGTTGGGGGCAACGAATGGTTTCTCAGCAACTGGCATCGCTCTGGTGCGTGCTTCTCCTCCAGTTGTCTGAAGACCTGGGTGACCGCAAGCGAGGGACTGACTCCCGGTGGGATTAACGCGTTAATGATCTCAACCACTGACTGAACTGAACGTAACCGTGCCAATGACAACGCGGCCGCCACCCGCACTTCCATATGACCCTCTTCAAGCGCGCGGTAGAGGGCGAGCACCACGTTGGGCTCGTTGAAGTTTCCGAGCAACATCGCCGCCTCGACACGCCGCACCCAGCCGGAATGTTTCAGTTGTTCCAGACATTCATCCATCAGCCCCATGATGCGCATCAGGCTGATCAGGCGCTCGGCGTACTCGCCCTTGAGCTGTTTGCGGAGCTCCTCGAAAAGGGCAAGCAGCCGTCTGCGGTCGGACGGGCGCATTTCCTTGCGGGCCTCGATGATGCGCTCGGGATACTCCATGAGTTCGAGCGCAAGCTGGCGCAGCTCCTTCCGCCGTGCGGCGTCCCGGCGTTCGTGGCGGTTGCGAAAAGCCCGGTGAACGATCAGCACGAAAAGGATGACCAGCGACAGCACGGCCAGCAGGCTGGTGATCTGCCAGATCAAGGTTAGGAATAGTTCGGCCGTGGTCGGAACAACGTCGGGCTCGTCCGGAAATTGTCTTGTCGGTCGGTGTCCGGTCGTTACATTCACGCCGCAACAACATGCCCTTGCGGCTGCAATTGCGCCGCAGTTCACTCAAAATTGCCGCCGCGCGCAATCCGCATTAATGCCGACCTCAAACTCCGATTCCATGCACATCCCCACCTGCCTGAAAACGTTTTCGCTCACGGCTGTTCTAGCCGGCGGTCTCGCACTCGCGAGCGGTTGTTCGACCAGCACGATGACCGCGGGAGCGAAACTTGGTGCCGCCGCTCCGTCGCCGACCGCCTCAATGGCCGTCGTGCCCTTCGAGAATCTCAGCAACCAACGTCACGCCGGACTGATCATGACCGATCTGGCCACGACAATCCTGCACGTCGACACCCGTTTCCACGTGAAGGAGGTCAGCGGTCTGTCTGACAATGAAGACGTCCGCCTGCGCCGGCTTGAAACCGATCCGTGGGAACGTCAGGTCGGCCTGAACACCGCCACCGCCGTCGCCGTCGGAAGCGAGCTGGAAGTCGATTACGTGCTCGCCGGTTCGGTCGGTGAATATGGTTTTGTCGATGGATTCGGCGAGACCGCCAACGTCGGGGTTTCGCTCCGCCTCGTGGACGTGGCCTCCGGCGAGGTCGTCTGGGCCGGCACGCTCAGCCGCAAGGCGTCATCCCCCGCGTTCAACGACGAGAGCGTTCACCGCCTGGCCCACGAAGTGATGCTCAGTCTACTCGGCAAGATGAACCAGTCGTTCGCCCCCGCAAAATAACGGCTTCATCGAATCCCCGCCCGCCGTCACGCCGGGCTTCCGCAGAAACGCCGGCACACAGATGAAGTTCAGCCCCATCCAAGAACCGCGCGACTGTAACGCCGACTTTCCAGTCGGCCCGTCCCGGTTGAAAGTCCTGCGATACGAACGGTGGGTTGCAATTCTGATTCTTTCATTCCTCCTCGTCGGAACGTTCACCCCTTGCACTCACGCCGCCGACACCGGCCGACCTGCAAACTGGCAGTCCGCCGTCCGCGAAAAACTGGACGACCGGCAGTTCAAACTCGCGGCTGACCTGCTCGATGAAATTCTCGACGTCGACCCGCGCAACATGGAGGCCCATCAATTCCGCGCGGAATGGTTCGCCCGTCAGGGGAAGGTCGAAGAAGCGCTCTGGCAGCTCGCCGAACTGTTGATTGCCTTTCCCGATGACCGGCGCAACGTCGTGCTCGAAGCGCAATGGCTCAGCCAGCTCGGACGGTCCGAGAGTGCGCTGGAAGTCTACAACCGCTGGCTGGACATCCATGATTACGACGCCGACATGCGCGTCCGTCGCGCGCTCGCGCTGCGGTTCAAGGGCGACATCAACGACGCGATCGCCGACCTCGTGTTCGCCATCAACGCGGAACCCGGAAACGCCTTCGCCTATCATTCGTACATTCGGACGCTGGCTTCCGCCGGACTGGCTTCCGAGGCGTGGCAGATCGCGGACGACCGCGACCGCGACACCGGTTTCACGGACGCGGAAATCGGGTTGATCAAGGCCGGCATGCTGGCGCGGATCGGTGCCGTGGAACTGGCGGAAGAACTGGCCAGCCGTCCGCCGGCCGATCCCGATCAGCGGCGCCGGCAGATCTCCTTCCGCGCGATGCAGCGAATCCGCGACGGGCGGCAGCGGGAGGGTCTCGAACTGCTCGCGCCCTACTCCAATCTGCTGTCGGACAACTACGACGCCCTGATGTCCGTCGGCAACGCCTACGCCGCCGCGGATCGGCTGAGCGTCGCGCGCGCCTTTTTTGAACGCGCCGTTTCAGTGACCCCCGGCCGCCCGGAGGCGCGCATGGGGCTTGCCCGTCTCGCCAGTCGCGAAGGCCGTCTCGCGGACAGCCTCGCGCGTTATCAGCAGATCGTTCGAGAGAATCCGGAGGCGCTCGAGGCGAGCCTCGGCATCATCCGGATCGCGGGACTTCAACGCGATTTCAAGACCGCCCGCGCGGCCCTTCACCAGGCACGCACGTTCACCCCGTCTTCAGTGGAACTGTATCGCGAAGGGCTGGGCCTCGCGCTGGAAGCCGGATCCACGCGCGAGTTTGAAAACGTCCTCAAGCGCTACGAGTCCGCACATCCGCGCGATCCCGTGGCCAACCTCTGGCGGCACCGGTGGACCGCGTTGCAGACCATGACGATCAACGTCAACGAGGTCGCCAGCCTGCTTGATCCGTTCGCGCCCGACGTGACCGCGACGGCGCTCACGTTGCTGAACAAGTCACCGTACGGCCGGACGCTCACGGTGTTCGACGAATGGAGCGCCGACACCGCCCTGCCTGCCCGCGAGGAACTGTTTCAAACGCTCGCGACACAGATGGCTGTCCGGCTCAATCCGGAGTGGACCGCGCGTTTCACGAGACTTGCCGGGACGAGCCGCCTGCCGGTGGCCGACCCTGAATCCGAACAGCGGGCGCGTGATCGCAACAAGGTTCCCGTGATGTTGGCGAACGGCTGGTACGCGTTCGTGGCGACGCCGTTTGCGTGGGCGCAGAATTTGAAGCAGGACTTTGACGAGCAGGCCGTCAACATCTGGCTGGCGGACGACGTCCAGAAGCGCCTTCGCACCATGTCGATCGAAGCCGAAAGCCCGTTGTATGAAGACTGGCTGCTGCGGCGCGCCCTGTGGTTCGATGCGTGGCGGGACGACTGGAACTCAACCGACGCGGCGAACTCGGTCTTCGAATATCTCGCACAGATGGTCCCCGGCGCGTACGACGGGATCACCCATCAACAGATCGAAACCGCATGGCGATCCAGTGAAGTGTGGCTGCCCGCGACGGCGGCGGATTTTAACCTGCGCGTGACGCAGGCGCGCTGGCGACAGGAACGCTATGACTTCGCCGGCGCGTTGAAACTGTATCGCGGGATCGCGGCCGAGTTTCCCGAAGCGGCGGAGCCCGCGCAACGCGAGGCTTCACTTCTGCTCGGCATGGGTCGCACCGACGAGGCGCTGGCCGTGCTGCGCGCGTTGACCGCCCGGCCAATCCCCAATCCGGCGGCACGGATGGAATCGGCGACGTTGCTGACCCGTCTCGGCGAGTTCCAGAATGCCCAACGCCAGCTCGCGCTCGCCGAGCGAAGCGGGTTCAGCGAACCGGTGCTGTTTCTGAAACAGGCGGAGCTGGCCGAGGCCCGCAGCCGGCCTTACGAAGCCCGAGAATGGATTGATCGTGGTCGCAAACTGTACCCGGACGCCGCCAGTTTGCTGACCTGGCAGGCGAACCAGTTTCTCGAACGACGCGATACCGCCGGACTCGCCGCATTGATTCAATCGCACGGTTCGTCCACCTGGTTGACACCCGACTTTCTCGCCGCCGCAGAACCTGACCTGGTGGCGGCCGAAATCGGGGCGATCACGCGTTCGCCGGAATGGTGGTTCAGCTGGAACTGGCTGCCGTGGGAACGGCTCGAAAGCCATTCACTGACAGAGTTGCGCCGCGCCTCTCGCACGGCCATTGAAAGCGGTGAACGCAAACTCGCGCTGGACGCGTTGCTGCCCGCCACTTCGGCGCGCATACCCGATTCGAGCCTGTGGCTGGCAGCCGGCCGGTTGTTTGACCTGAACGATCAACCGGACGAGAGCGGTCACGCCTACCGGCTCGCGCATTATCTGGGGCTCGGCCGACCCGATGCGGAGATCGCCAGCCTGACGCGTCTCGCCCGTCGCGCGGATCCCGAATATGTCGCCCGCGAACTTGCCTCTAAACTTCGCGAAACACCGGACGACGTCGGCCTGCGCGGCGCGCTGGTCCTGGCCCTGCTGCGGATGGGCGAGGTCAGCGCCGCCGAACGCGCCCTCGCCCCGCTGGTTGAAACCAGTCCGGACAGCGCTTCCGTGAAAGATCTCGCGGCGCAGGTCAAGGCGGCGAAGGGGCAGGTGAGTCAGGCGCGGTCGCTTTACACATCGATCCTGCTTGGCGACCCCACCAACACGGATCAGCGTGATGCGTTGCGCCTGTTGCAGTCCGGCAACGAATGGGAATTTGCATCGGGCTACGAATACAGCGTGCTGAACAACACGGAGGGCGGACCCGATCCCGCGAACTGGCAGGAATTCTTTTTCGGTGTGTCGTACGTGCAACCCATCAAACAGGGCTGGGCGCTCGAGTATCGTCGGTTTGAGCGCAGCAACGAAACCGCCAGCCAGATCCGGCTCGATTACTCGACGGCCCTCAGCCCGGACTGGATCTGGCGGGCAAATGTGGCTCCCGCCGCGTCCGGCGACATCATTTCGCAGATGCGATTGGGCACCGGCGCAAGTTATCGCGTGGTGGATCCGTTCTTCGCCGGATTTGATTTTGCGTGGCTCACGTTCTCGGATCTTGACGTCTATCAATTTGCACCGGGCTTCACGTGGCGCTGGCATCCGCGTTCCACGTTCGATACGAAACTCTACGTGAGCTACAACGTCCAGGACACCGGCGCGTCCAACACCACGCTCACCTGGGTGGCCGGCGCAAACTGGGAATTCTCCAAGCAGTCGGCGGCGCGGCTGACGTTCTCCACCGGTGGCGAAGCGGTGAACAACCCCATCCGTGGACTGATCAATTCCGAGGACATCACGTCGGTGGGCCTGAGCGTTAGAATTGGACTGCGCCACCGCTGGACCCTCGAACCCGCCTGGCGTATCGAGCGACACAAGAATTTTAACCTGAACGCATTCGGACTGGGTCTGGTTTACAGCTACTGAGCCGGCGCATTCTATTCAAGGATGATGGTTGTTCCGGCAGGTTTTGGACTGCGCCAGCCCTCTGGCGCTTTGGGGCGGATGACCGATCACGCGCGGGTTGAATCTCTTTGCGGGCGGCGATTGTCTCATCAGCGTCTTTAGATTTCCGGGGAAAAGCGGTAGAGGGCTACCGCCGTCCAAGACGCTCGCGCGGCTGGCGGAGGGCGCAGGCAAATCGTCAATCGTAGCCGCCGACGCCGGAAACTTCCGCAACCCTCAGTCCGATTTCAGATCCTCCTCACCTCCACTCGCATGCTAACGTCTTTTCAATTCCGGTTTCCTGGAATACGGTTCGCCCGATGTTCTACGACACGCACGCGCATCTGGATTACCCCGATTTCGAAAAGGACTTCGACGCCCTGCTGGAACGCGCGCGGCTGGCCGGGATCACGAAGATCATCTCCATCGGAACCAATCTGGAAAGCAGCCGCCGCGCAATCGAACTGGCCGAAACCCATGATCACATCTTCGCAGTCGCCGGCTGGCATCCCTGTGAGGCGATGGATGCGCCCGCCGATATCCGCGACGAACTGCGCGTGCTGGCACGGCACTCGAAAGTCGTCGCTCTCGGTGAGACGGGTCTGGACTATTATCGAATGCCGAGCGCGCAGTCCGGCAATGCGGCGGACGATCAGGCCTACATCGAACGTCAGAAGAAACTCTTCAACCAGCACCTGGAAGTCGCCGCCGAAACCGGGCTCAATCTGGTGATTCATCAACGGTCGTCATTCGAGGATACGATGGCACTCCTGACCCCGTTCGCGGATCGTGTGAAGGGTGTGTTCCATTGTTTCGCCGAACCGGTCGGCGCGTTGAACCGGATTCTGAATCTCGGATCCATCGTCAGCTACACCGGCATCCTCACGTTCAAGAACGGGCAAAACATCCGCGAGGCGCTGACTGCGACGCCGATGGACAAATTTATGTTGGAGACGGACAGCCCGTATCTCGCACCGATCCCGTACCGGGGCAAACGCTGTGAGCCCGCCTACGTCAGGGACACCGCCGAAACCGCCGCCCGGGTGAAGAACTGTTCGATGGATGAACTCGGCAAATCGACCTGCGCCGTCGCCCATGAATTTTTCCCGAAACTGTGCGGAACTTAAGCTCCAGAGCAACGCGTTTGAAGCAGGAAAAGGCGCTCACGTAATCGAAGACATTTTCAACCATCTGCGAATTGACGACCGGCTCGCCACCGGAGGTCAGCCGTCCGCCGGGCAGTTCGATGAGATCGCGGCCGCCGGTTTCGCCGCCGTGATCAATCTTGCCCTGCCAACATCCGACGACGCGATTTCCAACGAAGGCGAACTGGTGAGTGCGCGCGGAATGACTTACGTTCATATTCCAGTGAACTTCCAAATACCCGCCCGGTCCGACTATGAAACGTTCGCCGCCATCATGAAGGTGTTCGCTGATCGGAAGGTCTTCATTCATTGCGCGATGAACATGCGGGTTTCGGCGTTCATCTTTCTTTACCGGGTCCAGCACGAAGGCGCCGACACGGAAACGGCGCTCACCGATCTTCATCGTGTTTGGGAACCGGGCAAGGTTTGGCAGCAGTTTATCGACTGTCTTTTGATGGAAACAAAATGAACAACCTCTACGAACGAATGGGCAGGCAGGAAGGCATCCTCGCCTTCATCAAACCGTTCTATGCCGATGTCCGGCAGCACGCGGAGCTCGGCCCCATCTTCAATCAAACTATCGAAGACTGGCCCGCGCACATGAATCGCATCGCCGGATTCTGGGCGCGTCAGACGGGCGGCCCGTCGAGTTACGACGGCGGGTTTGCCGGGGCGCATCTGCGTCTGGGAATTCCACCCGAGCTGGTGGAACGCGGGCTTGAGTTGTGGGATTACAGCTGCCGTCGGGAACTGCAGGAGCCCGAATCCACGGAGATGAGCGAACTGGCACACCGGCTGGGTTCCAACCTGCAGCGCGTTCTCACCGGGCGCACCGGTTTCATCCCGGAGTCACTGGTGCCGAAAAAACGAACTGGCGGACGGGAGTGATTTGATCTACCAACACGATTGGAAATCAAACCACCCCACCATGTTGAGAATTATCCTGATCGGCCTCGTGCTTCTGCTGACCGTCACGGTCGCGTTCGCCGTGCTGCTCTTCCAACAATTTGGCTGGATGGGGATGATCGCCTTCCCGTTCATTCTGACCGGTCTCG
This sequence comes from Verrucomicrobiota bacterium, assembly GCA_041689265.1. Lineage (GTDB taxonomy): Bacteria > Verrucomicrobiota > Verrucomicrobiia > Limisphaerales > RI-55 > JBDNGP01. The sequence continues at coordinate 11,555 of JBDNGP010000053.1, forward strand.
CGTGGATTTCAAAAATCATCATCGGCCAACTCATCCGGAACTTCATCGTGAAGGCGCTCTCGATCAAATCGGAGGTGCTGCACCTCGCCAACCTCACGATTCATTCCGTCAAATCAGTTCCGAAACCTCCAATCGTCATTGAGGTGTTTGATGCCGATGCGACAGGTGAAGCGGCTGCCGATTCGAATTCAGAAGACGAGGAATCAAACGAGGGACCGAAGAAATACGTTGAAGTCGAACTGACCATCACGCCGCAGGCCGGCAAAAACGCTTCGTTATGGGAACCGGCAGAGCTGACCCTTATGGAGAGGCCGGTGAGTTCACTCCTTGAGCTGGAACGGGTGGACGCCATCGGCACCGTCCAGGACGTCAGGATCTGGGAAGACGGCAGGTTTACCGCCGACGACCGGGGCAAATATCCCGGCGAACAAAAATTGTGCGTGACGTTCGAAGTTCAGGCGGGCTCCCGCAAGGCCGTCGTCCAATACTACAACAACGCGCTCGGCGAGATTGAATTCCCTTCCTCACCGTTCGCCGGTGGAACGATCGTGGACGTGTAGCCAGCGGCGCGCGGGACAGGCAGGGACGACTGTCCTACCTCGGAGTGAGCCCCAATCTTGAGTCATCGAGATCGAGCCGGTACATGATCTGGTTGTAATCGTACAGCGGTGTCGCGTCCTTGTTTCCCGAAAACGTGTTCACGTAGGTGCCTTCAAAATAAATCAGCCGGCCGTTCTGCTGATCGAGGAACGCGTGCTGCACCGGATTGTAAAAACTGTATTGATCGTGCGTGACGATCTTGGTCGCCTTCGTCCACGGCCCGGTTGGTTCGTCGGCCTCCGCATACCAGATCTCGCCGACGTTCGATGTGCTGCCACCGAGCTCGCCGAAAATCATGCTCCAACGCTGACGATGCGCGTTCCAGCTGACCGAGCCGCGATGAAGCTTGATCGGTTTACCAGTCGCGGAATCCACGGGCTGACCACGCGCTTCATCCAGCTTTATCAATTGCGACTCGATGAGCGCTCGTTCCAATTGTGAACCAACGGGCAAACCGTTCGGTCGCCAGCTCCAACGAAGTCGCCCGTTGTCATCGCGATCAACGACCGGAGTCTCTTTCGTCGAACCGGCCTTCAGGCAGGTCCACGCCTCGTAGCTGTCGAGGTTGGTGAAATGTTCCAACGTCGCGGGAACGCGCACCGTTGGATAAACATCGCCGAGCAACAGGTATTCGGTGTCGTCCAATTCCGAATGAATCGGGTGGGCCTGCGTCGGCCAGCGCCACATTTCGTTCAGGTCGAAGTCGGCGAGGCGCTCAAATTCCTGGCGGTCGTCGTTGTAGATTGCGATGCCGTGTCCGAGGACTTCCCCGAGCGTTTTCAGGTGAACAAAATGGCAGACGAGGCGTTCCCTCCCCTGCCCGTCTTTGACCGTTGTAAAACCGTCCGCCCAGATCAGTCCACTTTCAAAACCAAGCCGGCACATCGGCCGACTGAATCCGGAGTCATCGACGAAGTAAGTCAAATTGATTCCGCCCGACGGATCGAGCCCGCCTTTTCCGGGAAGTTCGGACGTCGCACCCGCCATTCCAAAATGCCCGAGCGGATACGCCATCCTCGCGGTGTCGCCCCAAAACCAGAAGATCTTCCCGGCGTACGGAACCGCAAACGTGGAGTCCTGACCCGCGACCAGTCCAACACCCAGCGGATGTTCGATGGGCGTTTTGCGACCAAGCATCACACTGTCGCGATACCCTCCCTGACCGGTGATTCGATAGAGGCGTTCGGCGATGTTCAGCCGATTGAGTTTCAACGTCACCGTCTCACCCGCCACCGGAGTAATCGCCTTCCCGCGATATCCGAAACCGTCCTTGGGGAATTCGTAACCGTGACTTTGGATGTTGAAAAAGACCGGCGTGCCCATGAGTCCGGGTTCGTCGAAGGCGATCCGGCCGGCGCTGTCGGTGACAAATCGCTGATGATTCACCGTGGTCAGTTCCACGAGCGGAACCCCACGACCGGTCGCCTCGTCGACGACCAGAATTTCAGCCGGTTCAGCGGCGGCAAGACGAGCGAAAGCGAAACCGCTCAACATGAAAAGGGCGGGGCGGTGGCGAAAAAAAAGAGTCAGTTTCATTCGGTGAAGTTTCTGAAACGATACCAAGCCAAACCCGGGGCCTCAACACATACCAGCCAAAACCAAATACTTGCCAGATCGGTCCGGTTGAGCAACTGTCCCCCCCAGAGAGAGAAATCCAAGGCGGCCCGTTCCCATGTGAACAGGCTGGAATAATCACCGACAAATCATCATGTCCGGAGACCATGACAAATCATCGCTGGCGAAATCACTGAATTCAAAATGGATGGGGTCATTGGTGTTCATCGGAGTGCCGATGGCCGTCCTGCTCATCTGGCTGGCGGTGGTTCAATCCGGAATTCTGCCCGCCCCAGAACAGAATCGTCTACCGGAATCCATTGAGGAAACCCGGGTGGCTTTAGATCAGCCTGACTTCGGTATGTTCTTCCTCGATTTCTCGGACTCACTCCCGCATCCGCACGGCGCGCCGACCCTTGAAAATGCCCGGAAACATCTCTACGAATTTCTGGGACTGCGCGATGCCATAATGGGGACGACCGATTCGATCAGCAATCTGGTCGCAAATTATTCGGCCGTCGCGCGAAAACGAGTGTCGTTCGGAAGATCATGGAACAGCGTGACCAATCAGATCTGCTACGATGATTCCGTTCCAAGAACGCGCGACGAAACATTGGAGATCATCGAGTCCATGCTTCGAGAAAACGGCGGCTTCATCGTTTCGCTGAACTCCACCAACTTGTTGATTCTGACCGCCGAGGAATTGCGTGCGCTCGGGCGACCGGTTCCGGCTGAAATAAAGTAGCGGGCTCAGGAAAGCGCAACCGGGCGGGCGCGCCATCACAATCGATTGCCAGCCCGGCGGTTTGCTGTTTCAATCCGCCCCTCATGCACCCGGTCACTCACGTCCAAACGCCCTGGCAACCTGTCACGAAACCATCCGGTGACGCGGACGGGCACAGTGACATTCCGCAATTATTCCAACCGGTGATCAAAGCAAGATTCCGGTGACGTTTCAGCAACCGCCCTTTTGCGCTTTTCCCTCATGCCGTTTCTCTTCGCCTTCACGCTGTTTCTGAGCGCGTCACTGTTGTTCGCGGTACAGCCGATGATCGCGAAAATACTGTTGCCTATGCTTGGTGGTGCGACGGCGGTCTGGACAACGTGCATGGTGTTTTATCAGGTCGTGCTGCTGCTCGGCTACCTCTACGCGCACATCGTTTCACGCAAGGTTCCTCGCGCCGGTCAGGTGGCGCTTCAACTCGCCTTGATGACGGGTGCATTTCTGCTACTCCCCTTCGTCGTGACGGATGCGTCATTGGAAGAACTGAGGGCGGGTGCGACGCCGGTTCCGTGGCTGCTCACCACGTTGATCCTCGTCGCAGGCCTGCCGTTTTTCATCACTTCCACGACCGGACCTCTGCTGCAACGTTGGTTTTCCCGGGTCGACCATTCGTCGTCCGGCGACCCTTATTTTCTCTACAGCGCGAGCAACCTCGGAAGTCTGCTGGCGCTAATCGGTTATCCGCTCTGGCTGGAGGTCCATTTCAACACGGGTGAACAGAGCGCGCTCTGGCGTTGGGCCTTCGCCGCGCTGATCATTCTCATCGCGGTCTGCGGTGCGGTTTTCGTCCGATATTCCGGAAACCAGACGACGGCCGGTGAATCGGCCATGGAGTCAGTCCCCGCCGAACTCATCGAATGGAAACGCCGGCTGTTCTGGGTGTTGCTCGCGTTCGTGCCGAGCAGCCTGATGCTCGGCGTCACGACCTATCTGACGACGGACATCGCGAGTATTCCGCTATTGTGGGTGATCCCGTTGTCGCTCTATTTGCTGACGTTTGTCATGGTCTTCGCCCGTCGTCAATGGCTGCCGCAGACGATCTGGAACCGTCTGCTGCCGGTCGTCGGGCTCATCCTGGTGTTCACAATTCTGTGTCGCGCGACCGAACCGACGTGGTTCCTGATCCTCATTCATCTGCTGTTCTTTTTCATTGCAGCAATGGTCTGCCATGGCCGGCTGGCGCGCGACCGGCCGTCCCCCGCCCGGCTCACCGAGTTCTATCTCTGGATGTCGGTCGGCGGCGCGTTGGGCGGCGTTTTCAACGCGATCATCGCCCCGTTGATTTTTCGCGAAGTGGTAGAATATCCGCTCGTCATCCTGCTCGCCTGCTCGCTCTACCTCCCGATCAAAAGCAAAGCACCGATCAACCTCCGCTCCGTCAAATCCTGGCTGGCGATCATCGCGCTGGGAATCGTCACCGCCGGATTTTCCATCGCCGCCACGCGCATCGGGTTGATGCCCGGACTGCTCACGAATATCGTCCTGTTCGGGTTGCCGGTGATTCTGTGTTACCCGTTCACGAGAAGCCCGGTTCGATTTACCGCCGGGCTGGCGGTCGTGATGGTCTCGGCGCAGATCTACGTGGAACTGAACAAGCGGACCGTGTTTGTGCACCGCAGTTTCTTCGGTGTCTCGCGCGTGACCGTCACGTCGAACGGCAGGTTCCGCCAGTTGGATCACGGTTCCACCGCACACGGCCGGCAGTTCATCGTTTCAAACCGCGCCTGCGAACCGCTCGCCTACTACCATCGCGAAGGACCGTTGGGCACCATCATGGGCGAATTCAACCTCAACCATCCCGAAGGGCGCGTCGGCCTGATCGGGCTCGGCGCGGGCGCGACGATGACCTACGCGCAACCCCGACAGGAATGGGATATCTACGAGATCGATCCGCTTGTCATCCAGATCGCACAGGACGAAACGCTGTTCACCTATCTTTCCCACTGCAGCGCCGTGTCCCCTAACATTGTAGAGGGCGACGCGCGGTTGCAACTCCAGCACGCACCGGATCACGCCTACCAGTTGCTGATTCTTGACGCGTTCAGCTCCGACGCGATTCCGATGCACCTGCTGACGACAGAGGCGGTGGAACTTTACTTCGACAAGCTGGCTGACGGAGGCTGGCTCGCGATGCACATCTCCAATCGCTACCTCGATCTCGAACGGATCATCGCCGGACTGGCGCAGGAAAAAGGCTGGGCGGGTTTGAGCTGGATCGACACGAAAATCAGCTCGGCGGAAGGGAAGGAGGAATCAAACTGGGTCGTGCTGACCCGACACGAAGAGGACCTGCTCGGTCTGGTGCTGGACACCAATCGGATTCCGCTGGAGGGCCGTCCCTCGGCGACGCCGTGGACAGACAACCACTCCAGCCTGCTGCCGATCTTCAAGTGGTGATCAGGGAGCGGGCAGCCGCGCGGCTACTTCGCGTCCTTCAGGAATTTGTGAACCAGCATTACAAATGTGGCGACGATGGCGGTCGCAACGACGAAGATGATGACAAGTGTTAAACTCATGGGTTGTCGGAATGATAGGGCGGAACGGTCATTTGTCCATTCCGTAACGCCGGGCGACTCTTTCCGAATTCCTAAAAACTACGCTCAACATTCCTTGCCCGAAATTTCGCCATTTCTTGGATGGCCGCGCCCGGCGGAAGCCGTCCGCCAACGGAGCGCCCCAACATTCACTCGCCAGAAGGGCCGCGTTGCGTTTCCATTCGGATCACCGACCACGTCGTCATGCCGTCACTCCGGATTCACCTCAATATCAGCGCAGATGAAATGCTCGAATATTATCGGGGCGTTGCGCGGTCGGTTCACGCCAAGGCGACCAACGGGCAGACGGTGCAGTTTCCGGCTTCGGCGTTGCAGAAGTTTGTGACCAAGGAGGGCGTTTGCGGCGCGTTCGAACTGGTGTTCGATGACCAAAACAAATACCTGGCCCTGCTCCCCGTGACATCAAAGTCCGACGGCCTCGATCAAACGGTGTAACAGGGTTTCCCGTGAACTACCGCCGCCGGTCACGGGACTCCGCCAACGCCTGAAACGCCTCGCGGCGAACCTGCGGATCGGCGTCGTTCTGCGACACGTAAGTCAGCCATTCCCGCACGGAAGGATCATTTCGAAATCCGCTCAACGCATCCGCCGCCCGTTGTCGGACCACCGGATTCGGGTCTTCCAATCCATAAACCAGCGGCACCTTCAACGACTCGTCCTGAAACCCGTTGAACGCCTGGAACAACCTCGCGCGCTCCTGCGGATCCTGCGAAGCGAATGCCTGATTCGCCAGCGCGCTCATCACCTTCGGCATCGCGGCTTCGTTCCCCCGCAACGCGCGCAGAGCGAACAATCGTTCGTCCATGCCCGTGTCGGAATCCATCGCCATTCGCTGCAGACCGGCCACCCGCGTTTCCGACATCGGCCCGCGCCGCAACGCATTCATCGCCTCCTCGCGCACGTTCTGTGGAGAATCGCTGTTCATGATGCCCCAGAGTTGCGCCTCCACATTGGGATCGGACACATACCGTCCGAGATTATCAACCGCCTGTTCGCGGACCTTGGGATCGGAATCGTTCAACGCGAGCTGCATCATGGTCGACTGCATCGAGGCGTTCGTCATGCCTTCAAGATTTCGGAGGATGTTCTGGCGCACCCCGGAATTGGTCGCGCCGGTCAACCAGTTCATCGTGGCGTTGACTCCGGCCTCGTCCAGCGCACCTGCGCGGCGCAGCAGTTTCAACGCGTCCAGCCGGTCCTTGTCACCCGCCGACGGATCGTTTAACCGGGCGATCATCTCACCGAGCTTCGCACCCATGAGCGGAACCTGTCCGCGATCCATCAAATAATCCGACGCCCGCGCCAACGTGCCAATCTGTTCTTCGATCGACGTCAACCGCTGATAGACCGCCGGGTCCATGGGAACGCGTTGAACCACCGTTTCGCCGGGGCGCGTGATGTTGACGGTTGCAGGTTCGCCTCCCGTCTCCGACAGGGCGGTGCGAAGAGCCGCCAGTTCACGCTCCAGACGGTTAGTCTGAATCTGTTGCCGGACAAACACTCCCGCCACAATCAGAACGGATACGATGATCAAAAACTTTTTCATAAGCCGACCTGTCTTTTGGATTTTCCATACTGAGTCGGAATCACCACCTGTCAACCCCGTTGTAAGTCGCGGATGCGATTGAACGCTTGGGGCAAGGTGGAGTGAGTTCTCCGAACGAACTTTGAGCGCACGGGGCGTGCTCGATTCTCCGGCCTGCTGTCGCCCGTGCCACAAGCCTTCTGCGGTTCGCTGCTTTCCTCCATGCGGGACGGAACAGGATTCAGAGGTTTCCCCCGTGACATCGCAGGCTCGTTCGGAGAACCCGCCCCACCTTTCGCCATCCGGCGCATCGGGGTGACCCCCGCTTTCAAATGCACCCCGATGAGCGCCCGGGAACGATGGAGCGCATCTCGATACTGCCCCCGAATGAGCGAGGGGAAAGCGGTGGCAAAGTGTTTCCGGACCGGAAGCCGAACTTCGGCCTTGCCGGAAACTCGCGCGTCCGGTTTCCTAACCTCATCGAAAAGCGGTGTTTGGAAAAATCAACTGTGCACGACGTAGTGCACGCCACATCGCTTGTTAACACTGTTGGGCAAGGTTATGCGCGGACGCATCAAAACTAATCAAGATTGGTGGCTCGCATCTATTTGCATCAGGATTGAACCGTTGGGCTCTGACCCGCGTGACGAAAGTAGAAGAAATAGGACCTGGGTCAATCATCACTTGATCAATGCTGGAACACTCGCTGAAGCCTACGATAAAGCGGTAAAAATCGGCAAAGAACAGACCGGACGATTCAAGTCCAAGCGTGGGTGGATGAAGTACCGGTTCGTCGGGATCTGGGAGATTTTTGACATCTGGGACGACATTGGAGACGGCGAAGAATTGTACTATACGGACCATGGCAATATAACCGGACGAGTGGCAAAGCAGAGGTGCGTTACCAAGCGTCAGTGCCTTGATGAATATTCAACACCCATAGGGCAGAAGCCAAAAACTAGTAAGTCGCGTTGACAGAAACAGAATCAATATCCAATGCACGTTTTGCCTAAACAATCGCGTCAGCCAACGCCGGGAGAGCGTCTCGGTTTCAATTCAACATCCCTTGCCCGGCGCGGCTGCGCTCTGCGTTAGCCAAAATCGACAGTGATAGCCGTCATCAATGAAGACAACTAAGAAACGAACGCTAGTAGCAGCAGCGGCTACTGCCCTTGTTTGTGGTTTCGTTCTGACCGCACCAGATCCGTCAACCAATCTTATTGCCAGCGTCTGCGCCTTCGTCGTCTCCGTTGGCGTTCTGTTTCTCTTTCTTCGCTTTCTGCCGGTGGCGGCTTGGTCAGTTGCGCGACAGAGAGCATTCACTTGGTTGGTTGCGACGGTCACCTGTGCAACTGTGTGTTTGCTTCTAAATTATTTATTTTCGAGAGGATGAAAAAATGGGCTAATCGGGTCGCGGAAGTGATTAACTCCCGTCTCCCACACCACCGGTCATGCGGGTTCGCACCGGGCAGTTCCGACTGGACGCCCTGTTGATCAGGCGCAAGCAAACGACGCGTCACAAGACGGAGGAGCGCAACTGGAATCGGCCAAGACAGGTTGAAGAAAACCTGTCCTACCTTCACACCCCGGTCACGCGGACCCAAATCGTCTTTTGCAGCCCCGGCGGAATTTCTCCGCCCGGTTTCAGCTGGCGATTCTCCACTCTTTGTTTTCATATCAATCCGTTCTTCCGAATGAACCATCACTTCGACGTCATCATCATCGGGGCCGGAATCATGGGTAGCGCCGCCGCCGCGCAGCTCGCCAGGCGCGGCCGGAAAGTGCTCCTGCTCGATCAATTCACGCCGCCGCATGCGAACGGTTCATCGCACGGCGAATCCCGCGTAATCCGTGAGGCCTACTTTGAACATCCGGCCTACGTTCCGCTCATTCAGCGCGCCTACGAACTCTGGCAGGAACTGGAGCAGGAAAGCGGCGGGTCACTGTTGAAGATCACCGGCGGCCTCATGATCGGTCCGGAGAACGGTGCGGTTTTCGGCGGATCACGACGAAGCGCGGAAGAGCACAAGCTGCCGCACGAGATTCTGACGGCCGAACAGGTCAACGCGCGGTTTCCCGCGTTCAACATGCCCGAAGATTTTCTGGCGGTACACGAACCGCGCGCCGGGATGCTGTTCGCGGAAAAATGTCATCAGGCGTTGCTTGATGAAGCGTCGGCTCACGGCGTCGTGTTCCGCTGGAACGAAACCGTCGAGAGTTGGACCGCATCGGATCAACACGTGGAAGTGACGACCCGGACCGGTCGTTATCAGGCGGAACAGCTGGTCATCGCGGCGGGTCCGTGGGCCGGTCAGATCGTCTCCGCACTTCAAGGCAGACTGACCGTCGAACGCCAGGTCATGCATTGGTTCGATCCGGCCGCACGCCTGGCGGATTTCGTTCCGGATTCATTTCCGGTTCACGTCTGGGAATACGAACACGGCAAGTATTTTTATGCGCTGCCCGACGCCGGGTCGGGGGTGAAGACGGCTATCCATCATCAGGGCGAGATCACGAGTGTAAGCACCGTAAACCGGACGGTGACCGAAGATGACAAATTGGTGATGCAACAGCTGGTCGCAAAATTCCTGCCGTCATTGAACCGCCCACCCCACCGGAGCGCCGTCTGTCTCTACACCAACACGGCGGATGAACATTTTCTCGTCGACTGGCACCCGGAATTTCAGAACGTCCTGATGATGAGCCCGTGCAGCGGACACGGCTTCAAGTTCGCGCCCGCGCTCGGAGAGATCGCCGCAGATCTGCTGACGAACGGGAAAAGCCGGTTTGACATTGCGTTGTTTGGCTATGGCCAGCCCCGCTGGGAATCCGATCCGCCAGGGTGAGAAACTCCCGCTTGTGTATCAACGCACAAACTGCCGGCGCTTGTTCAATTCGGATCGCAATACTTTCATCGCCCGCTCCGAGTAGGCCACTTCGCCTGATTCGCCACGGGAAATGGCGCGCTCCAGTTCGGTGATCAGTTCAGAATTCGAATATCGCCACGAACGGGCAAATCCCCAGGAAGAGTCGGAAAAGCCATGGTGGTTCCCGCCCGGACAGAAAAGGATCAGGATGCTGTTTTCCGTTACGGCTCCCAGACAAAGACCGTCTCCGACGTAAACATATCCGATGCTGCGATCACTCAGAAAAGATTCCGGACACGCACTTCCATAGTTCCTCAACCAACCAGACGGATTGTTGAAATCGGTATTGATCGCCAACAACGCGGCGCGGGTGTCGTCTGTAGACGGAAGAATCAAATCCGGGTCTTCATTGGCGATTATCCTGAGTCCCAACTGAAGCTGAATAAAATGGTTTGCACAGCTTGTCGTGTAGCGTGCGTCCCGTTTGCGAACGTGTGATCGATAACCAAAGATGCCTGCCACCATTCCTCCGATCAGCAGGCAAATCACGACCGCGGCAATTTTTCGTGGCATCCATCTTCGCTTCACAAACGGACGATGCTCCGCCCGGATGAAAAACTCAAGGCAGCCAGTTCAAGGGGGTACGTTCGGAACCGTGGGAAAAGGTGGGGAGAGCCCTCCGGGCGAACCTGCGGGCGCACGAGACGCCCACGAACGCCCGTGCCCTTCAATTCGTAACAAGATCTCTCCGAAGAACGGGCTGTTTTGGTATCGATGAGTGGCGCAAACCGGCGGTGGCCGCAAAAGCTCGTTCGGAGAGACTCGCCCCACCTTTTCCCGCCATGTGAACCGAAAACCCATCGGCGGACCGCAGGCATCCTGCCCCACGGTTCCCAACTCAAGGCAGCCAGTTTAAGGTGTACCAGCCGATCTCGTTTGAGAGCTTCGAACCGTCTTCGCCCGGTACGGTCAGCTTGAACTGATAGACGGTGCCCGGCGTCATTTCCAAAATCAGTTCAGCCGATTTTCCGTCGTCGGCCACTTTCACCGATTGAACTTCAATCTGTTTGTCATCCGCCTTCGGTGAACCGTATTCGGCCTGATACAGATAGTGCCAGTTGCGCACTTGATAATTCTTTGGATCAGCCGCCTTCACACGATCCACCGGTTTGGTGAATTTGATTTTGAAACCCGCCTTCATCACGTTGATGGACTGCATTTCCATCGGTGCCGTTTTGCCATCCCAGATCACGCGTTCGAGGCCGAACAACTGGTCGCCGACGGAACGCCAGCCGCGTCCGGTCTCGCCGATCCACAGCGAACCGTCCGGACCAAACCGGTTGCGAATCAAACCGGTTTGCATCGGGCCGATGAACGGAAACACCGCGCCCTGATACTCGCCACGAATCTTCTCCAGATTGATGCGCATCAGAACGGACTTGGTCTGGTCGCCGACGAACACCTGATCTTCAAACCACGGTCCGAATTTGCCGCCGGTTTCGTTGAACGTCGGTTCGCCTGGCGAGTTCGCCAGATCGCCGTGAATGAAAAACACCGCCGGCGGCGAGCGCAGCTGGCCGTATTCCTCCACGGAGATCGCGTTCAGATCTTTGCCCTGAAAATCCGGATGGTCCATCAACGACGACGGGTGACCGTGGAAGCGTCCTTTCTTCACCTGTTGCAACGTCGATGAGCCGTTCCAGTCGCCCTGGTTGTCGGTGTAGAATATCTCGTCGTGTTTGTTGATCCCGATGCCGGCGGGTGAGCGCATGCCCGATGCGAACAGAACAAACTTGCCGTCCGGCGTGATCTGAAAACACCAGCCTCCATAGCGGCGCGCGCGGCCCATCTTCGCATCGTGAACGCGGCCGATGTCCCAGTTGAAACTGCCCGCCCAACCCTGCCAGCTCAGCGAGGTGTTCAACGTTCCATAGAAGTTGCCCTCGGAATCGCGCACCGGACCGAAGGCGTATTCGTGGTAGTTGTCGTTGAGCCCCCAGGATGCGTTGACAGTTTGATACTCGTCCGCCCGACCATCGCCATCTTTGTCGATCAGCCTGGTCAATTCGGGACGTTGCATCACCCAGACTTCGCCGGTCTGTTGATCGACATACAGACCGAGCGCCTCGTGCAGACCGTCGGCGAACAGCGAAAACTTTCCGGCGGAGTAACGCCATACCTGACCTTCCCGCGTGCAGATCATCAGGTCGCCGTTCGGCGCGAATGCGAGCCCGCCCACGCCGAATTGAACGCCTTCGGGCAGGGCGATGGTTTCCACGCGGTAACCGGCGGGAACATTCATCGGTTGCGTGGCGGCACCCAGACAGACCACGCCGAACATCACTCCAAACAGGGAACTGAGAATACGCTTCATGGAAACAATCAATTGACGGTGGCTGAACTTTTGGTGGTGACGGTCACGCTGAATTTCTTGGTCTGATCATGCGGCACATGCAGGACGCCGTCCTTCCATTCTCCGACCGACGAGGAAAGGTTCACGTCGCGATCATCGAACTTGATGAAGACCGGCGCGTTGATCAGGTCGAATTCAAAATCGTATTGCAGACCGATTCCTTTTGGTGCCGGACGAACCGTCTGCCTGACCGGCGCACCGTTCACGAGAAACTTCATCACCGGCACATTTTCGCCATTCCACTCGTACCCTTTGAACTCAACCTGCGGCGTGAGATACGGGCTGCCGATCCGGATCGGCAGATCGATTTCACCGACTTTGAACCGTTCGCCCAGTGTCTTGACGGGACTGCCACCCCGGTGATTCGCGTCGTAGCCCCAGTCGGGACCGACATCGAGAAACATTCCGAACCAGCCGAAACGCACGCAGCAAGTGTCCGCGTCGAAACAGTAATTGATTCCTCCCGGCAACCCGACCAGCACCGCCCTGCTCGGTCCGTCCTGCACGAACGCGCGCTTCACGACCGGCTTGTCCATCACGTGAAGGTGAAATTTGCTGCTGCCCCCCTGCTTGTCCGCGACCGCCTTGACCGGTTTGTCCGCCGGAGGGTTGTCGGTCACCCGCATGATGCCCTTCATGGTGAACGCGTGACCGGGCAACGTGCATACGTACGGATAATCACCGGGCGTTTCCGGTGCCTTGAAAGTGATGCTGTCCTGCTGGCCGGGATTGACGATCTTGGTGAAGAACAACACCTCGGGCATGTCCGGCACGTACTGCTGGTCCAGCGCGTCGGCACCGAGCGCCCACGCTTTCTGCGCGACCTTCATTGTCACGTTTGCGCCGGGCGCACAGATGATCAGGTTGTGCTGCATCTCGTCCGTGTTGTTGAGCACAAGCTTCACTTCGGAACCCGGTTTGACATGAAATAACTCAACGTCGTACCGGAGTTTCCCATGAAGCGCTCCGATCTCAATGACCGGCATCGCGGCCTGCAACAAGGGGGTGAACACAATCCCAGCCAGAACGGCGGCGGCTCGAACGAAGTGACGAGTATAAAATCTCATGTAAGGCGAACGGCCGGGAAAAACTCCGTCGACCGATTGGTGATGGACGCCGACTCTAAAGTTGAAATTCAAAACCACAACCATGGACGAGTCTCAACGGACAAAATTTCTTTGAACCGCCACCGCGCTCTGCTGTCAGTGCGACACTCAATGCCGCGCCTTCAATGCCTGGCCGGTGAAACTTTGATCGCAACGAGCCACATCATCCGGGGTTCCCGCGACGACCACCTGTCCGCCTTCATCACCCGCTCCCGGTCCCAGATCAATCACCCAATCGGCGCACCTGATCACGTCCAGATGGTGTTCGATCACCACCACGGAATGACCGGCGTCAACCAGCCGCTGCAACGCGAGCAGCAACACCCGCACGTCCTCGAAATGCAGCCCGGTGGTAGGCTCGTCGAATACGAACAGAATTGACTGATTGTTTTGCGCGGTCTTATTGCCCCCGTTTTTTTCCGAAGATCTGCCCGCCGTCTTTCCGGTTGATTTTTCATCGGCGGTCCGTTGCGCCCCGACAACGGACGCAAGATGGCTGACCAGTTTCAAGCGCTGACATTCACCGCCTGAAAGTGTGTTGATCGGCTGGCCGAGCCGCATGTAACCGAGCCCGACTTCCTGCAAGAGTTCCAGCTTGGCCGCCGCCTTCTGCGCCGGACGAGAATCGGTGAATTCACGCAGCCAGTTGATCACGTCATCAACGGACGATTCGAGCACGTCGGCGATCGAGCGGCCAGTTTTCAGTAGGTCAGTCTTGCCACGGTCGCGCGACCGTTTTTTACCGACCACTGATTCACTGACCACTTCCATACTGTTTACTGTCCCGCTGAAAACTGAATCACTTGAAACTTTAACCTCCAAAATATGCGCGCGATACCGCCGCCCTCCGCACGCCGGACACTTGATGAACACGTCGCTGAGGAACTGCATTTCAACTTTTTCAAAACCGGCGCCGCGACACCGGTCGCACTGGCCCTGTGCGGAATTGAAACTGAACGAACTGGAGTTGAACCCGAGCCGCTTCGCGTGATCGGTCTGGGCAAAGATTTCTCGGATGTCGTCAAACGCGCCGATGTAGACCGCAGGGTTTGATCGCGGGGTCCGGCCGATCGGTGATTGGTCCACGAGCACCAAGCGTTCGATCATTTCGAATCCGTGCAGGTCGGTACCGGTGACTCGGCCGGTCGATTCCTTTTCGTCCGTGTCTGAATCCTTGTCGCGACCGGCCGGAATCTCCTCGGTCTGCCCGAGTTTTTCCGCCAACGCCGGCAGCAGAACGTCGCGGACCAAGGTCGTCTTGCCCGAGCCGCTGACACCGGTGATGCAGACGAATCGTTGCAACGGAATTTCCACCGACAGATTTTGCAGGTTGTGCTTGGAAGCGCCGGTGATCTTCAAAGTAGGACAGGCTTCCAGCCTGTCTTTGAGCGGACGGCAGGACTCCGATTTAACTGAAGTCGGCGGGCGTTTGCCACCGTCGGGAGACAGGTTGGAAACCTGTCCTACTTTTCGCCGTTCCCGAACTTCGATTGTTTTCCGACCGCTCAGATAATCTCCGGTCAGCGTGCCTTTCGCTTTCAAGATGTTCTTGAAGTCGCCCTGAAAAACCAGTTCGCCGCCGCTCTCCCCATGACCGGGGCCGAGATCGACAATCTGATCCGCCGCGCGCATGACGCCTTCCTCGTGTTCCACGACGACGACGGTGTTTCCCGCGTCTCGCAGGCCTTCGATAATCTTCACCAGCCGCGCGGTGTCGCGTGGATGCAAGCCCACGCTTGGTTCATCGAGGACGTAAAGCGTGTTCACCAGTCGCGAGCCCAGACACGTCGTCAGGTTGACGCGTTCCGTCTCGCCGCCGGACAACGAGCGCGTCGGCCGGTCAAGCGTGAGGTAACCGAGCCCGATCTCCACGAGGTAAAACAACCTGTTCCGCACTTCGCCCAAAACCAGCCCGAGCGGTTCGTGTGGTTTGGGTTTATGAAACGCGATCAGTGAATCAATCGCGGCCAGCGCATCGTTCACGGAACGCTGGTAGAAACCGGGCAGAGTCACTTCCGAACCGTTCGCGTTGATCCGATACAACAGCGCATCCGCCTGAAGCCGGCTGCCGCTGCAATCCGGGCACAAAGTGTAGGTGCGATATTTGGAGAGCAGCACGCGCACGTGCATCTTGTAGGCTTTGGATTCAAGCCAGCGGAAGTAGCCCTTCACGCCGTACCACGCCTTCGGCCATTGGTGCTTCGCATCTTTTCCGTAGTCGACGTCGCCATCAATGATCCAGCGTTGAGCGGCCTCCGGCAGATCGCGAAACGGGACGTCCATCGGGATCTTGTTTTTCCGGATGAACTTTTTCATGTCCTCCTGCGACTCTGCGCCGGTGCCCGTCCGCCAGGGTTTGATCGCCCCCTCGTTTAACGTCAACGACCGGTCCGGGATAGCGAGGTTGTAATCAATCTGAATGACGCGACCAAAGCCCTTGCAGGTTGCGCATGCGCCGATCGGATGGTTGAAGCTGAACAACGCGGGCGACGGCTCCCGGTATTCAATGTCGCACGTCGCGCAATGAAATTTCTTGGAGAAATGCTGTTCCCGCCCGATCAGCAACCCGCCATCTTCTTGACGTTCACCCAACCAGCGAACGGTCAACCGACCGTTGCCAAAATGATACGCCTGCTCGCATGCCTCAATGAACCGCGCGCGGTTGTTCAACTCAACCCGGATACGATCCTGAACGACCGTCAAAGCCGGAGGCGATTGCTTTGCAAAATACTCGAGAGCGTCTTCGAGGCGGAGAATCTGACGGCGTAGGACAGGCGTCCCGCCTGTCCTCGAACGCTCCGCAGCGGTCCGATACTCGCGCGCGGTCGCTTCGTGGAGTTCGATGGCTTCGGTTACGTTCTCTGGTGTCTGGATTTCACGTATTGCGCAGGCGACAGGCGGGACGCCTGTCCTGTTTTTCTGCCGTGCTTCGATTGACCCCTGGTCGCTGATCAGCAGTCGCTGGTAACCCTGTTTCTCGATGAGGTTCAGCGATTCCTTGAGCGAGAGTTTTTTCGAAACCGGAAGATCAAATGTAACCAACACTTCCTGCGCGCGGCGGGTGGACGCACCGTTCCCGACTAGTTCCCAGACGCGTTGCGGCGTTTCCTTGGACACCGGCTCAGCGCAATTCCGACAGTACAATGTCGAGATCAACGGCCAGACCTGCTTCATGTGTTCGCAGATCTCGGTCATCGTGCCGACCGTCGAGCGAGTGGTCTTCACAGCGTTCCGCTGCTCAATTGCGATGGCCGGCGGAATGCCCTCGATGGAGTCCACCTGCGGTTTGTCCATCCGGTCGAAGAACTGTCGCGTGTAGGGCGAGAATGTCTCGATGTAACGGCGCTGGCCCTCGGCATACAGCGTGTCAAACGCGAGCGAGCTTTTGCCCGAACCGCTGAGCCCGGTAATCACGATCAACCGGTTCAGCGGCAGGTCGAGATCGAACCCCTTGAGGTTGTTGTGCCGCACGCCGCGGAGGCGGATGCAGGGGGAATTGTTCTTTCGTTTTGCCATTGCCGGGAGCAGACCTTTTTCTGAATTCAACGATTCGTCAAATCAACTCGCGGGCGGACACGAGAAAGGGCTTTTTTGACAGCCACGAAAAAGCGCAAGAACCGCAAAACAATTGAAACAGGTTGATTCAAATCGCTTTTCCTTTTGTGTGCTTCGAGCATTTTTGCGATCGCACAATTCATGCAAAAAGAAGCGGCGGTCAGTGACCGCCGCTGTGTGAAAATATATTGAAAGGTCAACCATCAGTTCGTCGGCTTGCTGAACAGCGAGTCCGGCACTTCGACGTTGTTTTTGATCTCCTTGATTTTCATCGTCATGCTGCCGGCGGCCGATTCGATGTTGATGTTGAACGGCAGTTTCAAACCGTCGACCGTCTTGTAGTCCGAGAGGATCGTCGACGCGTCCATCTTGCCGGCGGGAGTTTCTGCCTGTGCCGTGACCTTCAACAGCAGATAGGAATCGGCATCAATGAACATCGTCTCCGTGCTGCCGTCAGCCGAAGAACCAACCAGCACATAGGCGTCCTTCCCGCCGACCTTTTCCTTGCCCTTCACGGTCCATTTTTCGTAGCGCTTGGCGATTTCCACATCGCGATAAAAGTCAGCCTGTTCCTTTGCCTGCTTCAGCTGGTCGCCCTCTTTCTCCAACAACCCGGTGAACGGGTTTTGCGACCAGGCCACCGTGCCGTCAAATCCCTCGACGATCTTGCCCATGCCCGGGATATCGAGCTCGGTGCGCATCTTGTTGGGGGCCTTGGTGGTGATCTTCATGTCCGCTGACAATCCCTGTGACGGGATGTCAAAGGTCGCGATCATCTCGCGGCTCTTCATCTTCTTGAACGCTGCCTCGCCGCCGATGGCCTTGACATGTTCCTTCAGGATCTCCTCGGCCGAGGGGGCCGCGTGCAACGTGATGCCTCCCGACAGCAGCGCGGCCGCGAGGATGATTTGGAATGGATTTTTCATAAGAATTTTGGGAAAGGTACCGGCAATTAATTTTTATTCAACGTGAATCTATACACCTACGGATCACTAAGGTTACAAAAAATCTGGGCCTACGTGGTCGGCCGGACGTTTGAAACACGAACCGCCGTGGTCGCCGATCACGTCGCCCTGAAAGTCATCGGCGAATCCTACCCCGGGCTGGTCGCGCGGCCCGGTGAACAAACCACGGGCCTCGTCTATCTGGACGTCGACACGGCGAGCCTTCGCACGCTCGACCTGTTTGAAGGTGATTTTTACGAACGGGTTCCGATCACCGCGCGTCTGGAGAACGGCGATCACCTGGAATGCGACGCCTACCGGGTCCATCCCGCGAATCACAATCTGCTGCTGGAGGAACGATGGGATTTCGACGAGTTCCGCCGAAGCCTGGCTGAGGGGTTCATCGACGACTACGTGAAATAGGACAGGCCTACTCGTTTGACCCTCTGTCCGCATCCGACCCGGCTGATCGGCCTTCGTGTTTGAGCGCGACGTGAGAGTTCTTCAATAAGAACTTGCGCGGAGAAAGGGGATTCGCGAGATTCCCGGCTCTGCGCGCGTAGCTCAATTGGATAGAGCGTCGGTCTCCGAAGCCGAAGGTTGTGGGTTCGACCCCCGCCGTGCGCACCACCTCATTCTTCTGTCTAAACACACACCGAAAGTTTTTCCGAAACGCTGTTTACCTTGATCTGGTTTGATTCACCTTAAACGTTCTTAAATCAGTCACTGGCGCCCATTCCTGAAAACCATGAAGTCACGAGTTCAACTGACCTGAGACTTCACTGCCGCCTCTTGCGCACCAAAGCTCGCTCGGAGAGCTCACCCCGCCTTGTCCTTCGCATTCCTTCATGACGGTCGTCGACGCGTTGGGGCAGCGGGCATATGACCAGACCATACCTTGAAGAGCCAACCGCGAACTTAACCGTCATGAAAACTTCACACACACGCAGAGAATTCCTGGCCGATGTCGGCCGGGGCATACTGGTCGCCTCCGTCGGTCTTGAGGTGGCCAGTGAACTGAACCTGACCGCCGCCACCCGGAAGCGGCAGAAGCACTGAACTTCGGACCAATGGAACCCCTCGTGGTGCTCATGCAGGAGACTCCGGTGGATCGCCTGCTGCCGTTGCTTGCGGAAAAGCTGCGGTCGGGCACTGAACTCAAACAGCTCGTCGCCGCGGCTGCACTGGCCAACGCCCGCACTTTCGGCGGCGAAGATTACGTCGGCTTTCACACGATGATGGCGCTGGCACCCGCGTTTCACATCGCCCAGGAAATGCCGACGGAAGAACAGGCGTTGCCCGTGTTCAAAGTGCTTTACCGATACACCAATCGCATTCAAGAAAGCGGTGAACGCAAGCACGAGGGGCTTCATCCAGTCATCGCGTCGCCAGAGTCAGCGGCGGGCGGTGGCGCTGAAGCATTGCGGGACGCCGTCCACAATAAAGACGTCACGGAAGCCGAGCGTGTGTTTGCCCGTCTCGCCCAAGACAACCCCGACGATGCTTTCAATCAATTGCTCCACGTCGTGCAGGAATCAACCGAGGTCCATCGCGTCGTGCTGCCGTATCGTGCGTGGGACATGCTGGATCTCATCGGCAAGGAGCAGGCGCACACGCTTCTCCGGCAGTCGGTGCGTTATTGTGTGAAGCCCGAATCCGGTTCCAGCCAGGCTCCGTGGAACACACCGCAAACGCTGCTGCCCCAATTGCTCGACGAACACAAACTGCTGGGTCGCACGCCCGGCGACCGTCCGCTCGACGACGCCGCACTCGAAGAACTCAGCCAGACATTTCTCACGTCGTCACCGGATCAGGCGGCTGCCGCTGCGGCTGCGGCTCTCGCGGAAGGAATCGCTCCGGCGGTCATCGGTGAAGCCCTGACGATGACGGCCAATCAACTCATCCTCCGGGACTTCGGCCGCCCGCCACGCGAAGAATCTCCCGGCAAACCACTCGGGAGCGTTCATGGCGACTCGATCGGCGTTCACGCCTGTGACTCCGCCAATGTATGGCGCAACCGGGCGCGCGTGAGCAACGTTCGGAATGGTTACGCCAGCCTGATTCTCGGCGCGTATCAGGTCGCGTTGGACCGCACGAATCGCGGTGGTGATTTTCTCAACTGGCAGCCGCTGCCGCTGCCCTACGGCTGGCAGAACGAACAGGTCCTCGAACTGACAGATGCGGAGACGTTGCTGCGCGAAACAGACGAGGCCATTCGCGGCAATCTCCAGGTCCGGGCCAGCGCACTGGTCCATCACTATGGCGAACTTGGATACCCGGCGTCGCCCGTGTTTGCCCTGCTTCGTCGCTATGCGGTGAGTGAAGACGGCGCACTGCACGCCGAGAAATTCTATCGCACGGTTTCCGAAGAATTCGTCGCCACGCGATCCGCGTTCCGCTGGCGTCACCTGGTGGCCCTTGCCCGTGTCACCGCCAGCGAGTACGGCCGGCCGGCCCCCGGGATGGCGCAGGCTCGGGAGTTGTTGAAAGTGTGAACTCTCTTCTGAGGCCGGTTCCTATTCCGGCGATCTGATGGTCGCGTCCTTGACGCAACGTGGGAATGCCGCCGTCTGATTGGGAGGGGTCCAATAGGATCAACCATTCTCAGAACGATCGGCCTTACCGACGAAACGGATTGGTTCAACGGACTTGTTTCGGCTCCGGCCAGTTCAGGTGTTTGTGGAGGAACTGAAACGTCCCTTGGCCGTTGATGGAATGCGGGCCGTTGAAGAATTCGATCTCCGTGCGATCCGCCATTCCCAGCTTCACGTAGTGCCGCCGCGTCTTCGCGTATTCGTAGGCCACCCACTCGTCCGGTGCCACGCCGTCGTCGTGACCGCGTTCGACCATGAACGGTCGCGGAAAGATCAGCCATGACAGCTCGGCGTAGTTGAAGGTGTTGCCCATGTTCCATTCAGGCATGTCGTATTCACTCGTCCAAAGATAGCTGTAGGGTGAGCGGGCAGAGACGTTTTTCCAGATCCACTCGTTGTAGTCGGCCGAACAGATGCTCAGGCAATAACGATCCACCAGCACGGGCACGCGCATCGCCGTCTTGCCGCCATAGCTCAAACCGTAAAACGCAATCCGTTGCGGATCGACAAATTCCTGCGCGGCGAGCCAGTCGGTGATGACTTCGTGTTGCCGCACGATGAATGACCAGAGCGTCAGCCCGAGCGGTTGCGCCTTGCGCAGCACCTGGCGAAACGTGGTTCCACCGATGTACGGGTTCTGCGGGGCAAACGTAACGAAACCCTGTTCCGCCAGTTTCAATCCGAACTGGTGGTAGTAACGGTTGTCCACCGAAGGATCGGACACGTCCGTCGGCCGGCCTTCGAGTCCATGCTGACAAACAACCACCGGTCGGCGCTCGCCCGGCTTGATGTCGGTCGGCACGCAGAGAATTCCGTAAGCGAACACGTTGGGATGAACATTCAACACGATTTCGTAACCACGCACACCGTTCGTTTCAAACAGCAACCGGCTCTGCGGATCGGGCGGCAACGACGCGGGTGGAATCATGCCGACGATGTTGGAACGGAAGTCGTCGCGATACCACGAGGCGGAATTCGTGAACGCGGCAGTGCTGCTGAAGTCGGCGCGTTTCCAGAATTCGCGGCGCGTGTCTTCGCTTTCGCGCATCAGGTGCTGCGTGTCTTCGAGGATTTGAAGGTACTGCCGCTTCGTGCGCGCATCGGCGTCTGGCAGAGTTCCGGTGAGCGTCGGCGGCGCGGCCATTGATTTCGGGATGGCGCCGGTCGACGAGAGTTTGCGGTAAACGCGTTGCGCCGTCGGCCAGTCGCAAACCGTGTTTTCAGACGCGGTCAAAAAATCGGGCGCCATCTCGGGCAACCAGTTGCCGATGCGTTCCGACACCGCCTCAAACTCGGCCCGCGTGGGTCGCCATAATTTTCCGGGCGCACCGCCTCCCTCGTCGGTGTGCGTGACTTCCGGATACCGCCCGTACTCCGCGATGAACACGCGCGGCAGGATCATCGCGGCAATTTCCGCGTCGCCGAAATGCGCGAGCAAAGACCAGACGTTGCGATTGATCGGCAGTTCGGCGTTGCGCTCGGCGAGGCCCACCGTGCCACAAACGCCCACCGCGAGAAAACGCGTGTCGAGCGCCCCGGCATACATCGCGATCAATCCCCCCTCGCCGTAGCCCACGATGCCGAGTTCCTGCCGGTTGCCACCGGGATCTTGGATACGCTTGAGAACGTTCGCCATGTCGCCGTCCCGCGCATCACCGGCCGCGCTCCGCGTCTGGTTGAGCCAGTCCGCCGCTGCGAGCACCTTTTGAATCTCGTAGCCGAGCGGGTGCCTGCCCATTTCGTAACTCGCGCGCCACAGTGTTTCACGCTGACTTTGCTTAACCGAACGCACCCCGGGATTGCCGGCAAATTTGTCACCGTGATCGATCAACGTGGGAACGAGCACGCGGCCGCCCGCCTCGGCGAATCTTCTGGGAAACTGTTGTTCCGCAGGCACGCCCGGCACGAGACCGACCGCCTGCTCGGGCGTCCAGTCGCAATCCGGGACGGCGATGATGTCCGCCTTCGGCTCGCCGTCCGGCACGAGCAAGAGACCCTCGCCTGCGACGCCGCGAAACACATTCCACGCAACCGTATACACGCGATAACCGGGACCGCGCGCCACCTCGCCCGGGAACGCGGTGAAGTTGGTGCCGACTTCGTTGACGAACCGCATGGTCACCGGTTCGCGCTTATCGACCACACCGATCAATTCGCGCAGCACCGCCCGGTTGGTGGTTGTGTTGGCGAGATACGACGGGAGAAACGCGTCGAGTGACGACGTGTCGAAATGCCAGAGCGCGCGGCGATGCGCCGGACTTTCAGCCGTCACGCGATCCAGATAACGGTCCATTCCGGAAACCATTTGCGCGGCCAGATCGCCGGTGAGCGTGAGGGGTTGGGTTCCGGGAAGAACGGCCTGTCCAAAGGCCGGGCTCAAAATGGCACACGTAAACCAAGTGAACAAAACGACCGCCCGAAACGGGGATGAAATGAAATAACCAAGGCGTGCCATCTGGCAAACCAACCAGATGCGGAATGAACGGTCAAGCGCAGGCGCGTGGTGGTTGTGATCAAATCAGCATTCCGTTCCCTCAGCGCGATGTGCATTTTTACCAGTAAACCAATGGCGCCCCTAACAGTGAAAAATAGAAACACCCCAACTATGCCCTTAGTTTGCCGGTCGCTTTCATCTGTGGAACCCCGTGTTGATGGAGTGAATGGTTCGAATCAGTGTTGCTGAGTGCAGATCAGCGGGCTCAAGAGGATGGGTCCGTATTGGCTGACTGATTTAGCTAAAGAGTCTCCCGCGCAGTGCCGATAGACAAAGTGGCGAGAAAACCTAATGAATCTAAAGAAATTCTTCGGTCGGAGTTCCAACGCGGATGCTGCTGCGTCGATAACACGACCAGCCGTCGGGGTTGCAAAGGTGACAACCGTCAAACCGGGGGATGGGGCTGCGATTCCTGCACGAAAACCGTCGAAACATTCTGCGCTGCTTCTTATCGAGGACGATTTTCTTCACCGGCAGCTGGACGAGGTTTTCGCCGCTGATCGAGTGGAGTGGAGGGTGGAACGGGCGGCGAGTGTGGCCTGTGCCAATCAGCTACTCGCCCGCGAAAAGTTCTCTATCGTGATCTCCCAGTCGACAGTCCAGAATCAGTCTGGCGTTGATTTTCTTAATGATCTGCATACCCGGCTTCCCAACACCTTGCGCTTTTTTTATGGCGACCCGCCGAAATCGGCGGACCTCAAACGGCTGGTTGGAATCCGGCCGTCGATGATCAGCTCAAAAACCCGGCACGAGATGGTGCTCGCCCAGTTGGAGCGCGAGCTTCTGGTCCAGTCCTGGCTGACCAACAAGGAGGTGCGCCAACGCATCTCCGCGTTTCGAAAACTCCCCAGCATCTCGTCGATCTACAATCAGGTCATCGCCGAGCTGGATTCCCCGTCCGGTTCCTTCGACAAAGTCGCCAGTCTGATTGCGCAGGATCCGCTGATGACCGCAAAGATTTTGCAGGTTGTCAATTCAGCCTTCTTCGCGTTGTCCTCTGCGGTGACCAAGCCCGAGGAGGCCGTGCTGATTCTCGGTGCGGAACGGACGAAGGCGCTCGTGCTGGCGGTGCCGGTGTTCACGAGACTTGATTCCAATGCTTGCCCGGGGCTCTCGCCGGACGGAATCTGGCAGCACTCGATGGAGGTCGCCACGTTGGCCCGCTTAGTTGCGTTGAGCGAAAAATGCAGTGTCTCCGATGCCAACGCCGCGTTCACGGCGGGGCTCCTGCACGACGTCGGCAAGCTGCTGCTCGCGGTAAATCTTTCCGAGGATTACGGCCGCGTGCTGAAACACGCGGAGGAACTTGGTATCAGTGTCATTCTTGCTGAGCAAAAAAAACTGGGCGCGACCCATGCCGAAGTGGCCGCCTGTCTCTTCGGCACTTGGGGCCTGCCCGTTCCGGTGCTGGAAGCCGTGGCCCATCACCATCAGCCCACGCGCAGCGAGAATTCAAAGTTCACGCCGCTGACCGCTGTTCATGTCGCCAACGCGCTGTTTTACGAGCGTCGCCAATCCAAGGAATGCGTCCTTGACCAGGTGTACATCAGGCGGATCGGACTGCTTGATCACCGGAACAAATGGCGGACGGCATGCGGCATCGCGCCAAGGGAAAAGGACGCAACCGTGGGAGACAAGGCGATGATACGACAGGACGCCCGGATCAACTAAGTCGGATAATTTGATCAATCGCCCGGCGTGCGTTCCAGCAGAAAATAGACCCCCTCGTCGCGAACCTTGTGGAAGCCGAGTCGTTCGTAGAGGCGCAGCGCGGGATTGATTTGTTCGACATGAATCCGAACGGGGATCCCGCATTCACCCGCTTCATCAATCAGTTGTTTCATCAACCGACTTCCAATTCCGTGCCCGCAAAACTCGGGCAACAGCGCGATGTCGATGATGCGGATTTCGTCGGGTCGTCGGTCCACGTAGAGACGGCCGACGGGTTCACCATCATTGAGGATCAGATCAAAGCAGGCATTTCCAAAGTGCACCTGATAATGCCGGTGCTGCGCGTTGAACTGCATTTCAATGAAGGCACGCTTTTCCTCCGACGACCAGGGAGTCCAGTCCAGTTCCGGTTCGCGGGTGGTGCCGTAAAGCCGTTGCAGAAACGGCAGGTCGTCTTCGGTGATCGGCCGGAAGGTGGTCTCGTTCATGGAGAACGGAAAGGCGGGGACGGGTCAGTTGCGGCTCGGGTAAACGCCCGTCAGCGCAATGATGAAAAACAGCGCGAGGTACGGTTGCAAATTGTTGTGCGCCTGGCTGCCGCCGGTTGGCGTGAGCGCGTCCGCCCTCATCGGCACGGGTGTGCCGGACGAACTGTAGGTATCCTCGCGTGTGACGGCGGGGAGATTGCCGGCCGGTTGATTGGTGGTCGCCGGTTGATCGGACGCCTGCGCCGCGTGCGTGTGCGCGGGCATTTGTGCCTCGGTCAATGTGACCGTGGCAGATCCACCGGTTTCGCCGAGTCGCTTCGTACTCAAACCGGGGCCGTTGCCCGGATGCATCGGCGCGCGCCCTTGAAGATCGGGCAGCCCGAAGCTGGTGCGGCCGTCACCTCCATAAGTGGTGCCCACAAGAGAGAAGAGGGCGGTGTTCTGGGCGATCGGCAGCAGTTGCCCGTTGCAGAAGGCCCAACTTCTTGGGGCGAAATTGCCGCCAAAAATGCGTATCTCCGCAATGAATGGTTCAGACATGATCAGTTCCTTGATGGATAAACGCCGAAGAGCGCGATGATGAAGTTAATGCATTGGAACGGCTGCACGTTGGAGTGCGATTGCGAGCCGCCGGTCTGGCCGAGCGCGCTCGACTTCATTGTAACCGGTTCATTCACATCCAGCCCGTAAACTGTCTCCGCCGCCGTGGCCGGAACGCGTTGTTTCGGATTCTTGGAATCGGCCGAGTCCGCTGATCCCGCGAGATCGTGGGCGTGCGATGGAAGATTGCCTGGCGTGAGCGTGACCGTCTCGCTCCCGCTCTTCGAACCGATGGACCGGGTCGTCAGTCCCGGCCCGTTGCCCATGTGGACTGGAATACGTCCGCGCAGGTCGGGCAGAGCGAACGTGGTCCGGCCGTCCCCGCCGTAAATCGTGCCCAACAGCGAGAACAGCGCAACGTTCTGCGAGATGGCCAGCAGCTGACCGTCGCATAACGCAAAGCTGCGCGGGGCGAAATTGCCGGCGAACATTTTGATTTCTCCAATGAAAGGTTCGGACATGGCGGCCTCAGTTGCGCGAAGGGAAGATTCCCTGGAGCGCGATTTGAAAATTGAGGGTTAGAAACGGCTGCATGTTGTTGTGCGGGGTGTTGTTTCCGGTGGTGCCGACGGACTGGCCGGACAGCGTCGCCTGGCCCTCGGCGGCGTAGGTTTCTTCCTCCGCGTGGGCGAACAGTTTGCCCGCCGGATCTCCGGAATCCGCGTCCCCCGTGGTCGCGTTCACTCCGTGCGTGTGGGATGGGATTTCACCGGCGCCGAGTGCGTGTTGCTCCTCTCCGCCTTTCGATCCCAACGTGTGGGTGGTCTGCCCGTTGTTCCCGACGTGAACCGGCGTGCGGCCGCGCAGATCCGGCAGGCCAAACGTGACGCGGCCATCCCCGCCATACGTCGTGCCCAGCAGGGCGAACAACGCCTGGTTCTGATTGATCGGCAGGATCTGGCCGTCGCAAAACGCCCAACCGCGGGCGGCAAAGTTGAAGCCCACGATCTTTATTTCAGCGAGGAAGGGTTCGGACATGTTCGGGTGTTCTTGCTGGGTTCAACTGAAAACGGCTTCCAGGCGCGTGCCGTTTTCATCCGCGCCGACGGGCACGAGAAACAACTCGTGGCTGCCGAGATCCGGGTGGGTGAGTTTGAAAATCTGCTGGGATACCGCGAGGTCTTTGGTTCCGCGAAACAGCAAGGAGAACGCCTCGCGCGTCGCGCCGGAATGCCTCGTGCGCCGCGGGTAACCGGAGACCTCGATCAGCTCCAGTGTCGCCGATTCGCCGGGGGCGGTTTCCAGTTGAAAGGTGGTTCCGAGACACGGATCGAAGTCGGCTTTGGTCAGCATGGCGAGAGTGGGTTTGAAAAACGTGGGACGGCGGCTCGCGACCGGAACGAGCGCGGCCGAAAGCGGCAGCAATCCCGCCCCGGCAACCAACAGGCAGCCGGTGAGAAATTGCCGGCGTTGGATGTTTGAGTTCATGTTCAAAGTCCGGACAGTTTGCGTTTCACCTGGAAGAACCGGTGCGGCGTGGCGGCTCCGTCCGGGTCGGCGTAGAGAAAACTTCCGGACGGCGCGTTGGTGGTCAGGATGGTGGACCAGTTGTTCAACGTGTCCGTGGCCTGCAGTTCATAACATTCGCCGGGAAACCCGATAAATGAAATCTGGTAAACTTGCGCTTCAGAAGGTCCGGTCAGAAACGCGCTCATCATTCCCGGGCTGGCGGTGGACGGCGCGACCGTGCGGGCACCCACCGTGCCTCCCGCGCCACCGGTTTCCCAAACCGTCGCAAACCCGCCGTCAAGCCACGGAATCACGTGCGGCCGGGCATGGTTGATCGACTGATCGCTGTGCATGAACAGCGGAGTGCCCAGCGGCGAACCGCCGAGCGTGAACACTTGTGAATAAACGGACCAGACATCGCCGCCTCCGGCAGGTTCCAACGTTTTCCACGCGACCGCGAGATTGGGGCCGCCGATGGGCGCGACGTCCGCATCTTGGGAACGTTGATTGGCGGCGCCGACCTGGATGTCACCGGTCACCGGCCCGCCCGAATTAAAAATGCGCAGCAACACCCGGCGTCCGGCGGCGGTGCCGTCCGTGTCGGAATTGTAAACCACCGCAAACTGTTCATCGCCAAACGCGGCCAGCGAGGGCGCGAACTGCTCGTTTGCCGTGGCCTTGTTCAACAGGAAATAAAACTCATCGATCGCCCCGTTGGGGTCTCGATAGGGCGCTCCGGCGTTGCTGAAACGGACGCCGTAAAGGTCGTCGCTTGCGCGGTCTTCAAACACCGCCATCCAGCCGCCCTCCGGAAACGTGTCGATCTTGACCCCGGCCTGATCGCCCGCAACCACGGCGTCCAAACCAAACGCGTTCAGCTCCACCTCTGCCACATCCAACGCCCCGCCCGCTGGGGAAAACCGGCGGAAGAAAAGATCCTGTCCATCGCTGCCCGGTCCGGAAAACGCCACCACAAATGATCCGTCGTCCAGTGTCGTGATGTCGGGATGTTGTTGCGAACCGGCGGTTGTGGTGTTCACCGCAACGTCCGCAACATCGAGCGCGACCCCGGCCGAATCGAACCGGCGAAACAGCACGTCGTAGTCGGCATCGGCAACACGGCTCGCAAACGCGATGGCGAATCCGCCGTTGAAAAGCGGCGTGATCACCGGGTCCACCTGGTCGCCCGGTGAAGCGGCGTTGGCAGTTTGGATTGCGGAGAAAACGGAGGTGGCGGGTTTGAACAGACGATAGCGAATTTCCGAATCGGTGCCGGACCGGTCCTCCCAGACGAACACGATTGTGCCGTTGTTCAGCAGGGCGGATTGGACGCGTTGCTGATCCGCGCTGCCCGGACCGGCGACGTCCAGTTCACGGATGTTCGCGGTCGCACCGGAGACGAAGGCCAGCGTGATGACGCCCGTCACGAAGTTGCCCCAAAGCGATCTGCCGGAGCTGAGACGGCGCGAGACGGTCACTAATTGGGCGTCCATGTGATCGGCAGTCTAACGTTCGCACAGTTTGAAACAACCAAACTTTTGCCGATGCACACCGGAGGATTGCTTCTTATCCAAACGGCGACCGCGCCTTATTGCCGCCAGTCACCGGTGAGCGTGAACGCCGCCCAAAAATGAGGATCGGAGAAGTCGGTCCCGGTTCCTTTCGAGTGAAGCAGCGAAAGTTGCGCTCCGCGCCAGGCTTCGGCCCGGGACTCCCCTGATTGCCAGCGTCGCATGAATTCAGTCATCAATTGGCTGGTCGCCTTGTCGTCGACCGGCCAATGACTCGCCAGAACCGTTTCCGCCCCCGCGATGCGGAAGGCGCGGCGCAGCGACATCACACCCTCACCGATCTTCACGTCGCCCGATCCGCTGTCGCACGCGCTGAGAATGACCAGTTCGGTTCCTTGAAGATCGAGCAGCGCGGCTTCGAGACCGGTCAGGATGCCGTCCTCCTCCACGGCATTCGTGATCGCACCGGCATGGTTGGCGCCGGCCAGGGCCAGCCCGCAGCGGATCATCGGATTTTCCCAAGTTTCCCCAGACGTTTTCCAGGGCTGATCCGAAGCCATTGCGAACGGTGTGTCTGCGCGGTCCGGGTGTTGACGTTCCTGATCCGGCAGGAAGAATCCGTGCGTTGCGAGATGCAAAACCCGTGGTGACTTGGTTTGTTTGAGCTCGGACTCGCGCGCATCCGGGCCGATCCGGAGAATGGTTTCGCTGCCGAGCGCCATCGCCACATTGGTCGCTTCCAGCTCCGCCCCCGGCAAGGCGGTGAAATAAAGGTTGCCGCGAAAATCCCGGCTCAACATGCGGGTGGCAGCCGACGTGAGAAGGCTCTGACTTTCGGGCGAAACATTGAGGGGCGAAGATTGAGCGCCATTTGCCAGAGCCAGTTCGCGCCGGTTGCCGCCGAGATCGAGGTCGAAGTCCGGATTGCCCATGACCAGCGGGGCGCTCGTCGTGGCGGCGGAGTCTCGCGGTTGCGCGAGCCGCAGAACTTCGCGGCCGCTCGTCACGTAGGAGATCGTTTTGTCTTCGATGAGGTAACGACCGTTGTGCCGGAGCATCTCGAACGGCAGCAGATTCAACTGACCATCCGGACAAACGATCAGGTGGGAAACGTTCGTGAGATGTTGCGCGAGCGGCGCATAGACCAGCCGGTCCAAATCCTCAATCGCCGCTTTCAGATCACGCGCCCGGTACTGGCCGGCGCTCATGCGACGCATCACGGTTGACACCGCCGCGTCGATCACCGAAGCCTCACCCAGATCAATCCGCTCAACGACGAGGTTCGTTGATTCCGTGGTTAAGGGAAATGTCAGATAGGCGGCGTAGCGGTGTTCTTTCCAAAGATTGGTAATGGTTCGGAAGTCGTATCGCGTGTAATTGATAAAATCTACGAGCACCGATTGTCGCGGAAGAGTTCGAGCAATTTCGGTCAAAGTTTGATTTCGCTCGCGAATCGCTTGCGCGACCAATTTGCTGCGCTCCGCAAGTCGTGATTCCGTGTCACCCAAGTTGTTTTGCAATTCAAGACGCTTAGCTTCTCGTTCATTGAGAGGAAGCCCACTCTCCGACAACCGAACCAACTGCATTTGCAAGTCCTGATGTTGTTCACGCAAATTGTGCGTGGCGACCTGCGGATCGGCTTCCAACGCAGTTTGAGCGGCTTGCACCTCTTCGAGAAAAGCTTTGCCGAACGCAAGCTGATTAGCACAGACAGGAATGGATTCTCGGTCGGCAGCTCCGACTGAATGAAGCCTAGAAATCGCGTCCAAGTTGTCGGTTGCGGATAGGAATGCGTATTTTTCAGGCAAGGTGGAAAGTTCACTTGCTTGACGGAATCGCCACCTTGAAAACCATTTCTGGAACATTACCACTCCCTGTCGGGTCTTCCCTGAGCTGACGGCGAGAACTGCCGAGTTCTCCAGGATGGCGGATGCAGTCGGACTGTTTGTTCCCAAAGTCTTTTCAGCTATATCCAAACTCCTTTCGTAGAGCGCTTCCGCCTTCTGAAAATCACGTAGTCTTTGGTACAAGATTCCCATGCCGGCTAGCGTTTCGGCAACGCGGGCGTGCGTCTCCCCAAAACACTGCCGCCTTATTTCCAGACTTCGTTCCAGCAGAGGCAGGGCTTCCGCGTAGTTTCCAGCAGCTTCGAGAGTAGATCCCAAGGTATCAAGACTGTCGGCGACTTCGGGATGGATCTGGCCGAACACTCTTTCTCGCATTGCCAACGCTCGACGGTACAACGATATGGACTCACTACTTGTGGCTCCATAGTCCAGAGTGATTCCCAAGTCCATAAGAGCCTGTGCGACATAGGAGTGGTCACCGGAAAACGCATTTTCCATTACCGCCAAACTGCGCCTGTGCATGGACAGAGCTTGAGGAATGTCTCCCAGCTCCCGATAAAGTCGACCGATGTTACCTAAGCTCGCCGCCACGTCGGTGTGCTGGTCTCCCAACAATCGCTCTCTGATTTCCAAACTTTGTTGGAATAGGCGCAAGGCTTCAGCGTAATCGCCACGCTTTTGATAAAGCAATGCGAGGTTGTTCAGCGTTGTCGCCGTCTCTGGATGGTTGAAATTAAGTGCCTTCTTCGATATCTGGAGACTTCGTTGGTAGAGAGCCAAGGCTTTCTCAAAATTAGCCTGTTCTCGATAAAACTCTGCGAGATTGTTCAGGCCAATTGCGACTTGAGGATCTTCAGCGCCGAGGGTTTGTTCCACAATCTTCAAACTTCGTTCATAGAGTGACAGCGCACGTGGGAAGTCTCCTTGAGTTTGCAACGCTTGAGCCAAACCATCCAAAGTGGCGGATACTGCGGCGTGATCCTGCTCGGGTTCTTTTTCAAGAATCGACAAACTACGTCCATAGAGCCTCACTGCCCTCGCATAGTCCCCACGATCTCTGCAAAGCGATGCCAAACCATTCAACGTATTGGCAACCTCCGGGTGATCAGGGCCAAAAGCCTTCTCTCTGATTGCCAGACTTGAGTCGTAAAGTTCCAAAGCTTTGGCAAAATTGCCCTGAGCTTGGTAGAGCGAACCCAGTCCGCGCTGCAAGCTGGCAACAAAAGGATCGTCGCCACCCATCGCGGCGTTGCTCTTTCTCAGAGCCTCCTCGAAGACGGGAATTGCCTTCCTGTCCTCCCCATTTCTTTGAAGCGCGATGGCTTCTTCAGTCAGGCTCACGATATCGGCGATCAACTCATCACTCCCAATATCAGAATCGGACTGCCTGCCTGTCGTTTCGGCTGCGCACATAATTTGGTTGGCCCACAGACTCGACAGACTGCACCAGAGGCAAAGCCACCACGCGAGTTTGAACGCGCAGCCGGTCACTGATGCGGCTGCTGAGCAACGGACAGGCGTTGTGACAAAGATTGTGGACATGAACGGTTTCTAGCTGAGGAATTCACCAAGCTGACGAATCTTATCACGTTGGACGAAGATTGCTTTCCCCGTCCAAATCCCGCGCTCGGCAAAGAGATCGGCAATCTTGTGCATCCCTGCGTCGCAGGTTAGAAGACGATCACACGCCAAAGCGGCTGACACGTATTGCTGGTCGTCTTCGTCGTTGATTTGTTTGCCTGGATTGGTTGGCCACAGGCGTGCGTAGTGACCACATTGATTCGGGCCGATTTCACTGATTGGGGCCAGGTCGTAGAGTATTTCTGCCAACAAGTAGTTTCTGGTGAATCGATGCCTGTCGAGTGAATCAAATGTGGCTTCAGCGAACGCTTGCTCGATTAAACCAACATAGTTGGGTTGCAACATCTTGAGGTTTCGACCGAGATATCGATCCAAACACCGCAACCTCAGGTGGGCTGAAGGGTCAACTTCAACGCACAACTGCTGAATTCCGCGCTCCATGAAAGCGAGCAAGCTGGGGAAACGCATGGATTGTTCATCATAGAACTGTTTCCTGGTTCTTTGGTGTTCCACCCGAGCCCTTACACGTTCATGCTTTTCCTGCCGCCGAGCTGCGACCCATCCCGAAAGAGATGGCACACAAGAATCAGGATTCTCAATTACGTGCGAGACCAATTTGGCCATCGGTTGAGCGAGGCCAAGATCGGCGTTGATATTCTGTTTCAAAATGAACTCCCTGAAAATCAATTGCAAAGGCGTTTCCATCCAGCACGGGTGAAAGGCAAGGATTCTATCGAGCATCTTTCTTGGTAGTTCCCTCTGGTCGGTGGGCAGACTGGCGTAGTTCGCTACTACCTCTTCAATCAATACCAACGTGACGACAACTTGATACTTCTCCGTCAGCGTCGCGATGAGTTCGTCAGACAGCTTTGAGTCTGTAGCCGATAATTCTACTATTCCTTGAAGGAAGTTTTTATCAATGACGGCTGTCGGTTTTTTCATCTGGATTCAAGGAGGGATGAATTGAAGCATCTCAGTGGTGTCCAAGCGCCGCCGTTATTCGGCGGCGGCGCTTGATGTCATCTGTCGGTTGATTGACTTCCATTGCCGCAATAATATCAGCGTCTCAATCGGGTGCAACTGCCTTGTGCTGATCGGCAACGTCTGGATTCAACGATGGGACACTTTGGTGGTCCCATATCCCCGATAGCTAAGGTTGTCCGTCACGGTGTAGTTGGCCGGGGTCCGGACGTGGGGCGCGACGTAGGTGCCGTTGCTCTTTGTGTATCCGCGCACACTCACTGACGGAGTGGCTGCGTAGGGATTGCGGTAAACGTAGCTGGATGAATCATAGGTTCCGGGAGTGCTCGGCAGGGTGCGCGGGGTGAATGTTGATCCACTGTAGGAAGGCAGAGTTCTCGGCGACACAAGGCTGCCGGATGGGGCGCGGTAGCTGAGATTGTCGTAGGTCGTGCCGTTGGCGGGCGTCCGGTAGTGGGGCGCGACGTAGGTTCCGTTGGAGCGAACGTATCCCCGCACCCAGTCCGCCTGGGCGGCAACGGTGGAGGTCAGGATCAGGGCGGCGAGGGCGAGTATGGTCAGTGTTTTCATGATGTATTTGTGTTGTTTGGTTTAGTTAAACGATCTTCGACCATGACATCGCAATGCGCGGAAACCTTCTTACAACTTTTTTTGATACCGAAGGAATTGCCGGGAGCGATTGAAAACGTGGTGTGCCCTTCATCCCGATTCAAACGGAACGGTAGGGCGACGCTCCAGCGGAGCCCTGATCAAAACTCCAACGGAGCGTCACCCGTGCGGTCGCGTCCCTTTGGGACTTTGAAATGGGCTCGACAGGAGTCTCGCCCTACCGTCGTTGGCGCGGCGGGGTCGCCCGGATCGGAACACCGGACGTTTCCATTCTGGAACTTCGTTCCATTTTGCCACGCGCTGTCCATCACACCAAAGGAATCATCCCCCGGCTTGCCATCCCGCCCGGAAGCGGCGCATAGTCCGGTGCATTGATATGAAGGCAACCGTCACAGACAAACGTCAGCGGGTGGAGTTGGGTCGGCACATCGTGGCTGATCCGAAGATCTGCGGCGGGCAACCCACGTTCAAGGGCACGCGCATCATGGTGTGGGTGGTTCTGGAGCAGCTGGAAGACGGGCTGACCTGGGAAGAAATCAAGGCGGAATGGGAAGGCAAGATCTCCGATGAATCGATCGCGGAGGCGGTGGCCATCGCGCCGCAAGTGGTGAAGCACGAGCCGTTCAAGGGGTTCCATGTTGGTGCTCGATGAAAACCTGCCCGCCGGCCAGCGGAGCCTGCTGCGTCAATGGCGGATTCGTTTCCGGTCGGTCGGTGAGGAACTGGGAAACTCCGGAATTCTCGACAAAAATTTGATTCCACTGCTCCATCGTCTTGCGCAACCGACGTTCGTCAGCTTGGACCGGGATTTTCACCGGCCCGAGCTGGCACACCGCCGTTACTGTCTGGTCTGGCTGAATGTGAGAGGACGCGAGGCGGCGGAGTTCATCCGACGATTTCTCAAGCATCCATCCTTCAATACCCGGATCAAACGCTTGGGCTGGGTTGCCCGGGTGCATGTCGAAGGAATCTCCGCGTGGCGGGCGGGGAGTCGCACGTTGCACGAAATGCCGTGGCCTGACTGATGAGCGCTCCCGACCTGAACGCACTTCGAACCGGCGACACGGATGCGTGGGACGCGGTTTTCAACGATCTCTGGCCGGTGGTCTTCTCTGTGGCGCAGTTGAAACTCAAGCCCTACCTGCCCGGTGAGATTGAGGATGTGGCGATCGAAGCGCTGGAAGAATTGGTCGAGAAGGTTGCCGCTGTGAAAACCGTTGAAGAACTCAGGCCGCTGGCGGCGAGCATTGCGCATCATCGGGCGGTCAGTTTGTTACGCAAACAGTTCGCTCAGAAACGCGGGGCCGGTCAGACGGAGAGTCTCGATGCCCACATCGAGGAGGGCATCGATTCGTTCTCAACGGTCGGAACGGCTGATTCGCCGATCGAAGGACTGGAGCAGAAGGAACTGGCCGAGCGATTGGGAAAAACTCTTGCGGCGCTCAAACCACCGTTGGGCGATGTTCTCTCCGATTTCTTTTTGCACGGACTGCGTTACGAGGAGATCGCGACGAATCGGGGCATGGCGTTGGGTTCGGTCGGTGTCTATTTGAAACGCGGACTGGACGCGATGCGTCGCATCTGGAGCGGGAAATAGTTGAAAGAAACCAAGCGTGAATTGCGATGAACTCAATGAATGAAGAACGCTTTTTCGATCTGGCGATGAAGGTCGTCGCGCAACATGCCACGGATGCCGAGCGCGCGGAACTGGACGAATTGCTGGCTGCCAATCCCGAGCTAAGCCAAGATCTTGAACAGTTGCGAACTGACGTGAGCACCGCGAAGGAAACGCTTCCCCTTGTGAACGCGACCAAGGAATCAGGGGTTGAGCTGCCCGGCTACGCGCGGCGACGTTTGCAGTCGAAGGTGAGGCAGACGCTGGGCCAGCCCGCCGAAAAAAAGCAACCTCAACACAAGTGGTCTTGGGGTTGGATTTTGGGTTTCGCCGCCGCCGCCGCCGTTTTGGTGTTTCTGTTTGTCGCTCGTCCGGTCGAGGACGGAATCGTCGTGCAAGTCGCCATGTTGGACACAGCGGGCGGCACTCGTGGCGGAGCCTCCAACGAGTTGAGTATTCTACAGCAGGTTTGGTCGGCCAGCCCGATACAGAGTTTCAACCAGGCCGACCAATTGTCCGCTTGGGAAAACGAATTGCCGCTGGATGAGGACCAGTCGTTTGTGAAAGTCGTTTATGATCGCAACGCCGCCGAAGTCCGGGTGGCTGGCCGCGTCAAAGGCAGGCGCTTCGAGAAAGTCTTTCCGGTGGAACCCGATCTGGCGGTCACCCTGCGCCTCGTTGATGACTATGTCCGGGAGCAGACGGGGGACCGACGATAAAAGATGCCCCCAACTGACTCCAAACGCGGAGCAACGCCCGGCACTCAGAAATTTTCTCGATGCAATTTCCTCACCGCGCTTTTGACTTTGGACGGCGGTTTCGTAATCTGGCGGGCATGTACTCCGCCCACCAGATTGTGCCGCGCGCGCTGGCCGTTGTTTTTCTCATCGCCACGATTGCGGGTGCCGAGGAACCGCTGCCGCAACCGGCACGGTTGAAGAGCAGCCCGGTGTTGCTGGATCTCAAGCCGAATCCGGATCGCTCTCTGGCGGTGACGGCGGCGCAAAACACGGTCGCGCAAATGTATGTGCCGGAAGGGTTCAAGGTGGAGGTGGTGGCGAGCGAACCGAACTTGGTCCAGCCGGTCGCCTTCACGTTCGATGAACAGGGCCGGATCTGGGTGGCCGAGGCGCTGAGTTATCCGGCCAAACGTCCGAAAGGCGAAGGCCTTGATCGCATCGTCATTCTGACCGACCGCGATGGCAATGGCAGCTTCGAGACCCGCCGCGTGTTTGCCGAGGGGCTGAATCTCGTCAGTGGCTTGGAGATCGGTTATGGCGGCGTGTGGGTCGGGGCCGCGCCGGAGCTTCTGTTTATCCCTGATCGGGATCACGATGACCAACCCGACGGCCCGCCGATGCTGATGCTCGACGGTTTCGGTTATCAGGACACGCACGAAACGTTGAACAGTTTCATGTGGGGACCGGACGGCTGGTTGTACGGGATTCAAGGCGTGTTCAACACCGCGCGGATCGGCACGCCGGAAACAAAAATCGAAGACCGCCCCGAACTGCGCGCGGGCGTCTGGCGGTTTCATCCTGTTCGTCATCAGTTTGAAATTTTTGCCAACGGTGGCAGCAATCCGTGGGGCATGGACTACGACGAACACGGGCAGATGTTCATGACGCATTGCCGGAGTTACTGGGGCAGGGGGCCGACGACGCACATTGTTCAGGGCGGTCAATTCTGGAACCAGGTGAACGGCAACTACGCGCCGTTCATCATTGCCAATCCACCCGCCGCGTACCCTGAATTTAGCAATTACCTGCTGGCTTCCGCGCGTTACGGACACGGAGCCGGGGGCGCGGGCGAGCGCGGCAGCGACGCGATCTACGGCGGTCATTCGCACGTTGGCGCGATGATTTATCTCGGCGACAACTGGCCGGATGAATATCGCGGCAACCTCTTCACGCACAATCTTGGCGGTCACCAGATCAATCAACAGATTAACAAACCATTGGGCTCGGGTTACGACACGGTTCACGCGGGGAAGGACGTGCTGTTCTGCACCGACCCAAACTACGTCGCGGTCGATCTGAAATACGGTCCGGACGGCGCGGTGTATTTCATCGACTGGTATGACCCGCAGCATTGCCACAATCCCAACACCGAACAGTGGGATCGCGCGAACGGCCGCATCTACCGCATGGAATGGAAGGAGACCTACCGGCCGGTCACCGTCGATCTGCGTCGGCTGAAGGACATTGAACTTGTCCACCTGCAGGATCACAAGAACCGCTGGTACGCCCGCACTGCCCGACGTCTGCTCAACGAGCGATCGCTCAGCGGAAAGATCGCCTCCCTCGCTGTCGCGGAGATTCGCAGCCGGTTGGACTCCCGCGAACCACAGGTGCAGTTGAACGCGCTGTGGACGCGGCATCTGACCGGCGGATTGACGGAGGCGGAATCCCGGAGCGCGCTGGGGGATGACGATCCGTTCGTTCGTGCGTGGGCGATACAGCTCGCGTGCGAAGCCCGGAATGTTTCGGGCGTGATGCAGAACGAATTCGTCCGGATCGCATTCGACGAACCTTCGCCGGTTGTTCGCCGTTATCTGGCGTCGGCAGTTCAGCGTGTCCCGGAAAACACGGCGTGGGCGCTCATCGCAAACCTGGCGGGACACGCCAGGGACGCCGATGACCGCATCCTGCCGTACCTGCTCTGGCATGGCATGGCGACCGTCTGGTCGTCACCGGCCGCGACCGGAGCGGTGGCCAGGAAACGACTGACCACGGCGATGACGATTGCGCGCGAAACCAAGATGCCGCAGCTCGCCGACTGGATTTACTGGTACGCGGCAGCGCTCGAAGGGGAGAATCTGGACCAGGCGATCGGGTCACTCGGCGAACTGCGCGGTGACGCTTTGCTCAAGCGCCTGACCGGGCTCTGGCTGGCGATGGAGCCGCGCGCGAATCTGCCGATGCCGAAGGCGTGGCGAAAAACCGCCGGCGTGCTCGACCTGAGTTCTGATGCGGAGGTTCGTCGGCTGACGCAGCAGCTTGCGGCCGTGTTTGGGGACGATTCCTCGTTCGCTCTGCTGCGAGATACGCTGGCGCGATTCAGCGCGGATCCCGCCGCGCGTGCGCATGCCTTCGCCGTGTTGAGCCGCGCGCAGGATAAGCAGTCGCTGGATGTTTTTCTGAACCTGCTGGATGAAGATCAGTTCCGGCTGCAGACCCTGCGTCTACTGGCGCGCTTCAATTCTGCGCGTATTCCACCGGCGATTCTCACGCGGTTCAACTTTCTGCAACCGTCGGAACGTTCGGCCGCCGTTGATACCCTGACCAGTCGCGCATCGTACGCGATTCCGCTGCTGGTCGCCATCGGCAACGAGG
Source organism: Verrucomicrobiota bacterium (assembly GCA_041689265.1). Lineage (GTDB taxonomy): Bacteria > Verrucomicrobiota > Verrucomicrobiia > Limisphaerales > RI-55 > JBDNGP01. The sequence goes on from JBDNGP010000053.1 coordinate 50,233, forward strand.
TCGTCCCTCGAAACGCGTTGTCGGCGTTTCACGTGCGGCAGTTGAGCCAGTTGAACAGTCCGGAAGTGGACGGGCAGATCGCGAAAATCTGGGGTCCCATCAAGACCACACCCGCCGAAAAACAACTGGAGATCGAACGGCTGAACACGGTGTTCAGTGAAGCTCCGTTGTGGGCCTACAGCGAGCAGGCGGGGTTCAAACATTTTCAGACGCTGTGCGCGCCGTGTCATCGAGTCGGAGATGTGGGCGTGCGGCTGGGACCGGAACTGACCGGCGCGGGCAAACATGGTTCGCGTTACTTCATCGAGAATATCGTCGATCCGGATGCGGTCGTGGGGAAGGACTTCCAGCTGATGACGGTGGAAACCAAAAGCGGTGATGTGATCTCCGGCCTGATGATGGGCGACACGGCGAGCGCGGTGACGTTGCACCACACCGGCGGCCCCGTGGTGATCCCGCGCGCCGACATCGTTTCCAGCGTGCTGACCGAAAAATCAATGATGCCGGAAGGTCTGCTCGATGCGTTGAACGAACGGGAGAAGATCGAGCTGCTAAAGTTTTTGCAGGCGCATTGAAAACGGATTCATGGAAATTTGACACAGCCTTGTTCGTCCAACCGTTTTAATTGAGGTCATTCAACTGGGGGGCTCGTCGTTTCAAATCACGTCGACGATATCCGGAGTGTCGCAATCCGACTCGAGACACCTCCACGCCCTGTGCTCCCTGTGCTCCCTGCCAGATTCGCTGCGTACGTTCACGCGGAAAAACTGGAACCGTCGGCTTTGCAATGAATGCCAGTGTGGAACAAGTGTCCTGCACCGTGCGCTGACTAGCTGAAAGCCGTTTGCGACCGCCCACTTCTGGATGGCTTTTGTTCCAAACCGATGGCTCCAGATACTGAATACGATGAAACCCGCGATTGTGATTCCTGCAGCAACCGCCGCTGCTGAGAGTTCTGTGTGGAACGCGAACACGTGCAACTCGAATAAAGCTAACGAGCCAAACTCAGTTTATCCCGACGTGAGGAGCGTTGGCCCTCGGCGTTCTCATGATGCGTTTGACGATAGCCGGTTGTGTGCGGCTGACAAGTTTCCTGTTTGGAACGGGCGCGTTTGAAAGTGAGGGTCAACCGGATGCGCCGGATGGCGAAAGGTGGGGCGAGTTCTCCGAACGAGCCTTCGATGTCTCGGGGGAACCTCTGAATCCTGTTCCGTCCCGCATGAAGGAAGAAGACGAACCGCCGAAGGGTCTGGGGCACGGGCGAGAGAACGTCTGAGAATCGAGGCCGCCCCTTGCGCTCAAAGTTCGTTCGGAGAACTCACTCCACCTACCCATCATCGCGATGTGCGGGCGCGGGCTTGCACGAACTGAATTCCATCATCCCCTTCACCCTCATGAAAATCATCACGCTCGAAGAACTGGTGGCGTTGCAAAACGGGACGTCAGAAATCGATGTAATCGATGTCCGGCTGGATGAGGATTTCAACGCGGGCCGGCTTCCCAGCGTAAAGAACGCGAGTGTATTGAAGGTCAGTTTTCTCGAGGATCTCGCGGCGCTCGGATGTGCGAAGGACCGGCCCATCATTGTCTATGGAGACAGTTCGGACAGTCACGAGTCGCGGCTGGCCGCCGGGAAACTGGGCCGCGCCGGATTCGCCGATGTGCGGGAGTTTCGCGGCGGGCTGCGCGACTGGCAAACGTCAGGTCAACCGGTCGACGGCAACGATGCGAACCCCGCCGCCGATCTGCCCACCGGAATATTCCAGATCAATCTCGGGGAGAGCCGGGTGGAATGGCTGGGTCGTAACCTGTTGAACAAACACAGGGGAACCATCGGCCTAAAAACCGGACGGGTTCAACTCAAGGACGGCACGCTCGTGGGGGGCGAATTCGTGATCAATATGAACGCGATCACCTGCTCCGACATTCCCGATTCCAAGATCAACCAGGTGCTGATCAATCATCTCAAGAGCGACGACTTTTTCGACGTGGACAGCTTTCCCGAAGCGCGCTTCAAGATGCTCAAGGTCGAGGCCCTCCCCGGCGCCACGCCCGGGGTGCCGAATGTGCGGATCTCAGGTGAACTCAATCTGCGCGGGAAATTGCATCCGCTCGTTTTGACCGCAGTAACCGGACTGTATGCAAACTCCCGCTTCGGAGCGCAGGCGGCGTTCGTCTTTGATCGCACATTGTGGAACAGCATTTACGGTTCTGGGAAATTCTTCGAAAACGTCGGTATGCACTTGGTGAATGATCTGATCGAAGTGCAGGTTTGCCTGGTCGCGTGAACGATACGGCGACCGTCAGTTTTTTGATTGGAGAGAAGCGTTGACCAGCGGTTGCCCCGTTCGTGTTGCCCGCAGTTTCAAACGTTCGCTTTCAGATTTACGCAGGAGTTCCGTTTCAACTTTGTAACTTGTCCGTCACAAGATTCGTCCTTACGGGAACAACATGAAATTACGATGAACAGCCCGCTTTCTCCTCAACGTTTTCGATTTGCACTCGCCGCCGTTTCAGCCGGATTTCTGCTGCTTCCCCCTTGCTTGATTCTTGCGCAGCCCGGCCCCGGCCAGGGCGGTCGTCCCCCTGGTGGTGGCGGTCCCGGCGGCATGATGAGCGGTGAGCGTGAAATCGTTGTCCAGTTCGACACGGACGGCAACGGCTGGCTGAACGCGAATGAACGCAAGGCAGCCCTTGAGTTTCTGGCCGAAGAACAGAAGAACGGCGGTGGGCGTCGCGGGCCGCGCTTTGGTGGTGGTGGCGATCAGACCCCGCCGGAGCAGGGCATCAAACTGTCGCCCGCTGACGTGAAGAATTATCCTGGCCGGCCGTTCTACGACCCGGGCGTCGTCCGCCCGCTCTTTCTCGATTTCGAAAATGCCGACTGGGAAAAGGAGATGGCCGCGTTCAACAACACCGACATCGAGATGCTCGCGAAGCTGACGGTCGATGGAAAAACTTACGAAGACGTGGGCGTCCACTTTCGCGGCGCATCCTCGTTCTTCACTGTGGGCGAAGGCCGCAAACGTTCGTTGAACGTGTCGGTCGATTTCATTCACGACAAGCAGGACATCGACGGTTACCAGACGTTGAACCTGCTGAACTCGCACACCGACGCATCATTTCTGCGGACGGTTCTCTCGTATCAGATTTCGGGAAATTACCTCCCGACTCCGAAGGCGAACTTCGTGAGGGTCGTGATCAACGGTGAGAACTGGGGCATCTACGTCAACGCCCAGCAGTTCAACAAGGACATGACCGGAGACGGTTTCGATTCGCGCAAAGGAGCCCGCTGGAAAACGCCTGGCAATCCGCGCGGTCAGGCGAACCTCGCCTACCTCGGTGACGACGTGGAAGAATACAAAAAATTCTACCGCATCAAGTCAAAGGACAAAGCGGAGTCCTGGGATGCGTTGATCCACCTGACCAAGATTCTCAACAACACGCCTCCCGACAAACTTGAGGCGGCCCTCGAACCGGTTCTCGACCTTGATGGCGCGCTGAAATTTATCGCGCTCGAAAATGTTCTGGTCAACAACGACGGCTACTGGATTCGCACGAGCGACTACAACCTTTATCTCGACACCGGCGGCCGGTTTCATCTGGTCCCGCACGACGCCAACGAGACGTTCCTCAAACCGGGCGGTCCCGGCTTCGGCGTCGAAGGATTCGCGCTTGATCCTCTGATGGCGGAGAACGACGCGAACAAACCGCTGATCAGCAAACTGCTCGCTGTTCCTGAACTGAAGACGCGTTATCTCGGCTACGTGAAAGACATCGCGGAAAACTGGCTTGATTGGAACAAGCTCGGTCCGGTTGCGAAAGCGCACCACGCGTTGATCGCGGAGGATGTGCTCATCGACACCCGCAAGCTGGATTCCAACGAGGCGTTCGAGCAGTCGCTCAGCGGCGAGTTCGAGACCGAGGGAATGCGTGGCAAACAGAAGGGCATCAGTCTGAAAGAATTCGCCGACCAACGCCGTGATTACTTGCTCAACCTCCCGGCGATCAAGAATCTCAAATAAATTGACCATTGCCAGGTCCCGGTGACGGACGACCGCGGAAATCTCACCAGGGAATTCAGGGGCTATCTTCCGTTCGCCGAGGCGGCGTTCGCGTGCTGGCTTCGGGGTCCGCGACCGCACAATGAATTGTGGGTCGTGCCGGAACTAGTGCATCGGCCCGTTAGTTTGTGTGCAATGATTTCTGGTAGTTTTTTGTGAGCTCGATGATGCGTTTGAGTTTTTCCGGGCCCTTGGTCCAGATGAAGGGGCCGCAGTTTTTGTTGTATTGTTCGACGAACGCA